>JBHEMD010000049.1:0-19335 GCA_046262735.1 Chthoniobacterales bacterium | reverse complement strand
ATCGGAAACACTCATCAGTTTTCCAAACATCTGAGCGGCTGGCTCGGTGATGCCGACAAAGTTGCCGAAGCTTTTACTCATTTTTTTCACACCATCGAGCCCCTCGAGCAGCGGCAGGAGAAAAACGACCTGCTGGGGCAGGCTTTCTTCGCGTTGAAAATCGCGCCCCACCAGAATGTTGAAAAGCTGATCGGTGCCGCCAAGCTCGACATCGGCCTGCACCATGACCGAGTCCCATCCCTGCATGATCGGATATTGAATCTCGTGCGCCCGAATCGGATGCTGTTTCTCCAGCCGCTCCTGGAAATCCTCGCGCTGGAGCATTTGCTGCAGCGTCACCCGGCTGTTGAGCCGGATCACATCCTGGAACGTCATCTTTCGAAACCATTCGCCGTTGCGCACGGTCTCTGTTCGTTCCGGATCGAGAATCTTGAACGCCTGTTCCCGATAAGTCGCGGCGTTGGCCATCACTTCCTCGTAGATCAATTGTGGCCGCGTCGCCGAACGCCCGCTCGGATCGCCGATCATGCCGGTAAAATCGCCGATGATCAGCACGGCCTGATGCCCGAGGTCCTGGAACTGGCGCAACTTGCGCAGCACAACCGCGTGACCGAGGTGAATGTCCGACGTCGTCGGATCGACACCGAGCTTCACCCGCAACGGCCGCCGCGCCGCCAGTTTTTCGCGCAACTCGGCTTCGCTGATAATTTGCGCGGCGCCTTGCTTTAGCAGAGCGAGCGCTTCATCCGGCTCCATTAGCCAATTCTGCTGTAGCCGCCTCGCTCTGTCGAGGCGCTCCAAAGCGACCCGACAATTCACGGCGACAGAGCGCCGTGCCTAGAGTCACTTGTTTTTGTTCAGCAGCTCGCGCACCTGGTCGATGGTCAGCGGCGGGTTCTGCCGGTCGAGCGATTTCTGGCTCTTGCCGCGCTCGAGGAACGTGCGCTTACCGGAGTACTCGCGGCTATCCACGATCTTCGTGGAATCGCGCACTGGCCGCACATCGCGCACATTTCCGGTCGCGACGTTTCGGTGCGCATTTACAATTTCCCGCCCGGGCTTGGCGCTGGCTGCTTCTTTGGTGCCGCCGAAATTGCTGGAACGAAACTCGCCCGTGGCGACATCGCGCGTTGCCGTAAAGGGCTTCGTGTTTTTCTTCTTCTGAACGTAAAACGCGCCGACCCGCGCCTGCTTGTTCATCGAGCCCCCGTGATCGGCGACAAACTTTTTTCCCTGCGCGTCGTTTTGCAGTTCCATGTCGGGCTGGAGCAGGCGTTGAGCCAGTTTACGTTCCTGTTCCTGGCCGCGCACGACCGACACTGAAACGGTGAGACACAGCAAAATGGCGCAGGTTCGCACGGCCATGACGCTACGGACTCATCGTCCCATTGAAAAGCAAATTGTCGATCTGTCCGGCCACAAAGCGCGGGCGAGACGAGAGTTGGCCGCTTCGCCGTCGCATAGAAACTCGACGACGCATATTGCCATGGCTACAAGTTCATCGTGACTACCGCGCCAGGCGATGTCGATTTTATGCGCGAAGCATTACGGCTCGCCGAGAAAGCCCGCAAAGTTGACGAAGTGCCGGTCGGTTGTGTCATTGTCCGCGCCGGAAAAATGATCGGACGCGCCGGTAATCAAGTTGAGCTCCTCAAGGACGCGACGGCGCACGCGGAGATGGTCGCCCTGACTCAAGCGGAAGCCGCCGTCGGGGATTGGCGCCTCACCGACTGCGATCTTTACGTGACAAAGGAGCCATGTCCGATGTGCGCCGGTGCAATCGTCCACACGCGTATCCGGCGGGTCATCTTCGGGTGCGCCGATCCACGCGCGGGCGCCGCGGGCAGCGTCATTAATCTGCTCCAAATGCCGGTTCTGAACCATCGCTGCGAAATCACCTCCGGCGTCCTGCAAAATGAATGCGCCGCAATCCTCCAGGATTTTTTTCGGAAGCAACGCCTGCAACAAATCGAATAGCCGTCCGCTTGCTACAACTGAATCTGCCCATAAATTCTGCCCTCGTTTGCCTCGTGGTGTAATGGTAGCACCGGAGATTCTGGATCTCCTTGTCTAGGTTCGAGTCCTAGCGAGGCAGCCACTTAAAACACCTGGGCGGTATTCGGACTTAAAGACTTAGTTCCGTGCCTTCGCGCGCCGCCTCCACCTCAACATCGCCGGCGGTCTCCTTGGCGAACTGTTTGGCCTCTTCGAGCATCTTGTCGATCTGGCCATCGTCGTGATTGGGATCGTGGTGAAAGAGCACGAGTTTATGCGCGTGCGTGTCGCGCGCGAGTGCCACCGCACTGCGCAGCGAGCCGTGGCCCCACCCCATCCGCGCCTCGTATTCCCCATCGGTGTACTGCGCATCAAGGATGAGGAGATCGCTGCCATTGAGAAAATCGACCAGCAACGCCCGCTCTTCCTCGGCGCGTTTACGAATCTCCGGCGAACGCACCGACTCACCACGTGCCGAATGTAACCGCACGTCGTAGGGCTCGTGATCGGGCAGGAAAGCGATCGAGCCCGTGTTGGTGAATAATCGATAACCGACACAAATCCCGGGGTGATTAACGAGCGCCGCGCGCACCCGAACGCCCCCGAGTGTGAGCTCGCCCGGTTCCAATATGCGGATGTCGATCTTGCCGGCCAGATCGTGCAGCGCGACCGGGAAAAATGGCGTCGCCATTTC
Organism: Chthoniobacterales bacterium; assembly: GCA_046262735.1. Lineage (GTDB taxonomy): Bacteria > Verrucomicrobiota > Verrucomicrobiia > Chthoniobacterales > UBA10450 > AV17. The sequence goes on along the minus strand of JBHEMD010000049.1, from coordinate 16,646 downwards.
GCTTTCCAGAATTTCGCGCAGGCCGGCCGCGGCCGTGTCGGGTCCGTAAACGGTGATGTGGTTTTTCTGGTGATGCGCGGGCGTGAAAAATGGCAGCCCGTGGATGTGGTCCCAATGCGCGTGCGTAATCAGGAGCGTCAGGTTGATCGGGTCGGCGCCAAATTCTTTTTCCAAGGCAAGGCCGAGCGGCCGAATCCCGGTGCCGGCATCGAGCACGATAATTTCGTCACCGGCGCGAACTTCGACGCAACTCGTATTGCCGCCGTAACGAACGGTGGAACTGCCTGGCACCGGAATGGAGCCGCGGACACCCCAGAATTTTACTCGCGTCAAAGATGCGCTTGAAATGGTCATCGAAGACGGCGCGATTCTGGCACGCGGGCCTGGCGAAACCAAGATGGAAGCAGATGCTCCTCGGCTCCGGCGCTGGCGATTCGCCCGCCGCTACAGCGCGGTCGAGCCGAAGGCGCCGGGGCCTTTTTCCCAGCGCAGCTCCGGCTGCAAATTAATTTCTTCAGGTGGAACATCGAAGCCGACTGAGCGCAGCAGATAAGCGACGCCTTCGCGGCTGTCCATCGTCTCTTTCAAGCTGCGCGCGAACAGCTCGATGTATTCCTTGTAGGAATCCAGCGCCAGTTTGCCCTCGGCGAAATGCTCGGCCAGCATTTCATCGTGGAAATCGATCAGCTCGATCAGCGCGCGGCGCAGCTCGTGGCGCACTTTCGGATCGATCACGACCTTGAACGGCGTGGCGCCAGGATCAGGCTTGGCCAGGCTTTGCTTGCGCTCGGTGGCGACAATCTGGAAATCGTGCGGGGCAGCCATATCGATCGGCCTATGTCGATCTTACAAGTTGACTCTGGATTGGGAAGCCGCTTTTGCCGATGATTTGTGTTGGCGATCAGGTCGGTTGCCCGACGCTTCCGGTTTGCAATCTCGGCCTGGCGATGCGCTGGTAAGCGATGCCAAGTGAGAGAAAATTCGCGATCGCCGCGGCTTATCTCGTTCTGTGCGTCGTCTGGAGCTCGACATGGCTTGCGATCAAGATTGGCCTGCGCGATCTGCCGCCGATCTCCTTCGTCGCCATTCGCTTTATCATTGCCATTGCCGTGCTCGTCGCCGTGTCGATTGGGCGCGTCCGTCTGCGCCCGTTGCGTCGCGCCGATTATTCGCTGCTTTGCTTCACCGGGCTGCTCATGTTCGGCCTCAATTATCCCCTGCTCTTCTGGGGCGAAGAACATGTCTCGTCCGGATTGGCCGCAGTGTTGCAGGCGACGATTCCGATCTTCGGAATGCTGTTCGCCCATTGGTTTCTTCCCGAAGAACCGATGCGCTGGAAACGATTGGGTGGCGCGGTGCTCGCGCTTGGAGGCGTCGCATTAATTTGCGGCCGCCTCCTCGATCATGGCGGCGTGCTGGCCTTCTGGGGCGGACTCGGCATTGCCCTCGGCGCGGCCGGCGCGGCTTTCTCGAATGTGCTGTTGAAACGCCGCGCGCTTGAGCTCGCACCGGCGATGATCGCGGCGTGGCAAATGTTCTTCGGCATTATCCCGCTGATCGTGCTCGGGCTGGCTTTTGAAGGCAGCCCGGCACGGTTCCGTTGGAGCGCAATGGCGATCTTCTGTTTACTTTATCTCGCCGTGATCGGCTCGGCGCTGACGTTTCTGCTTCTCTACTGGCTGCTGCCGCGCATGACCGTGACCAACCTGCAAACCATTTCGCTCATCACACCACCCGGCGCGGTCATGCTTGGCTGGTTGCTCGGCGGCGAAATCTTCTCCCCCGCATCGCTCCTCGGCGCCGGCTTCGTGCTCGCCGGGATTTGGATCATCTTCCGGCGTTTGAAAGATCGACAGCCAACCGAAGTTCTCGGCGCAATCCCGGATCGCGGCTAAGTGATGCCGGGCCGACAACAACCAACGGTCTCAATCACCCAATACATCAGGGATACGTCCGCTTCCCCGCTCGGTGATAACTGAAATCCGCGGCTCTCGTCTACGCAATTGCTGTGACGCGACTGGGATCGATTCCTCCGGCGCGATCAGCAGTGCCTCGGCAGAGATCGCCTCTTGCGAATGCCAATCCAGATGTTGCGCGAAATCAAAGTTGTCATATCTCTCGAGCGTAAGCGCACCTTCGCCTGGATCTCCGGAGAGAACGTCGTTGGAGATCACGACAGCCATTGTTGCGTGTTGCGGCGGACCGAGGCGAGCATGCAATGCCAGAGCAGCGACGCACAGAACGGCATAAAATTCAGCTCCAATCCAAAAGAGCGACTCCCCCAGCAACCGCTCTCTTTTCCCTGACGCCTCCCTTTCGTCCACGACGACAAACACAGCAAAAGGCGTGCGAGGAGAATGCCGCCATTACGCACCGCTACAATCACCCAGGCATCGCCAAACGAATCCATTGGAAGTCCGTTGTCATGGCAAAAAAACGAGCGCGCGCATCGCATTGGTTAAATAACCGCTGGGCCAAACTCACCGTCGGCGATTGGATCGGGCTGGTTCTCTTCTTTCTTGCCGTCATTCTCATTTTTTGTCTCTTTTTTATCCGGCGTCACACTGTTCCCTATCAGTTCGAACATACCTTCGCGGTGAAAGATTCGGAGTTCGTCGGCTCGGCTCTGGCGCTGGCCGACCCGGTGCTCGTGCCCGGAAACAAGATCGACATCCTGAACAACGGCGATGAATATTTTCCCGCCATGCTCGGCGCGATTCGCGCCGCGAAAAAGACAATCAATTTCGAGGCGTTTATTCTTTACTCCGACGAAGTCGGGACCCAATTCCGGGACGCCTTTTGCGAACGGGCGCGCGCCGGCGTCGAAGTGCGTCTGTTGATCGACAACGTCGGTTCAGGAACAGGATTAAAAAAGTCCGATGTCCGCATGATGAAAGAGGCGGGCGTCAAGTTCGCCTACTATCATCCGATGTCGTCCTGGCGCGTGGACCGGACCAATCGACGCTCGCACCGGCGCATCCTCGTCGTTGACGGAAAGCTCGGCTTCACCGGTGCGGCCGGATTCGACAAACGCTGGGGCGGTCACGCTCAGGACAAATATCACTGGCGCGACGTGCAGATGCGCATCGAAGGGCCACTCGTGACCTCGCTGCAGGCCGCTTTCCAGGAACATTGGATCAAGATGTTTGGTGAAGCGCTGACCGGCGCGGATCAATTTCCCACATTAGCTCCAGCTGGTAGCCTCAAGGCACAGGTGGTCACCTCGCGTTCCTTTTCCATGGCCCCGGTGCCTTTGCTTCAGGCGGTCGCCTTTACCGCGGCCGAAAAGCGCATCTTTATTACGAACGCCTACTGCACTCCGACAAAAGATCAGGTGCGCCAGCTTGTTAAAGCCGTGCAGCGCGGTGTTGATGTTCGCCTTCTGTTGCCGGGCGCGAACAACGATCAACCTCTCACCAAATCCGCCGGCCGTGGCGCTTATGGAAAACTGTTGGAAGGCGGCGTGAAGATCTTTGAATACGAGCCAACCATGATTCACGAAAAATCGATGGTCATCGACGGCCTTTTTTCCATGTTCGGTTCATCGAACTTTGATGCGCGTTCATCGGCCATCAACGAGGAGCTCGACGTCGTCGTTTACGATGAAAAGTTCGGCCGGGAGATGGAAAACTTTTTCGAGAAAGACCTCGCTCAATCGCGCGAATACACCCTGGACGAATTCAAAAAGCGCTCGCTCTGGGAGCGGGTAACGGAATGGCTGGCGCTACCGTTCCGCTCGCAGCTCTAACCGTCCCGGCCGTCCGGCGTCGTCCAGATTGTGCCGCGAGCGTTTTCAGTTTTGGATGCGGCTGGCGGCACGTTCCTAGCTTATTTAACGCAGCGTCGCGCTGCCCCAGCGTGTTTAATCTCGATGACTGGAGAAACGATTGATCAGCTTCTCTCCGATATGATCGGCAGCAGAGACGGTATTTCCGATTTGCTCTTTACCGTCGGCAAGCGGCCTCTCTTCGAAGTACACGGTGCGGTCGAAGAATATACCGCGAGAGCCGAAATCTTCGACCGTGAGCAAATCAATCGGCTCGCTCAACATCTGACTAATGGCGACGAACGGCTCGCCCGAGATCTCGCGGAGTGGGGCTCATGCGACTGCAGTTATGCGCTCGCGGACCTGGCCCGTTTTCGCGTCAACATTTTCAAGCAAAACGGACGGACGGCTATCGTCATGCGCAAATTGCAGTCCGGCGTTCCGACTCTCGACGAACTGGAATTGCCGCCGGTGTTCCAGGAGATGGTCAAGGAAAAGAACGGGATCATCTTCGTGACTGGCGCCACCGGCAGCGGCAAAACCACGACGCTTGCCGCCATGCTCAACGAGCTGAACGAAACCCAACCGATTCATATCGTCACCCTGGAAGACCCGATCGAATTCCGGCATCTGCATCGCCGCGCTATTTTTCATCAACGCGAGCTTGGCAAAGATTTCCCTGATTTCGCCCGCGGTCTGCGCGCTGCGCTGCGCCAGGCGCCCAAGGTAATTCTGGTCGGTGAAATTCGCGATCGCGAGACGATGGAAATTGCCATGACTGCCTCCGAAACCGGCCATCTGGTTTTCGCAACGCTTCACACCATCAACGCCGGTCAAACGATCAACCGTATTCTCGGGATGTTCGGCAATGATGAAGAACAACTGCTTCGTCAGCGCCTCGCCGACACGGTTCGTTACGTCGTCAGTCAGCGTCTCGTCAGCAAAAACGGCGGTGGCCGTTTGCTCATAACCGAGATCATGGGGAGTAGCCTGCGGACACGCGAAACACTCATGTACGGCGAAGCCGAGAACCGCACTTTCCAGGATATTATTGAAGCCGGCAGCACTTTGGGCTGGCACACCTTCGATCAGGCATTGCTCAAAGCCTACGAAGCCGATCTCATCAGCGAGGACACGGCCATGATTTTCTGCGCGCACAAACACAAAATGCGCAAGGACATCGACCTGGTGCAAAAACTCAGATACGGAACCTTCGAGGAGTCGTCGGGACTTCGCATGATAAACAAATTTGAGATGCCGGCCGCGCCGGTCCCCTAGGAGCACCCGCATGAACACGCCTTCAGAATCTTCCGAGCAAACAGCGGTGAGTAGCAATCCGTTGGACCATGAGCTGCGGCCCCGCCTTAATGCCATCGTCGAAATTGCCGAACTGCTGAAGATGAAGTCGGGAAGCGACGAAAATGTTCAACGGATTTTGAGCGTTGCGCGCGATTTGCTTAACAAAGTTCCGGAAGAACAGCTCGAGCCGCCCGGCAGCACCGCCTCAACCGTCTCAAGTCCCAACGCGTCCTGTGACGTGCTTTATATCGAAGACAATCCAATAAGCTTCGGAGCAGTTAAGCTTCTTCTCAAAAGCCAGCGCGCTCTCACCGTTGTGCAGGGAGCTTGCGGTGAGAATGGCATTTCCCTCGCCCAGGCGCACCGGCCGCGATTAATTCTGCTCGATCTCAATCTGCCCGATATTCACGGCTCCGAAGTGATCAGCCGGTTACAAACAGATCCCGCGACTGCGCACATTCCGGTCGTTGTCATAAGCGCTGATGCCACTGCCAGTCAAATCGAGCGCCTGCTCGTTCTCGGGGCAAAAAATTATCTGACCAAGCCTTTCGACATGAAACCGTTTCTCGCCGTCGTCGATGAAGCGCTGTCAGAGAAAAGCGGCCGAGCAACAAGCAAGGATTAACGGCACAACGCAGCCAAGTGACCACTGCCTCCCTTGGTCGTGGCATCGGCATCGTGCCGATGAGACATTGGCTAAAAGCTAATACCCAGTTATCCGTATTGCTCCGCTCGATCCAGCGCGCGATCTGACGAACTTCCGTGCGCCCGAAAAACTCCGCTTGCTGGAGCGCTTCGCTGGCCTGACGATCGCGGTTTCACCGGCAAATGGATGGTGAAGGCTGTGCCGCAGTTCATTTCGCTGGTGACGTTGATCTGACCCTCGTGCAGAAGGACAAGCTCGCGGACGATCGCCAACCCCAGTCCGGTCCCTTTTTCTCCCGCAGTCGCTTTCGTGGTCGCCTGATAATATTTGTCGAAGATGTGGGGCAGATCGTTTTGCGGAATGCCCAGACCGGTGTCTTTCACGACCACGCGCAGACCGTCTTCCGCTGGATCGACCGTAATCGTGACGCGACCGCCGGCATCGGTAAATTTCACCGCGTTGCTCAAGAGATTGTTGAAGATTTGTGAGAGACGCAGCGGGTCCGCGCTGATGAGCGGTTCCGGCGCGCCGGTATGCAGCTCCAAAGTAATCTGTTTCGCATTCGCGTTAATTGTGAGCGGCTCCATCGATTGACGGATCACCTCGCTAACCAGCACGCCTTCTCGCTCCAGCTCGATTTTTTCCGATCCCAGCTTGGATACGTCGAGTAATCCCCGCACCATCGAGACCATCCGGCGCGTGGATTGATCCATCAGGTCGAGTAACTCGCCCGAGGCTTGGTCCCTCCCCTCACGCAATAGGTCGATTACCATGCGAAAACCTGTGAGCGGCGAACAGAGATCGTGGGACACGACCGCGATCATCTCGTCTTTGCGCCGGTTCAACTCCTGCAACCGCGCGTTCACCGCCGCGCGCTCGGCTTCCAACCTGCCGACGGTCCCGACCGTCCAGCGCACCAGGATCGCAAACAGGATACTGAGCGTAATGGCAAAAAGCGCCGTCCCGAACGCGCTTTCATACAGCTCGTGGCGTTCGCCCCAAACGCGCAGCCAGCCCAGAAATATGGTCAGTAACACTGCTATTGGTAACAGCCGCCGCGCCATTACCCCGCGCGGTTCATTGTTTGTGAAAACTTGAGCCAACGGAGCTTCCGGCAGGGCAAAGAACAGACCGGCTGCCAGGATCAAAAATGTCGTGGCCGTGTGGATCGCCATCGGAATAAACGAAGCAAGTCCGCGAAACGTCGTTTCGCCATACAAATACCCGGTGATCGGAAGAATCGCCCCGAAACCAACGACGACCGCGAGCGCCTGGCTGAGCGAGGATTCTTTCCGACGCGGATCGAGCACCAGCAGTGACAAACCAGTGAGAAAGAAATTAAACGATGTATTTGGCGCCATTCGGTTGGGCAGCGCATCCCGAGCGTCCGACAGCTTCGAGGCAAACAAAAACTCATCCAGGATCGAGTGCCATATCCCCGCCGTTTCCAGCAACTCGCAAAATGCCGCCAGTGCCACGACCAGGGCGAGGATTTTGACGAAAACGGTTTTAGCGTCAGAATAATGCTGACCAAGCGAGAGCAACAAAGCCGACCCGCTACAAATGAACAATGTCGCGGTAAGCGGGTTCATTGCCACGAACCGCGGCACGATCCGCTTCAGAAGATCGACATCGGTAGACCAGCCAATCAAAACGGCGGTCCCGACGCCGACCGCCACGGCAGCCGCGAGCACCGGCAAGATCCTAAAAATCGGATGAACCCGTGCGGGTACTTCTGCTGCGTCTTTCTTCATCAGCGGCGGCGATTAACCAGCAGGTCGCCTGCCAGCCTTGATAGCGTCTTAACCTTCCTTTGTGACTTGGAGCGGGTCTTTGTCCTCGCGCAGGCCGAGAAACACCGGTTGACGCAATTTTTCGTCGCGCGTCCACTCGGCGAATTTGATTTGGGCAACGAACTTTGGGTTTACCCAGTGCATCTTTTTCATCATCGACGGCGTGATTCCTTGCACCCATTGGCCGCCTTGTTTGGAGGGAAGATCGACAAAGGGACAGTCATCGCGCGCCTCAGACTGAAACTTCTTGTGCAAGATCGACAATGATTTCGCGGTGAAACCGCTGCCGACTTTCCCGGCGAATTTGAGACGACCGCGCTCGTAATAGCCGACCAGGATCGCGCCGAAATATTTTCGTGAACCACCGGGCGGAGTATATCCGCCGATGACGAACTCCTGTTCGTTGACGCATTTGAGCTTGATCCACGCGCCGCTGCGCCGGCCAGGTTCGTAAGCGGACTCGCGCAGTTTGCCGATCAAGCCTTCCAGGCCGCGCTTTTTTACTTCGGCCAGCAAGGTCTTGGCATCGCCGCTGATCTCGCCGGAATAACGGATCGGATCGGGAACGCCTTCACACAGTCTGGCCAGAAATTCCTTCCGCTTTTCAACGGGCAACTTGAGCAAACTTTTGCCTTCGAGCTGCAGCAAATCGAACACGTAAAACCGAACCGGCGCCTTACTGCCTTCCATCTCGAGCGCCTGCAAAAGCTGGAACGACGAGCGGCCTTCCTCGTCGAGTGCGACCACTTCGCCATCAATGACGCATTCTTTTATGGGCAATTGCTTCACCGCCGCGGCGATTTCGGGAAAGCGAGCGCGCAGTTCATTTTCGTTGCGAGAGATCAAGCCCACCTTGCTGCCGTCCTTCACCGCGATGGCGCGGATGCCGTCGAACTTGAGCTCGTAAAGCCAGTTGCCGTGTCGCGGCGGCTCATCCAACAACCGGGGTTTCATCGGCTCGATGAAGTGCGGCTTCGCGGCAGGTAGGGACAGCTCTTCGAGCTGTCCGTCGAACTTCGCCTTATTTCGTCGGGCGCCTCGGAGAAGCGTCCCTACCTTGTCTTCGTCTTTTTTTTTAAGCGCCGCTTTGACCCGTGCTTTCAATGTCGATCTTGCGCTGGTGTCTTTTGCTGCGCGGTTCGATTCCCATTCGGCATCGCGCTCTTCGGCGATCTGTTTCATTGTTCGACCGGTCTTGACCGATTGATCGTCGCGTTTTTTTGAGAGCGGTTTCAGGCTCGCGCCGGTCTTGAGCAAGAGCCACTGCGGCTTGGCTTGGTTGCCGCGCAAGCGGATCAGCGTCCATTCGCCTTTGCCTTTCTCGCCGTCGAGAACAAGATGGAGTTTGCCCTCGCGCCACGATTTCACCGGATCCTCGCCGTAAACGTAGTAATTGCCGCGGTCCCACACCATGACCGTGCCGCCGCCGTATTGGCCTTCAGGAATGATCCCTTCAAAAGTGGCGTACTCCACCGGATGATCTTCCACTTCGACGGCGAGATGTTTTTCGCCCTGGGCCCACGGCAGACCCTTCGGCACCGCCCACGATTTCAGGACGCTGTCCATCTCCAGCCGGAAATCGTAATGCAATCGGCTCGCGTCATGTTTCTGAATGACAAACCGCGATGCGCCTTTTACTTTTTTCGGCAACGGCTTGCCGCCGCTCGGCTCGGCCGTTTTGCCGAAATTGCGTTTACGCTTGTACTCCGTCAGTCCCATCGACTCAATTTACCCGATTAAACGAAAACGCCATCGCAGCCGGCGGCCGCGATGGCGATCGGATCTACGATTGTCGATCTTTAGCGCCGCCGCGAAGCGCTGGCTGTCGCTTCCTCCGCTTCGCTTTCGCGCAAGGCTTCGGGATTGACAATCTCTTCAGCCAGTTCGGTCAGCCGTTTGTTGGCTTCGCCTTCTTCATCCAGCGTCTGCTGCAAAAGGTCGGCCGCTTCGTCTTCGCCGAGCAGCGTGGCAAACGTTCGGATCGTTCCGTAGCTGGCGATCTCGTAATGCTCGACCTTCTGGGCCGCGGCAATAATTCCCGCGTCGAGCACCGATTCTTCGCCCTCCTCTTCCAGGATTTCCGAACCTTCCTCGACGAGACCTTTCATTCCGTGGCAGGTCTTGCCTTTCGGGCTTTCGTCCAGCCCCTTAAAAATCTCTTCCAGCCGTTCGACATGGCCTTTGGTTTCTTCCAAATGGTCTTCGAACGCCTGCTTCAATTCATCGGAAGACGCCCCCTTCGCCATCTTCGGCAACGCTTTGAGTAATTGGTTCTCCGCGTGGTAAAGATCGCGAAGTTCTTCGATGTAAAGTTTTTGCAGTGTATCCAGCTTCATAAACCCTCCTGTTGATGTTTCGTTTTTGGAAATGTTGTTCCCTCGCGCGCGAGCCAACAAGCTGCGCACACTGTATAGAAACGCATGGGCGCGCCTGATCGCGCGTGTGCTTTTTTTTGTGGAACGCCGCGCGCGGGTGCGGACCGGCTTGACACCCTCAACCTGGCGCTGCGCGTCCCCCTTCTCCCTCAGGGAGAGGACGCTGGTGAAGGCATTCGTTTGAAAGCTACGCTTCGCTCGGGAGCGGCTCGCCCACGAGATATCGAGTGAAGCGGCGAACGACAATGTTCTCGCCCAGCTCGGCAATTTTCGATTTCACCACGTCGCCAATCGTCACGTCGGGATTTTTAATGAAGGCCTGCTCCAGCAGGCACACCGTCCCGTAAAACTTATCCAATTTGCCATCGACAATCTTGCCGACCACGTTTGCCGGCTTGTCTTTGACCTGCGCCTCGTAGATCGCGCGCTCGGCTTCGACGGTTTTCGCCGGCACCTCGTCGCGGCTGACGTAAAGCGGATGCGCCGCAGCGATGTGGAGGGTGATGTCCTTCACAAAGCCACGGAAATTTTCATTCTTCGCCACAAAATCCGTTTCGCAGTTCACTTCCACGAGCACGCCGATCTTGCCCTGCATGTGAATGTAAGCGGCCACGATGCCCTCCTTCGTCGCGCGAGAGGCTTTCTTGCTCGCGGTCGCGATCCCTTTCTTGCGCAGGATCGTCTCCGCTTTTTCCAAATCGCCGCCCGCCTCAGCGAGCGCGCGTTTGCAGTCCATCATGCCCGCGTTGGTTTTTTCGCGGAGCTGCTTCACCCGCTGCGGATTGATTTCGGTTGTCGCTTCCATGGAAAAACCTTCGTCGTGTGCGATCGGCCGCTAGGCCGAAACGCCGGCCATCTCAACCTGCTCGCGGATTCGCGCCTCGCTGCTCGCCGAAACAATCGCGTCCACCAGTTTTTGCAGGATGACCCGGATCGCGCGGATGGCGTCGTCATTTCCAGCGATGGGATAATCGATCAAATCCGGGTCGGCGTTCGTATCGACAATCGCCACGACCGGGATCCCAAGGCGGCGCGCTTCATTGACGGCGTTTTCCTCGCGCATCGTATCAATGATTACGAGTGCGTCGGGCAGCTGCGACATCTCCAGAATGCCGTGGAGATTGCGCCGCAGTTTGGCCGCTTCGCGATTCAAGGCCGCGAGCTCCTGCTTGCCCATTTTTTTGTATTCGGCCGATTTTTCAATCTCCTCGATGTATCTTAAACGGCCGATACTCTTGCGAATGGTCGCCAGGTTGGTGAGCGTTCCTCCGAGCCATCGCTGGTTCACGTAAAACTGGCCACACGCCACCGCGGCTTCCTTGATTGCCTCCTGCGCCTGTTTTTTGCAGCCGACGAACAAAATGCGGCCGCCGCGTCGCGCCACGTCCTGGAGAAACTCGGTCGCGCGCTGCAATTGCTGTACGGTCTGGTCGAGATTGATGATGTAAATTTGGTTGCGCTGTTCGTAGATGTAGGGCTTCATCTTCGGGTTCCAGCGCTTGGTCTGGTGACCGAAATGCACGCCTGCCTCCAACAATTCAGGCACTAATTCTGTCGTGTTCGCCATAGGAAAATCGCGTCGCCCGAGCGGGGGAACAGCGGAGCGGGATAATGCTTCACAAGATCGACAATCGCAACCGGAATGTTTGTCATATTTTTGATTTTTGATTGCTGATCCGTTCGACTTCGCTTCGCTTCGCTCACGACAGGTTTTTTGATTGCTTCTCCGCGTAGCGCGCCAATATCCAGCAGAAGTCGGAAAGGCGGTTGAGATAACGCAGGATCTCCTGATTGGTCTCCGACAACTCGGCGACACGGCGCTCGGCACGGCGGCATATCGTCCGCGCAAGATCAAGCGCGGCCGAAACCGGTGTTTCGCCCGGAATGACCCAATCCTTCGGATAAAGCGCTTTATCTTTTTCAAGATCGACAATCACTCCGGTGATCCGATCGGCCATACCCGCGCTGGTCAGCTGGAAACCATCTTTCACATATCGTTGTCGATCTTCCGGCGCGGTGGAAAGCTCGCCCATCACGACGATCAAATCTCTTTGGGCCGCGAAGATTTGCTCCGACACGAAGCTGCCTTCGCACATCGCCCGAGCCAGGCCGAGTGCAGCCATCAGCTCGTCCACACAGCCGGAGACATCGACGCGCTGGTCGCTTTTCGCCACGCGCCGCCCGTACATGAGCGAGGTCTCACCTTTGTCGCCGGTTTTTGTGACGATCGACATGTCGATCTAATGCTAGGGCGACACCCTGTCGAGCCGACGAACAATCTGGAATATCACGGCTCGACGAAGTCTCGCCCTACCGAATCTTACCCGATCGCAGGTTGCGGCTCGGGTTCTTCCAAGACCGGTGCACCGATCGGTTCGCCTTTTTCCACGAGCTTGATCTCGCGGTGACCGGGGAACCCGGTGCCGGCGGGGATCAGGTGCCCCATGATGACGTTTTCCTTGAACCCGCGCAGTTTATCCACTTTACCCAGCGTGGCCGCTTCGGTCAGCACACGTGTGGTGTCCTGGAAGGAAGCCGCGGAGATGAAGCTATCGGTTTCAAGCGACGCTTTGGTGATGCCGAGCAACACGGGAACGGCTTCGGCTGGTTTGCCGCCTTTTTCGACGACTTTCTTGTTCTCCTCTTCGAAATCGAGCTTATCGACTTGATCGCCCCAGAGCAGCGCGGTGTCACCCGGATCGGTGATCTTCACCTTGCGCAACATCTGGCGAACGATGATCTCGATGTGTTTGTCGTTAATTTCGACGCCTTGGAGCCGATAGACCTCCTGCACTTCGTTGACGAGGTGCTCCTGCAAGTCCTGCGGACCACAAACCTCGAGGATTTCATGCGGTACCACCGGACCTTCGGTGAGCTGTTGGCCTTTCTTCACGAAGTCGCCCTTGAACACGATGATATGTTTGGTCAGCGGAATGAGGTGCTCTTCCTCGGCACCTGTCTCGATATCTTTCAAAATAAGACGGCGTTTGCCACGCACGGTACCACCCATCTCGACGATGCCGTCGATTTTTGCGATCTCGGCTGCGTCCTTCGGCCGGCGCGCCTCAAACAATTCGGCGACGCGCGGCAGACCGCCGGTGATATCCTTGGTCTTGGCCACTTTGCGCGGCGTCTTGGCAAGCAACGCGCCCGCGCGCACTTTCTGCCCCTCCTCGACAATGACGTGGGCGCCAGCGGGAATGGAATAGCTGGCCAACACTTCCTTCTTGTCGCCAACGATCACGACCTGGGGATGCAAATCTTCCTTGTGCTCGATGATGACCGTGCCCATGAGGCCGGTGGCTTCATCGACATCACGCTTGATGGTGACGCCCGCGATCATGTCGCGGAACTCAACCTTGCCGCTCTTTTCGGTGAGGATCGGCACGTTGTACGGGTCCCATTGCACAAACGTCTCGCCTTTCTTGACCGAGGCGCCGTCGGCTTTGGAGATCATCGAACCGATCACGACGTTGTAGCGCTCGAGCTCGCGGCCTTCCTTGTTGTGCACACTGATCGAGCCGTTCTTGTTCAAAACGATCCAGCTTCCATCCAGCGCCTGGACCGTGCGGAGATCGTTGAATCGCACCACACCGTCGTTCTTCGCCTTGATGATCGGCTGCTTGAATGTCTGGCTCGCAGTTCCGCCGATGTGGAACGTCCGCATCGTAAGCTGCGTGCCCGGCTCACCGATCGATTGCGCGGCGATGATGCCGACGGCTTCGCCCATCTTGACGAATTCACCGGTGGCCAAATTGCGCCCGTAACACATGGCGCAAACGCCCCGACCGCATTCGCAGGTCAGCACCGAGCGGATCTTAAGCTGCTCGACGCCGATGCGCTGCAGATCCGCCGCGATCTTCTCGTCGATGTACTGGTTGGCTTTGACGATCTTTTTCTTTTTGTCCACCGGATCGACAATCGTCTCGCAACTCACGCGCCCGATGATCCGCTGCCCAAGATCGACAACTTCCTCATCGCCCTCGTAAATCGAACGCACGACGATTCCGTTCACCGTGCCGCAATCCTCGAGATTGATGATCACGTCCTGCGCGGCATCGACCAGCTTCCGGGTCAGATAACCCGAATCAGCGGTCTTGAGCGCGGTGTCGGCGAGACCTTTGCGCGCGCCGTGAGTCGAGATGAAATATTCGAGCACGCTCAAACCTTCGCGGAAGTTCGAGGTGATTGGGCGTTCGATAATTTCGCCGCTCGGTTTCGCCATTAAACCGCGCATCCCGGCGAGCTGACGCACCTGTTGACGATTTCCGCGCGCGCCGGAATCCACCATCAAGTAAACCGGGTTCAATTCCTTACGCCCGTCATTGTGTTCCAAAGTGCGGAACATAACGTTCGAAATCTCGTCACCGGCGTGCGTCCAGATGTCGATGATCTTGTTGTAACGCTCGCCGTCAGTGATGATGCCCTTGCGATATTGCTGTTCGACCTGGCGGATTTGTTTGTAGGCGTTCTCCAGTTCGGTCTCTTTCTCTTTCGGAATGATCATGTCCGAAATTCCGATTGAGATACCGGCTTTGGTCGCCTCGGTAAATCCGAGCTCTTTCAACTTGTCTAGCGTCGCGACCGTCGCCGCGGGGCCTGCAACTTGATAGCAGCGCCAGATAATGTCGCTGAGTTGCTTCTTGCCGGCTGCGCGATTGAAGAAGCCGAGTTCCTTCGGCCAAATTTGATTGAAGATGACGCGGCCGGCCGTGGTCTCAATCGTCTTAACGTCGGCTTTGCCGAAAATTGTTTGCTTTCCGAAGTCCGGATTTTTGAAACGAATGCGATCGTGGGTCTTGACCGTGCCTTCCGCCATCGCGAATTCCACTTCAATCGCGTCGGCAAAGAGCGGAAGATGCCCGTCCTTCTTCGTGCCGCGCGGATTTTGAGTCATGTAGTAACACCCGAGCGTAATGTCCTGGCTTGGAGTGGTGATCGGCTTGCCGCTCGAAGGCGAGAAAATGTTGTTCGGGGCGAGCATGAGCATGCGCGCTTCCAATTGCGCTTCCACCGAGAGCGGCACGTGCACCGCCATTTGGTCGCCGTCGAAGTCCGCGTTGTAAGCGGTGCAAACGAGCGGGTGAATACGAATGGCTTCGCCTTCGATGAGTTGCGGCTCAAACGCCTGGATCGACAATCGGTGCAGCGTCGGCGCGCGGTTGAGCAACACCGGATGGCCGCGCGTTACTTCGTCCAGGATGTCCCACACCTCGGGCGTCTGGCGTTCGATCATTTTTTTCGCGCTGCGCACGGTGTGGACGTAACCGAGGTCCTTCAGTCGTCGAATGATAAACGGCTCGAACAGCACGAGCGCCATCTTTTTCGGCAAACCGCATTGGTGCAGTTTCAACTCCGGCCCGATGACAATGACCGAGCGGCCCGAATAATCGACGCGTTTGCCGAGCAAATTCTGACGGAACCGGCCGCCTTTGCCCTTGAGCATGTCGCTCAGCGATTTGAGCGGACGATTGCCGGCGCCCGTGACCGCGCGGCCATGCCGGCCGTTGTCGAACAACGCGTCCACGGCTTCCTGCAACATGCGCTTTTCGTTGCGAATGATGACGTCCGGCGTCTTGAGCTGGAGTAAATTCTTGAGCCGATTGTTGCGGTTGATGACGCGACGGTAGAGATCGTTCAGATCGCTTGTAGCGAAACGTCCGCCTTCGAGCGGAACAAGTGGCCGCAGATCCGGTGGGATCACCGGCAGCACATCCAGGATCATCCACTCGGGCCGGGCGTGCGAGTTCATGAAGCCCTGCACGAGCTTGAGACGCTTGGCCAGTTTCTTGCGAATCTGTTTGCTCTTGGTCGCGCCCATCGCCTTCTCGAGTTCTTTGTTGAGTTTGTGCAAGTCGATCTCGGACAATAGTTTCTTCACCGCTTCGGCGCCCATGCCGGCGGCGAACGTGTCGCCGTACTGCTCCTGGGCCTCGCGGTATTCGACTTCGTTCAGGAGCTGCGTCTTTTGCAACGGCGTCTTGCCCGGATCGATGACGATGTAATCCTCGTAATAGATTACGCGCTCGAGCTGGCGCGCGCTCATGTCGAGCATGAGCCCGAGGCGCGAAGGCATGCACTTGTAAAACCAGATGTGCGACACCGGCACGGCCAGCTCGATGTGGCCCATCCGGTCGCGCCGGACGCGGGCGAGCGTAACCTCCACGCCGCAACGGTCGCAGATCACGCCTTTGTGTTTGATCCGCTTGTATTTTCCGCAGGAGCATTCCCAGTCCCGAGTCGGGCCAAAAATGCGTTCGCAGAAAAGGCCGCCCTTTTCCGGCTTGAACGTCCGATAGTTGATTGTCTCCGGATTTTTGACTTCGCCCTTGCTCCAGGAACGCATCGTATCGCTCGAGGCGACGCCGATCGCGACCTGATCAAAACCCACCGGCCTTTCTTCACCGACTAACTCACGCCAGGAATGTTCGTTCATCTTCGATTGTCGATCTTATGTATGAGAAATTATGCTCCCACTCCTTCAAAAACGCTCTGCGGCGCCTGGCCGCCGACCTTCACGTCGAGACCGAGGCTCTGCATTTCTTTGATGAGCACGTTGAAAGATTCAGGTGTGCCTGCTTCGAGCGAGTTGTCGCCCTTCACGATTGATTCGTAAATGCGAGTCCGACCCTGCACGTCGTCGGACTTCACCGTCAGCAGTTCCTGCAAGGTGTAAGCCGCCCCGTAGGCTTCGAGCGCCCACACTTCCATTTCACCGAAACGCTGGCCGCCGTATTGCGCCTTGCCGCCGAGGGGCTGCTGGGTCA
>JBHEMD010000048.1:0-3804 GCA_046262735.1 Chthoniobacterales bacterium | reverse complement strand
CGTGGTGATGGGGAATCGTTATTTTGGAGCATCCGCCTAGACAAGCCCGCGGTCGAAACAGGCGCAATCGGGATGACGACAACGCATCTTATCCGAACAATTCCGATTCAGCCTTCACGCAATTAAGAATTGGTGGGGTGCGCTGCAAAGAACCCCCGGCTTGTGGCGAGTATGAAATCTTTTCTTGATTGATAAAGCATTCGCGGAATCTTGAACGCGGGCAATGGAGTTTGCCTTCCCGAAAGGGAAAACCGCGTGAGCTAATGACTCCTACCAATGCCGCAAGGCAACGGTCGGAGTCTTTTTTATGCTCAACTACTTTTGGGTCATGATGGGCGGGGCGCTCGGGACCGGGGCGCGCTTCTGGGCTTCCGGCGTGATTGCCCGGCGGTTTGGGGAATTTTTTCCGCTCGGCACCCTCGCTGTTAATATCACCGGGTCTTTCGCGATCGGGTTCTTCGCCGCCTTGACCGATTCGCAGGGACGTTTGCTCGTCGCGCCGCGCGCCCGGCAATTTTTCATGATCGGCGTCTGCGGCGGCTACACTACATTTTCATCCTTCAGTCTCCAAACGGTCGATCTCGCAGACGATGGCGACTGGTTTAAGGCAGGATTGAACGCCGCTCTCTCTTTCAGCGGTTGCCTGCTCGCGGTCTGGCTGGGTCGGATCGCAGCCCTGACTCTCGCTCCTCATTAGAAACGAAATTATGAACCTGCCAAAAGACGCTGTCCTACTTCGGATTTTCGTCGGTGAAAGCGATCGCTGGAAATATCACCCGCTTTACGAAGCGATCGTGCTCAAGGCCCGCGAGCTTCACATCGCCGGGGCAACCGTTCTGCGCGGGCCGATCGGTTTCGGCGCAGCGAGCCGCATCCACACCGCAAAGATTCTGCGGCTCTCGATGGATCTGCCGACGGTAATCGAAATCGTCGACACCGAAGAAAAGATAAACACGATCCTGCCCGCGCTGGATGAAATGATGGGAAGCGGCCTGGTTACCCTTGAAAAGGTGAAAGTGATTCACTACCGGCACCGGGAACCGCCAACGACCAGGGAGGCCTGACGGGTCATGTTGCAAAATGTTTGGTTTGTCGCGGCGCTCTGGATGGCGCTCGCTTTTGTCGCGAGTCTTTTTTCGATCTGGACCGGAATCTCCGTCGCTTTGATCGAAATCCTCGTCGGCGTCTTCGCCGGAAACGTCCTCGGCATTCACGCCACTACCGAGTGGATCAATTTCCTGGCACTCCTCGGCAGCGGAGTTCTCACTTTTCTGGCCGGCGCCGAGATCGATCCTCGATCGCTCAAGGCGAACCTGCGCGCCAGCGGACTCATCGGACTTATCTCATTCAGCGTCCCGTTCGCGGCGGTCTGGCTGTTCACCCAATTCGGTCTTGGTTGGCCACGCCCGCAGGCGCAAATCGCCGGGATCGCGCTTTCGACCACTTCGGTCGCCGTCGTCTACGCGGTAATGATCGAAGGCGGTTACAGCGATACCGCGATGGGCAAGACGATTCTCGCCGCCTGTTTCATCACCGACTTCGGCACGGTTCTCGCCTTGGGAACTTTGTTCGCGAATTTCAACATCTGGCTTCTCGTTTTCGTTGTCGTGATGTGCGTCGTGCTCTGGTTCATGCCGACGTGGACGAAGTTCATCATCGTCCGCCTTGGCGCGACGCGGGTGAGCGAGCCGGAAGTAAAATTCATTTTGTTTATCCTGTTTTTCCTGGGCGGTCTGGCGACGACTGCAAAAAGCGAAGCAGTCTTGCCGGCGTACCTGGTGCGGCTAGTCGTCGCGGGTGTTTTCCTGCGCGATAAAACCCTCGTCCATCGGATGCGGAGTATAGCGTTCGCGATCTTCACCCCGTTTTACTTCATCAAAGCGGGACTTTACGTTTCGCTCCCGGCTCTCTGGGCCGGGCTCGGAATAATCGCGGTTTTGTTGGCGGTGAAAATGATCACCAAACTGGCCGGCGTCTTCCCCCTCGCCCGGATGCACTTTATGAAAAAGCGCGAAGCAACTTACACGACCTTGCTCATGGCGACGGGTCTGACCTTCGGCACGATCTCGGCGCTCTTCGGGCTCCAAAACAACATCATCGATCAACGGCAATACAAGATCCTGGTCACAGTCGTTATCTTGAGCGCGTTTGTGCCGACGTTGATCGCGCAGAAGTTTTTTCAACCGAGCGTTGCGGCCATGCATGCCTGGGGCCGGTTGTATCGCAAACGAATCGGGGTGCTCAGCGTTGAGGATACAGAGGAACGGGATGGCGCTGAATAGGAGTCCAATTTTGCGGGCGCGAAACCGGATGGCGCCCCTGGAGCCGATCGCAGGTTTTGTCGGCCGAGAGAAGGAAAGGAAGCAATTAGTCGGCTGGTATCGCGACCGGAAACATGTGCTGCTGGTTGGCCCTGCCGGCATCGGCAAGACGGCGCTTGTTCGCCACGTTCGGCAAAACTGCCCGCTTCTTCACTGCGAAGAAAGTTCGAGCCTTCGGCGGATTTGCGATGGAATCGAACGCCAGCTTGGCTGGACTCATCGCAAGCTAAATGTCATCGAGCGCAAGAACCGTTTGCTCGCTTATCTTACCCGGCGCGCGGAGCTCGTTGTTTTCGATCACGTCGCCGAGACGCCGCCGCGCGTCTCCCGTTTTATCGATGCGCTTGGGCAACACATTCCTCTCTGGGTCGTGGCGCGCTCCGATTATCCGGAAGCCATCGGTCGCGTTTGGGAACATTTGTATAAGTTCAACCGCCTTGAAGTCGCGCCGTTAACGCGTGCCGACACGCGCGCGTTGACCGAGCGTGCTGTGCACGGCCGGAAAATCCCGGAAGAAGTGTTGAGGCACGCGTCGACCATCCATCGACTGAGTAAAGGCAATCCCCGGATGCTGGAGGAATTATTCATTGAATTGGCCGCGCGTGAGTACCAGATCGGCTGCTCCTTCGGGGTGCGCCTGCTCGAACTCGACCATCGGATTCAACGCCTAACTACGGACGTAGCTGCCGCCGCGGCGTGATCCCGATGAAGACGCTCCCCAATAAAGCACTTTCCTTCGGCGAAAATCATCTCCGCACGATCATGATTTCGTTGCGCTTCCTCGATAAAACTCTGTGCGAATGGGAAAGGTGGGCCCGCGGCGAAGTCCCGCACGGCGTCATGTATCAGCCGCGCGACACGCTCTCCGCCGATCAGAAGAAAAAGCTCCTGACCGAAATAACCGGCGCGCGCGAGTTGATCGCACGAGTCCGCGGTGACCTTAAGCTCGTGCCGGAAACCGTTTCCTCCTCAAGGCTCATCGTCGGACAGGCCACCGTCCTCTGGGAGATGCTCGCTGATTTGAACGGCCGCTCGTTAGGGGCTTACGGCGCCGTTTCACCGGAGGTCGCGAATTACATAGATCCCGTGGGAGACCAATTAACCGAGACGATGAAACGCGTGTCAGCACTTCTCTCGCGGCCGACTGTGTAATCAGTTCTGCCGCCGGCGCCGCGCGACGGTTTAACTTTTCAGGTCGAAGCTTGGGCAATCCGGCCAGCGCTCGGCGAGCAGAGCGCGCGCTTCGGCGGCCATGCGCCAATGCTGGGCATATTGAAGCGCATCGATCACCAAAACGCCGACCAGTTGTCGCATCAGGGTGGTTGTTTCTTCGTATTTCAGATCCGATTCATCCATCGCGAAACGGAACGCGTCTTCGATTGGAATGGTCAGCCGATATCTCGTGTCCTGGTCGTTCATAAAACAAAAACCGAGCGCGGTGTCGGCGTCAGCGAGAAATCGCTGGATTTCCGCTGACGCCTTC
>JBHEMD010000047.1:0-12622 GCA_046262735.1 Chthoniobacterales bacterium | reverse complement strand
ACAAGCGCAGTGGCGTGCGGCCGATGATGTTCCAGCCGCCGGGTGATTTTACCGGGTAAATCCCGGTCTGCGCGCCGCCAATTCCGACCGAGCCGGCGGGAACTTCTTTGCGCGGAATTGCGCGACGGGGCGTCGCCAACTTGGAAGGCAACCCACCGAGGAACGGAAAGCCGGCAGTGAAGCCAACACAGTGGACGCGATACTTCGCGCGGCGGTGAAGATCGACAACTTCTCGCGGCGAAATGGCGGCGTGTTGTGCCACGTCTTCCAGATCGGGCGCAAATTCAGTTTCGTAACAAATCGGGATTTCAATCGCGCGGGAGAAACTCCACTGGGCACGGCCGGGGTTGCCAACCCCGGCTACGGTTGCGAGCGCCTCGCTAATTCCTCTTGTGTACCAGCCGAACACATCGTCGCGCGGGGCGCCGACTTCCACGGCTGAAGCCGGATCGTAAAAAACAGCGACCGTCGTGTAGGCCGGCGCGAGCTCCGTTACGCCTGGCAATTTCGCCTTTTCGAGACGGTGCTGCGCCGCGAGCACCGCCTGCAATGTTTCTTCCGGCGCCTCCTCGAAATTTTCGCGCACCCGCACGATCAACGCGCTGTCGCCGAGCGGCGTGATTTCCATGCGCTCATCTTATTTGGGCGAAGCACCGGATGTCGATCTTCGCGGCGACGAAGGCGGGGTTGCTGCGCGAGCAAATTGCGACCGTGATAGACCGCCGCTACAGTTCCGGGATTTCATGCAAAACGACCAGCTCGCCTATGCCATTGTCACGCCGTATTCGATGCGCAAATCGCGCACCGGCGGAATCGTTGCCCGGCTGATCTCGCGCACCGGGCTCGATCTGGTCGGCTCGCGAATGTTCGCGCCCAGCGCGGAATTGGCGCGGCGCTACGCCGAAACGATTGTGACTGAGACCGAGCCGCGCCATCGCGCGACCCAGGAGCTGATTCGCGATTACGTGCTCAAGAATTTTACAGGCCAGATAAACGGGCAGCGACCGCGCGTGCTCTTTCTCGTCTTTCGCGGGCCGGACGCGATCGAAAAAATCCATCACACCGTGGGACATATCGTGCATGAACGGACGAGCGGCGAAACCATCCGCGACACGTTCGGCGATTACATCACCGACGAATCGGGCAGGGTAACTTACTTCGAGCCCGGGGTGCTCGCGGCGTTCGACGCCGATGCGATCGAGCGCGACCTAAAACTTTGGGCGGAGTTTTCCGATCAAGACGGCGGGCTTCTCGATCAGGCGGTCGAGTCCCCGCCCGAGGCGAAGATCGAGAAGACGCTCGTGCTGATTAAGCCGGACAATTTCAAGTTTCCGAACCTGCGGCCCGGCGGCGTGATTGAAGTTTTCTCGCGCACCGGGCTCTACATTATCGGGTTCAAGGTGCATCGCATGAGCGTGGCGCAGGCGGAGGAATTTTACGGCCCAGTGCTGACGGTGTTACAGGAAAAACTCGGCGCGCACAAAGGCCGCCTGGCATGGGAAGACATCGTCGCGTTCATGGCCGGGACGAAGCCGAGCGATTGCCCGCCGGAGAAACGCCACGAACCGGGCAGCGAAAAATGCATCGCGATTGTTTACAAAGGCCACGACGCGGTGCGCAAAATTCGCGAGGTGCTCGGGCCGACCGACCCGGCAAAAGCGCCGCCGGGATCGATCCGGAAGGAGTTCGGCCAAAACATCATGGTCAATGCCGCACATGCGTCCGACTCGGTCGAGAACGCGCGGCGCGAGATGGCGATCGTGGGCGTGGAGGAGAACAATTTTAAAGCTTTGATTGAAAACTTTTATCGCCGCCAATAGTGTGCGCTCCCTGAATTGTGTCACCTGCTAAGATGGACATGGAAATCTCCGAACGCGCCGCCCAGGTCACCCCGTCGATCACGCTCTCGATCGACAGCAAAGCGAAAGCGATGAAAGCGGAGGGGATGGATGTGTGTGGGTTCGGCGCGGGCGAGCCGGATTTCGACACGCCCGAGCATATCAAGGCGGCGGCGATTTCCGCGCTGCAAGCCGGATTCACGAAATATACGCCGAGCGCGGGTATCCCCGAGCTGCGCCAGGCGATTGCGGATAAATTGGCGGCGGACAATCAACTGAACTATCGCGCTACGCAGGTGGTCGTGAGCAACGGCGCCAAGCACGCGTGTTACAACGCGATCCTCGCCACCTGCCAGCCCGGTGACGAAGTGATTATTCCCGCGCCGTACTGGGTCAGTTATCCCGACATGGTAAGACTGGCCGGCGCCGAACCGGTAATCGTCCCGACGATGGAACGCAACGGCTGGAAACTGCGCGCTGAAGATTTCGAAAACGCCATGACGCCACGGACGAAAATGCTCATCCTCAATACGCCTTGCAATCCGAGCGGCTCGGTTTACACGCGCGAGGAACTGGAGGCCATCGTCGAGGTTGCGGCCGAGGAAGACATTTACATTCTCTCGGATGAAATTTACGAGAAACTCGTTTACGACGACGCGCAGCACGTCAGCATCGGCTCACTCTCGAAGGAAGCTTACGATCTGACGATCACGGTCAACGGGTTCAGCAAATCCTACGCGATGACCGGATGGCGGCTCGGATACGTGGCCTCGCCGGAGGCAGTCGCGAAAGCGATCGATTCCATCCAGAGCCACATCACCTCGAACCCGTCCTCTTTCTCCCGGCACGGCGCGCTCGCGGCGCTGCGCGGGGACCAGCAACCGCTCGCCGATATGCGGGAGGAATTCGATATGCGGCGCAATTACATGTTCGACCGGATCTCAAAAATTCCGAACGTCACCGCGGTTAAACCGCAGGGCGCGTTTTACGTGCTCGTCAATGTCAGCCAGCTTGGCCTCACGTCGCAGAATTTCGCTGATCGTTTGCTCAGCAAAGCGAACGTGGCCGTCGTCCCCGGCGCCGCTTTCGGTGACGATCGCGTCGTGCGTCTGAGCTACGCGACGAGCATCGACGTCATCAAAAAAGGTCTCGATCGGTTCCAGGATTTCTGCCGGACCTTGTAGCGCTGCCGGAGCCGCAATCGGTACGCCCTCACCTCAATCCTCTCCCTGAGGGAGAGGAGGACATAGGCCGCGGGTGGCTTGGGAATCAGGGTCGGAGGCCGTCGCGAAGCGCCAGGTGAGGGTTGTTTCGTGTTCAATAGCTTTGCGAGATTTCTCGCGTCGCTCGAAATGACGCCCTACTTTTCTAAATGCGTGGCCTGATTTCGCCGGACAGAGCCGCGGTTGTCGCGCGCATCAAAGCCGAGCGCGCAGTCGCCGTTATTCGGACAGACTTAATCGAGCGCGCGCTTGGTGCGGCCAATGCAGCGATTGCGGGAGGATTTCGCGCCATTGAAATCACCTTTAGTTTCCCGGCGGCCAGCGAGGCGATCGCGGCGCTCGCCAATATTCACGGGCACGATTTGCTCGTCGGTGCAGGAACGATTCTAAATCGCGAGCAGGTCGATGAAGCTGTCGAAGCAGGTGCGAGGTTCCTCGTCAGCCCGTGCGTGCTTCCAGAGGTGATCGCCGCCGCACGCGAACGCCAGATCGCAATCATTCCCGGCGCGTTCACGCCTACTGAGATTTACACGGCTTGGTCGTCAGGTGCGGACATCGTCAAGATTTTCCCGGCTGTTCGGTTCGGCCCGGAATATTTGCGAGCGGTGCGCGGGCCGCTCTCGCACATTCCGATCATGCCGACGAGTGGCGTGGATGAATCGAATGTCGCCGAGTGGTTCCGCGCCGGCGCAGTGGCTGTCGGCGCGGTCGGCAGTGTGTTCGATCCCGAGCTGATTCGAAACGCCGACTGGCCTGCGCTAACCAATCGTGCCCGCGCTTTCCTCGACGCCGTCCGCGCCGCTCGCTAGCGGGCCGGGTTGCGAAGGCCGCGGGTCGCGTGAAAGTGCGCGGTGGGCAAAGGCCACCTCGCGGTCGTTCTTCACGCGCATCTGCCATTCGTCCGGCACCCGGAGCAGGAGCATTTTCTCGAGGAAGAATGGCTGTTTGAAGCGATCACCGAGACTTACATCCCGCTGCTGCAAATGATGGAGCGACTCGTGAGCGACGGTGTGCCCTTCCGGTTGACGATCTCGATCACGCCAACCCTCTGCGCGATGTTGCAGGACGAGCTTTTGCGCAAGCGTTACGTCGAACATGTCGATCTTCTGATCGACCTGGCCGCGCGCGAGCGACAGCGTAACCGCGACAACCCGCGCCTGAAAGAACTGGGCGACTTTTATTTCAATCTCTTCCGCGACACGCGGCGCTTTTTTGTGGATGAATGGAAATGCGATTTGCTCCGCGCTTTTCGCAAGCTGCGCGAAGACGGTGCGCTGGAAATTATCGCCTCAGCCGCGACACACGGCCTGCTCCCATTGCTCCACCAACAGTCGCGCCAAGCCGCGCGCGCGCAGGTGTTGATCGGCCGGGACCAATATGTCGATCTTTTCGGCGGCGACCCGGCCGGTTTTTGGCTGCCGGAATGCGCGTATGCGCCGGGGATCGAAGCGATTTTGCGGGAAGCGAACGTCCGCTGGTTCGTGCTCGACGCGCACGGCTTGCTGTTTGGAAATCCGCAGCCGCGCCGCGCAATTTATGCGCCGTGTTACACGCCGGCCGGCCCGGCCGCATTCGCGCGCGACCGCGACTCGAGCCGGCAAGTCTGGAGCGCGCACGAAGGCTATCCGGGCGATCCAGCTTACCGCGAATTTTATCGCGACGTCGGTTTCGATCTTCCACTGGAGCATCTTGGCCCCGTCGCCCGCGGCACGCCCAAGTTCTCCGGTGTCAAATATCACCGAATTACCGGCCACGGGCCGGAGAAGGATTTGTACGACCGGGCGTCGGCGGAAAATGCAGCCGAGGCGCACGCGAATCATTTTCTCGAGCGGCGGTGCGAGCAGCTCCGGAAATTGAGCGCGCCGGATTTCGAACCAATCGTCGTGATTCCCTTCGACGCCGAATTGTTTGGGCATTGGTGGTTCGAAGGCCCGTGTTTTCTCGAGTTATTTATCCGCAAAACGGCGCGGGAGCAGCGCGATTTTCGGTTGACGACGCCGAGCGAATACCTGGCGAGCCGGCCAACGCAACAAACGATTGAGCCGGCAATATCGACATGGGGCGAAAACGGCCACCTTGGCGTCTGGCTCGACCCGAGCAACACCTGGATTTATCCGCATCTGCACGCGGCGACGCGAAGGATGTGCGAACTCGCGGGACGTTTTTCTGCGGTTGTAGGGCAACCCCTCCGGTTGCCAAACCAGGGGCCGGCAGGCGGAGCGCCTGCCCTACAATTGGCCGGTCGCGTTCTAAAGCAGCTGGCGCGCGAGCTGTTGCTGGCGCAGTCCAGTGACTGGGCGTTTCTCATGAAAACGGGAACCGCGCGCGAGTATGCGACGAAGCGGACGACGGATCATCTGGTTCGTTTCAATCGATTGCACGACCAGTTCGTCGCGAACAATGTTGATGAAGAATTCCTGCGCGATTGCGAATGGCGCGACACTCTTTTCCCAAACGTGAACTGGCGCTATTACGTTTGAGCCATTGTCATTCCGAGCGAAGTCGAGGAATCTCTCAATGTTAGTTCTGTTTTGGTTTCAACAGTAAGAGATATCTCGACTTCGCTCGACATGACAAAAAGGACCAGCGTCGCAATTTTTGTCGCCCTCGGAGTGATTTGCGCGGCACCAGCGCAAGAATCACCGACGCCTGCACCAGCTCCCACTCCTTCACCGGCGCGCAGTGTGCGAATCAGTTTTGTTCCGCCGCCGATGCAGGGCACGATCAGCCTCGGCATTTATGACGCGGAGGGAAAGCTGGTCCGCGTCTTGAAACAGGAAGCGGAGGTGGACGAATTTGAAGTCGGTGACGATGGGTTGAGCATCCGCTGGGACGGCAAGGACGAGGACAGCTTCGATCTGGCGCCAGGCAAGTACCGCGCACACGGCTACGTCGTTGCGCCGATGAAAATCGAACCGCTGCCGATCAGCGGAGCCGTCCTCGGCCCGCCCATTCTGGAAACGCCGATCCGGGTCAAACTCGTGCGCAATCCGTTGCAGAAAAGCGAGACGCCGATTGTCGATCTTGACCTCGGGCACGACGACGAAAACGCATACCTCAAAACTGGGGAGGGACTCCCGCTGGTCACGATTGCCAATCTCGGAGATGTGGAATCTGCGGCGTTCATCAACCGGTCGGACCAGGCGCTGACAATACTCCTTCGCCGGCCGAGCGAGGCCGTTCTCGTCAAAGTGAGCGCAATCTCGAAAATGATGGCATTCGACTGCGGCGAGTTCGAACTGAAATGAGTCGTAGCGGCGGCGGCGTCGGCCGCCGGGAGAGAACCGGCGCTTGACACAAGCGGCTCTACAACGCAAGCGAGACTTGGTAATCCATTTCGCGATGACAGCGGAAGTTCAACAGACTCTGTCCAAGCCCGCCGGTTTCAGCGGCATGGCGCTGCACACTGGCGAAAAGGTGTCGCTCAAGCTGCAACCGGCGCCGGCGGACCACGGCATCAAATTCAAGCGCAAAGATCTGGCAGACGAACCGATCGTTGACGCGAAGATCGATAACGTGAAAACGGTCGAGCGCGCGACCACGATCGGAGAAGGCAGCGTGCGCGTGCACACGGTCGAGCACGTGCTCGCCGCGCTCGCGGGCATGGGTGTGGACAACGCGATCGTGGAGATGGACGCAAACGAGCCGCCGATCGGCGACGGCAGCGCCCAGCCATATGTCGATCTTATCAAGAAAGCCGGCGTCGCTCCGCAGGAGGCCCCGCGGAAATTTTTCGAGGTGCGCGAGCCGATGCACAGCGAATCGAAGACCGGGGCGCTGCTCGTTCTGCTGCCGGACGACCGATTTCGCGTCTCCTGCACGCAGGCAGGACCCAATAATCGGTTCACGCAATTTCTGTCCACTGAAATCACGCCGGGTATTTTCGAGCGCGAGCTCGCGCCGGCGCGCACGTTTGTTTATTACGAAGACGTCCAGCCGCTCATGGACAAAAATTTGATCAAGGGCGGAAGCCTCGAGAACGCAGTGGTGGTGCGGGGCGACGCGGTGTTGAGCAAGGAGCCGCTGCGGTTCCAGGACGAATTCGTCCGTCACAAAATTCTCGATCTGATCGGGGACCTTGCGCTGATCGGTCGCCGCATTCGTGGTCATCTCATTGCGGTCAAGCCTGGGCACGCCGCCAATGCCGACCTCGCCCGCGCGCTCGCACGGGAACAAATGCGCCGGAGCGAGCTGGAAGTGCCGAGAAAAATGCCCCGCGGCGACGGCGGCCTCGGCACTGAGGAAGTGATGCAAGTGCTGCCGCACCGTTATCCGTTTCTGATGGTCGATCGCGTGATCGAGTTTGATGGCGATACGAAAATTACCGCTGTTAAATCGGTCACGATCAACGAGCCGTTTTTTCAGGGACATTTCCCCGGCCATCCGGTGATGCCGGGCGTCCTGCTCGTCGAAGCAATGGCGCAGACGGCGAGCATTCTTTTGTTCAAGCTCGCGAAAACGTCGAGCCGCATCGGTTATTTCATGAGCGCCGACGGCGTCAAGTTCCGCAAACCAGTTTTTCCGGGCGACACGATTTTCATTCACGCCGAGCTGACCAAAGCGCGCGCCAACCGCCTGGCCAAGGCGAAGTGCCACTGCGTGGTCAACGACGCCGTCGTCTCCGAAGGTGAACTGATGTTCACCTTTCTCGAGCGATGAGCGACGTGCAGATTCATCCGACGGCGATTGTCGATCCTACGGCGGAACTTGGCGCGGGCACGGTGGTCGGACCCTATTGCGTGATCGGCGCGAACGTCGTGCTGGGGGCAAATTGCTGGCTGCAACAGCACGTCACTCTCTGCGGGCCGACGCGCGCCGGCGCGGGCAACAAATTTTATGCGTCGTGCTCAATCGGCCAGCAGACACAGGACCTAAAATATGCGGGCGAACCAACGTTCCTCGAAATCGGCGATGAAAATACGTTTCGCGAATTTGTCACGATCAGCCGGAGCACGACGAGCGAAGGCAAAACGGGCATCGGCAGCCGGGGCACTTTTCTCGCCTACAGTCACATCGCGCACGATTGCACGGTCGGTGATGAAGTCGTGTTCTCGAACAACGGGACGCTCGCCGGGCATGTCCAGATTGGCGACAATGCGGTGATTGGCGGCCTCACTGCCGTGCACCAATTTTGCCGGATCGGGCGTTTCGCCATCACGGGCGGTTGTTCCAAGATCGTGCAGGACGTTCCGCCATTCATGATCGCCGACGGCAACCCGGCCGAGGTGCGCGGAGTCAATCTCGTCGGACTCGAGCGCAAAAACTATCCGGCCGAAACGGTGAAGTGGATCAAGGAAGCGTTTCGTTTGATTTACCGCTCAAAATACAACACGCGCCAGGCGATTGAAGCGATGGAAAAAGAATTGCCACCGACGCCGGAAATTAAGGAGATCACGGAATTCATTGAAAAAAGCGAGCGGGGGATCATTCGGTAAAGGTCGACGGACGCGCGCTGTCGTGTCTGAAAAATTTAGGGCGCCGACAGTGCGGACGCCCTCCACCTATGGCGTCGTAGTCGTCGGCTTCGTAAAATCTTCTTCCATTCTTCGCAGGAGCGCCGCGGCCGGCGCATCCGGCGCACTCGATAAAGCCTCCCGCAGCAGCGCGCTGGCGCGTTTCACGTTTTTTTGTTTCGCCCATGCGTCCGCTTCCTCGATCGTGACGCGCAAAACATCATCGCGATTAGCGTAACAGCGCCGCGCTTGTTCCAAATGATCGGCCGCAGCGGAAAGATCGCCGCTTCCTTCCTCCAACAGCGCGACGTCTTCCATCATCGGGCAATTATGCGACGAGGCAGCGGCTTCCCACGCGCTCTTGCGAAACTCCGCCGCAGGCCGGGTAGCATTCGTCATTGCAAAGTCGTGGTACGTTTTCCAGTCATTACCGGCTGTTCCCAGCTCCGACGATGGATTGATCTGCAGCCACGAGCCATACGGCCGGTAAAGCGGGTCGCCCACCATGACCGACATCCAGGAGAGAACGCGCAGCGACATGTAAGCACTCTCGGCAAAGGTGAAACCGTGGAGCAGGCGATCGTTGAACGTATCCAGGTGCGGTGTGAGCTGCAGGTAAGGTTCATAGACGTTGCCGATGCTGGCGGCCGCGCCTTTTTCCAAGAGCGGTCCAACCCAATTCGCGTTGGGATCGCGCAGGGTGCCCGCGCTGAACGAATGGATGTGCACGGCGATTGCACCCGGCACGAAGTGAAAATCGGGGCGGGTGAAGGGTCCCGTCACTCCGCCCGCGTACCAGCCGTAGTACAAGGCGCAGTCCGTCATCGGATACGTTTCGGGAAACAGCTCCGGCGTGTCGTCATAAACAACCGGCACGCCGGTGTTGTGAAACTGGCTGACGACGCCGGCGAGCCATTTCTCCCCGATCGCGAACGCGCCGCCGGCGCTACTGTGCGCGCCATCCACGTAAGCCCGGCCCCATAAACCGTTCTGCTCCGCCGCGATGCCATCGACGATCATTCGCCGCACGCTCGCGCCATTCGGCGCGTCGAGCCGGCAGACCAGCAGTAATACCGGATTTTCGAATTCACCGATCGGCCGGAAACTTTGGAAATAGGGATTTGATTTTTCGCCTGAAATCTGGCGCGAGAAAAGTCCGAGCACCGTCAGCTCCGAATCAACTGATGCCTCGTTGCGGTTGGCGATCGGGGCCGGCCCGGGCACGTCACCGGCGTACTTGTCGGCCGGACGGATCTTGAGCGGAATGCCTTTGATGAGTGCGACGAAGCGAATCGAGCTGGAGGTGACTGACTCACGATGATCGGCGGTTGGTTTCAGCGTCCACCAATGGCGCTTTTTGAAAACATCGCGCAACGGATTGGCAATGTTTGCGTCGTACTCCTCGCGGCTGATCTCCTCATCGACCGAACAAGTCAGGCCAACCAGATGATCGCGCGCGATGCCGCGTTGCTCGGCGTAAAATTTCGCGAGGGCGACCGATTCGGGAACGTTCCTGTTGTAAACGACGATCGTTAATCCAGGGAGGGATTGCTCGGCATTGGCATCGAGCATGAACAGGAGCATGAGCATGAGGATGAGCCCGAGCGAAGATCGACATATCGGCGAGAGATCGCCCCTAAGCTGGATACCCGCCCGAGGTTTCGGAGTTGAAAGTTGCCTCTTCAGAGTCTGAAATCTTTCGTAGCTCGCACCTTCATCTTTCATCCTTCATACCTCAACCTTCACATGCCTGCGGTTCTGAGTTTGCTGCGAATCAAAAATCTGGCGCTCGTCGAAGAGCTCGAGTGGCAGTTAGGCCCGGGCTTTATCGCCGTGACCGGTGAGACAGGTGCGGGCAAATCGATCATCATCGGCGCGCTCCAGCTTTTGCTCGGCGAGCGCGCGGACAAATCTCTCATTCGCACCGGCGCCGACACCTGCACAGTCGAGGCGGTGTTGAGCGGCGGCGATCTGCAAAAGCTCAATCCGCAGCTGATCGAGGCAGGGGTAGAACCGTGCGAAGAGGAGTTGATTCTGAAGCGATCGCTTTCCACTACCGGCGCGAACCGGCAATTCATCAACGCCTCGCCCACCACATTGTCGATCTTGAAACAGCTGGGCGACGCGCTCGTCGATCTCCATGGGCCGCACGATCATCAATCGCTGCTCTCCCCGGATAAACAGTTGGAGCTGCTCGATTCCTTCGCCCGGGCGGAACCGCAGCTCGAGGAATATCGGAAACATTATCGCCAACTGCAGAGCATTTTGGCCGAGCACGCGGCGCTCAACACCGCCGAGACCGCACGCGAACAGGAGCTCGATCTATTGCGGCATCAAATCAGCGAAATCACTACGGCCAATCTCGTCGCCGGTGAGGAAGATGAGATCGAGAAGCGCTACAAACTCGCCAGCAGCAGCAAACGGTTGATTGAGCTGGCCAACGCGGTCGCGAACAAACTTTCCGAAGCTGACGATTCGGTTCTTTCTCAGCTCGCGGAGACCCAACGGTTGCTGCGCGAATTGGAAAAGATCGACAATTCCATTGCGCAATTCTCCTCGGCGCACGCGGCGAGCGTTCTCGAGCTTTCCGAAATCGCGCGCTCGCTTACCGATTACGCGGAAAAGCTCGACCTCGACCCGGAGCAGCTTGCAGCGCTGGAGCAGCGCGTTTCCCTGTTTGAGACGCTGAAGCGCAAATACGGCGGCTCAATTGCCGAAGTGATTGCATTTGGCGAACGCGCCGCCGAGCGAATGCGCAAAATCGAAGGACGCGACGCGGAGCTGGAGCGGTTAGCCAAAGAAATCGAAAGCGTGCGGGCGGAAATGAATCGCGCCGGGGACGCGCTGCGCAAACTGCGCAAAAAAGCGGCGCCGGACCTTTCCAAAACAATCCGAAATAACCTTGTCGATCTTGGGTTCCGCCAGTCGGAGTTCGAAGCGAAGCTTTCCGCGCTCGACGAGCCGGGTCCGAGCGGGTTCGATTCAGTCGAACTGGTTTTCTCGCCCAATCCGGGCGAACCGCTGAAGCCGTTGCGCGCGATCGCCTCGAGCGGAGAAATCTCGCGCCTGATGCTGGCAATCAAATCGGCGCTCGCCGAGCACGACGCGATTCCGCTCCTGGTGTTCGACGAGATCGACACCAACGTTGGCGGCGAAATCGCACACGCCGTGGGCGCGAAAATGCGAACGCTCGGCTCGGCGCA
Source organism: Chthoniobacterales bacterium (assembly GCA_046262735.1). Lineage (GTDB taxonomy): Bacteria > Verrucomicrobiota > Verrucomicrobiia > Chthoniobacterales > UBA10450 > AV17. Next base: position 905 of record JBHEMD010000047.1, on the reverse strand, counting down.
TCAGGTCATCTGTATTACTCATTTACCGCAGGTGGCCGCCGCGGCTTCGTCGCAGTTTGTCGTGACGAAGGATGTGGTGCGCGGCCGCACCTATTCGAAGCTCCACGAGGTCTCCGCCAAAGCGCGCCAGGAAGAAATCGCACGCATGCTCGGCGGCAAAACCGATTCCGCGCTCAAGCTCGCGGCGAATTTATTGAAGAAATAGCTTATCAATGAACTACTTGTGCACCGGGCCGAGCGGCAGAACGATTCGGCCGTACAACTCATTCAGTATCTGAGCCAAACCGGTGTAGATCGCGGAGAAACCGCAAAAGATTCCTTCGTAACCGGTGAAATGTTTGAACCCAGGGCCGGCACCGATGTAATCGCCGATCGCCAGGAGAAAGAAAAGAATGGTCAGTGAACCGAAAACAACTTGTCCGGCAATGTGGAGGCGGAGTGTGCCGATGAACATCACGGCGGTGAACAATCCCCACATTGCGAGATACGCCGCCATCGCTTTCTCGCTGGAGGCCGTGGCCCAGCCAAGCTTGGTCAACAGGATCGAGGTTACGAGCGATTCCCAAAACAGGCCGTAGGAGATGAACGCCGTCGCGGCGAAGGTGTTGTTTTTTCGCCATTCCATGATGCCGGCGATGATTTGCGCGATGCCGCCGTAACAAATCCCCATTGCCAGGATCATGCTGTTCAATTCGTAGAAGCCAGCGTTGTGGAAGTTCAGCAACACCGTGGTCATGCCGAACCCGAGCAGCCCCAGCGGCGCCGGATTCGCGGTGGTGTCCTTGATCTGAGTCGTGGATTCGTTCATCGGATTTGGCCTCCGACTACATCTTTTGCCGAGTAACGCGCATCGCTGTCAATGCTAAGCTGCGTTGCCATTGCAATTGGCCCGGCTTATGCACGAG
>JBHEMD010000046.1:0-3228 GCA_046262735.1 Chthoniobacterales bacterium | reverse complement strand
CGTCGAATTGTGGGATGATTTCAGGGAATACGGCCATGGTATCGTTAAGTTCGGACGCGACCTCGGCTCCGGCCATCAGCCCGGTGCACTAGCTATCACTAGGAAAAAACCTGATGAAGCTGTCGCGGAGGTTCCGTGGTGGGCCGACCGAAACTTTGACCGGCGCTAGGGGTTTAACTGATGTGCGTTTCCGACGCTCTGCCGATTCCCGATCACCGGCAATTCCGCTCTAGTCGGGACCGCTTTTCAAATGGACAAACCGATTCTTCCTGAAGAAAAACTCGCGATTCTTCAGGCAGCGGATTTACGCCGGAAATGGCATTCGCTGGACGATCAGCGCGTTTGCGTGTTGTGCGATCGCACCATCACCGGCCGCCAGATCGAAGTGCGGCGCGAGAGCGGCGGAACCTTTTCTGTCCATTGTCCAACGGAAGACTGCCCGTCGATGCCGAGCGACTGGTTCTATCAGGGCAGTGCTTGCTCGAATGGGAAGCCAGCTAATTCGCGAATGCGCGAAGTCAGCATCTGGGACAACTGACTACTGCGGCACTGGTAAGGCTCGGCCATCGGGATCGACCCAATCCATTGGGCCGCCGGCGCAATCCTCCGTCGGACAGCTGAGGCGCAGAAGGGCCAGCCCGCCCAGGCCACCGGTGACTTTGATTTGCTCGCCGCTAATTATTTTGCCGCAGCCGAGACAAAGCCGGCGCTCGTGAACATTTCCCCAGGCGCGAAACCCATCCAACCGTTGCAAGAGCTTCAGCTTTGCTTCCGGGGCCAAGTCGGGGTTTTTCATGGAGGGAGGTTCGCAGCCGAGGGCCTGGCTACAATCGGAGTAGCCCCCGATTTCAAGCTCAGTGTTTTTCCTTATCCACCTTGGGCAGTTCGATGTTTTCGTTCTCGAGTTTGCCTTCGAACGCTTTTACGAAAGCGTTTGAAAAGGTTAAGGACCGTCGTCATCACTTCGGGCGCGGGATCGTCAAAGCTGCCGGATTCCGTTTCCAGATTTTCTTCATGACTGCACACGCCACCGAGCGGGTGATGCTTAATCCTTATGTTCGGGTCGCGGGAGAATCCGCCGCGCTCGTCCGCGAACGTTGAAGCAGGAGGCGGCGTTTTCGACGCAACCGGCGAATCTTGCTTTTCGCCGCCTCGGGCGTCGGCTGGAGTGATTTCGGAGGTCTGACTGGTTTGCGACAGAGCTGGTCCAGCCGCGTTAGCAACGCAGCGTGCGGGTCGTTCGGGTGGTCGCTCATCGCTATTTAAGATACGCGCGACACGGCTCGCTTGCGTGTCATCAGGAAAATCGCAAGCTGGTTTGCCGCGGATGAGATCCGAGACGCCATTTCTTTCCGTCATCGTTCCCGTGCTGAACGAGGTGCGGCTCATAGGCGGCTTTCTGCGCCATTTGCAAACACTCGGCGCCGGTCTCGAGATAGTCGTGGTCGACGGAGGCAGTTCTGATGAAACGGTCTCGATTGCGCGGGCGCTCGCCGATCGCGTCATCGTCACGCCGCGCGGCCGCGCGGCGCAGATGAATGCGGGCGCGGAAAGCGCACGAGGCGAAATCCTGTGGTTCTTGCACGCCGATCTGAAAGCACCGCCGAACGCCATCGAAGAAATCCGGGCGACGTTACTCGATCCACGGAATGCCGGCGGATGCTTTCGACTGCGTTATCCGCGGCGGGAATGGATTTACCGGGTCAGCGATTCTCTCGGGAATCTTGGCGTTCAGGTGTTTGGCTTCGCCCTGGGCGATCACGGAATTTTTTGCCGGCGCTCCGCATTTCGCCAGGTCGGCGGTTATCCGATCGTGCCGATTTTGGAGGACGCGGAACTTTATCTCCGCCTGCGAGCCGTCGGTGATATGACGCAGCTGCGCGAAGAAATCGTCAGCGATCCGCGGACGTTTGAACGCACCGGCCGTTATCGAACCACCGCCGTCTATTTCCTGATCCTGGCTCTCTACGTCCTCGGCGTGCCGATCGCGCGGCTGAACAAGATCTACCGGCGCTTTTCAGCGGCTTATGCGCGCCCGAGCGGCGGCGATCGTCTCGCGGGGAACTCGTCGCAGCGCCCCCGCAAGGCGGAGTTTGGATAGGGTCCAGATCAGCCACTTGGTGGGGTCGAATTGCCAGGGCCGGACGCCATTGCGGTAGTCGTGCTGAAATTCGTGATGAAAATTGTGGTAGCCCTCGCCGAAAGTGAAGAACGCCATCAAGAGCGAATCGCGCGCGCTGCATCGGGTGGAATAAGGCTGCCGGCCGACGGTGTGACAGGCCGAGTTAATAAAAAAAGTGCAATGCTGAAGGACGACCGTTTTCGCAACGCCGCCCAGGAGTAGTCCGCCGAGCGCGCCATCCCAGCCGTCCCAAATGAAGCCGATCGCGGCCGGCAAAACCATTCCGACGGTGAGAGCGAGAAGATGGACGTGGCGATGTTGCCACATGACGAAGCGATCTCTCTTTAGATCGTTCACGTTATCGAACGGCGGTTGCGGCAGGAGCTTGAAAAGCAGCCAGCCGATGTGGGCGTGGAAAAAACCTTTGCTGATGTCGTAGGGATCTTCGTCGTGATCGACGTGCTTATGGTGGCGGCGATGTTCGCTCGCCCACATCAGGACGGAATTCTCAAACGCGGCGGCGCCGAAAAGCAAAACAAAGAGCCGCACCGGCCATTTCGCGCGGAAAGTGAGGTGAGAGAACAGGCGGTGATAGCCAAGGGTGACGCTAAATCCGCTGGCCAGCAGCAGGACGAAGAACATCACGATCTGGAACCAGTCGATGCCGGAGTACCAGAGGTAAACCGGAAGCGCGGTGAGAGTGAGGAAAAGGGTGCCGATCAGGAACGAGCTGGTCGTCCAGTTGATGCGGTCGAAAGGGATGCGCAGAAACACGTCAGCGAGCCAGGACGACGTCCTTTTTCGTCCAGCTATGCACTTTCGCGCAGTGCGCGCAGGTGAGCTTGTGCGCCTTCACTTTTTTATCGGCCCAAAGTTCTTCTTCAACTACCTGGCCGGTAGGGGTGAGTTTTGCGGTGGTGGGGCACCGGACGAGAATTCGTTTTGTCATGGTTGATGGGACTTTCGTTAGGCCGCGCGCATTTAGCCGAGCCGATATACGATCCGCGCCTTGTCGATATCGTAAGGGGACATTTCCAGCTTCACCCGATCGCCAATGGTGAGGCGGATAAAACGTTTCCGCATTTTGCCCGAGATATGGGCGAGAA
>JBHEMD010000045.1:0-8825 GCA_046262735.1 Chthoniobacterales bacterium | reverse complement strand
AGCTTTGAGCGGTCCTTGTCCGCCGATGCCAGCCCGAGTGCTTCCATGCGCAGCTGCAGATCGGAAAACTTTCGCCGGAACAACTCCGCTTCGGCGTTCGATTCCGCCAGGCTCGTCGTCAATGTCTTAACCGATTCCTGCTGGATCGACAACTGATGTTGCAACTCCTCGTTCTGCGCGAGCAACGCCTCGGCCGTGACCGCGTGTTCCGCGTTTTCCATTTTGGATTCTGACAAAGAACTATCCCCTTGCGCCTGCGCGACCGAAGTCGCGACGACGCACCCGAAAGCTGCCAAAAAAATCTTCAACTACTTCGTGACCTTCGCCGTGTGGGAGCCGTGTTTCTTGAACACGCGCGTCGGCGAAAATTCGCCGAGCTTATGCCCGACCATGTTCTCGGTGATGAAAACGGAATGAAAGGTCTTTCCGTTGTGCACCAAAAACGTGTGCCCGACAAAATCCGGCGTCACCATCGAGCGCCGCGACCAGGTCTTGATCGCCTTTTTCGCGCCCGCAGCGTTCATCTTGTCGATCTTCTCGAGAAGATGCGATTCGACGAAGGGTCCTTTCTTTAATGATCTGGCCATAATTTTCAAGTGATTTGGTTGTAGCCGCGTCTCGGTGAGACGACCGCGGCCCACAGAGACGCGGCTACCGCATCACTGTTTCTTCTTCGCCTTTCTCCTTTCCAAAATAAATCTGTCGCTCGGTTTGTGTTTGCTGCGCGTCTTGAACCCTTTCGCGAGCTGTCCCCATGGGCTCACCGGGTGATGCCGGCCGCCGCCGCCTTTTGATTTGCCCTGGCCGCCGCCCATCGGGTGATCGATCGGGTTCATCGCCATGCCCCGCACGTGCGGGCGGCGTCCGCGCCAGCGAGTCCGCCCCGCTTTGCCGCTGGCGACGTTCATGTGATCGACGTTCCCGACCTGGCCGATGGTCGCGAAACATTCCGCGTGAATCCGGCGAATCTCGCCCGAGGGCATTTTCACCAGCGCGTAACCGGCCTCCAAGTTATTCAGTGTCGCCTGTTGCCCGGCGCTGCGGGCAATCTTGCCTCCGCCGCCAGGAGTCAGCTCGATGTTGTGAATGTTGGTGCCGAGTGAATGGCGCGCAGCGGCAGGGCGTTTCCGATCTCGGGCGCGATGTCTTCGCCGGCGGCAACGCTTGCACCCACTCGCAATCCATCCGGCGCAAGAATGTAGCTCAGTTCGCCGTCCGCATATTTAATAAGAGCGATGCGGGCGGAGCGGTTCGGATCGTACTCGATTCCGAGCACCTCAGCCACGACGCCGCGCTTGTGCCGCCTGAAATCGACCCTGCGATAATGCTGTTTGTGGCCGCCGCCGATGTGGCGCGAGGTCAGCCGGCCAAAATTGTTGCGGCCGCCGCTTTTCTTTTTCGGCTCGAGCAACGATTTCTCCGGCCGCGCCCTGGTGATTTCATCAAATGCCGGCAGCTGCTTGAATCGCAGAACAGGAGTAAGTGGGCGAAAATTCTTTAGCGCCATAAGCTAGACGAGATCGATTTTCTCGCCCTCCTTCAAAGTGACGATCGCTTTCTTCCAGCTCGGTTTGCGGCCATACGGGCCGCGCACCCGCGTCCATTTTCCCTCGTAGTTGCAGGTGTTAACATCGACAACCTTCTTTTGGAACAGGCGTTCGACTGCGTTTTTGATCTGCGTCTTGTTCGCGCGCGGATGAACCCGGAACACATATTTGTTCTGCTTCTCGCTCATCAGCGTCGATTTTTCCGTTAAGGACGCGGTCTGGATGATCTGGAACGTCTCGCTCATTTCCGTGCTCCTCTTGCCGGAGTTTTCTTCTCATGCGGTTGAGCGCGCGGAGCGGCGAGTGGATTCGAGCGCTCTGCCAACTTCTCGAGTGCCGCTTGCGTCACCAAAATTTTTTCGAAAGCGAGCAATTGTTCCGTGTTGACGTCGGCGGCGGTGGTGAGGCGTGTCGACTTCACGTTGCGCGCCGATTTGAATGTTTTTTCGTCGAATGAATCCGAGACGATCAGCACTTTGGCGGCATCGGTCTGCTTCCGGACAAGATCGACAAATGATTTCGTCTTGAATCCGGGCACGACGAATTTGTCGATCGTCAACACGTCGCCGGCGCTGATCCGCTCGCTCAGCGCTTTTTGAAACGCGAGCCGGCGAACCGACTTGGAAACTTTCTTGGAATAATCGCGCGCTTTCGGTCCAAAAACGACGCCGCCGCCGCGCCAGATCGGCGAAGATTTGTAACCGGCCCGGGCGCGACCCGTCCCTTTTTGCCGCCACGGTTTCGCGCCGGACAAATCGACTTCGGCTTTCGTTTTCGTGTTGGCCGTTCCGGAGCGCCGCGCCGCACGCATCGCGACGACGACATCGTGCACGGCCTGGCTGCCGCGGCCATCCTCAATGAGGTCGATCTTCGCATCTTTGGCCGCGGCTTTGGTTAAGACTTTCGCGCTCATTTCTTCCCACCCATTTCGGCCAAAGTTTTCGGCTTCTTTGCCTTCTCTTCTTCCTCGTGCTTTCGGTGCTCAGCGTGTAGCGCCAAAAGGCGTTCGGGATGTTTAAGGGCCGGCCTGACGACTACGTAACTCCCGTTCGGGCCCGGTACCGCGCCGCTGATCAAAATCACTTGTTCGGCTTCACGCACCTGCATCACCTGCAGATTCTGCACGGTCACGCGTTCGTCGCCAAGGTGACCGGGCATGCCCATGTTTTTCCAAATCCGGCCGGGCGTGGAACGATTCCCGATCGCGCCGACGCGCCGATGCGTTTTCGATCCATGGGCCGCGCCTTGTCCGTGAAAGTTATGTTTCTTCATCACGCCTTGAAAACCTTTGCCCTTCGAGCGGCCGGTCACATCGACGAAATCGCCGGGCTCAAATTGCGTGACGCTCAAATTGACTTCGCCTTCGGGAAGATCGGCTGGCAGACGCAATTCGCGGACGAATCTTTTCGCCTCGACGCCGGCTTTCTTGAACTGGCCGAGCATCGCTTTCGTCAGACGAGATTCCTTTTGTCGATTGAATCCGACCTGCACGGCCGAATAGCCGTCGTTCTCCTGGCTCAGCCGTCGCAAGAGAACGTTATCGCCCGCCGCTATCACGGTCACCGGGTGCAGCTTGCCCGCGGCGTCGTAGACGCTGGTCATGCCGACTTTTTGTCCGAGTAACCCGATGCTCATGATGTCGATCTTGTGAAATTCTCAAGCGCTAAATCTTGATCGTAATGTCCACTCCTGCGGGCAGGTTCAGCTTCTTCAATTCGTCCACGGTCTTGGCGGTCGGCTCGATGATGTCGAGCAGCCGCTTGTGGGTGCGGATCTCAAATTGTTCCATCGATTTTTTGTCCACGTGGGGCGAGCGATTCACGGTAAACTTTTCGATCAGCGTCGGCAGCGGAATCGGGCCGGCGACGCGCGCGCCCGTGCGCTTGGCCGTCTCCACGATCTCGATCGCGGACTGATCGAGCATCCGATGATCGAACGCTTTCAGCCGGATCCGAATGCGCTGGCCGTTGCTCATTTGGTCTCCTTTTGATCGAGAATGGCCGCGACCAGGTTGGCCGGGACCGGCTCAAAGTGTGAGGGCTCCATCGAGTAGCTCGAGCGCCCTTTCGACAACGAGCGGATCGCCGTGGCGTAACCGAAAAGCTCCGCCAGCGGCACGAGCGCGTGAATGATCGCGAGATTACCGCGCGATTCGATGCTTTGAATGCTGCCACGACGCCGGCTCAAATCACCGCAAATGTCGCCTTGGTATTCTTCCGGCGTGATGTTTTCGACCTTCATGATCGGCTCGAGCAGGATCGGTTTGCCGGCGCGGAAACCGTCTTTCATCGCGAAGATCGCCGCCATTTTGAACGCGATCTCGCTCGAATCGACTTCATGGAAGCTTCCAAACACAATGTCGCACTCAACATCGACAACGGGATAACCGCCGAGGACGCCGTCGAGCATCGCTTCCTCGATTCCCTTCTTCACCGCCGGGATGTACTCGCGCGGAATAATGCCGCCGACGATTTTGTTTTCCAACATCAAGCCCTTGCTGCGTTCAGCGGGACGCAGATCGACTTCGACGTGGCCGTATTGACCGCGACCGCCTGATTGCTTGATCAACTTGCCAACGCCGTGCGCGTTTGTCGTGATCGTTTCGCGATACGCGATCTGCGGTTTGCCCGCGTTCGCGTCCACCTTGAACTCGCGGAACATGCGGTCGCGAATGATCTCCAGGTGCAGCTCGCCCATGCCGGCGATGATCGTCTGGCCGGTGTCTTCGTGCGTGTAAACCCGGAAGGTCGGATCTTCTTCGGCGAGTCGTTGCAGGGCCACGCCCATTTTTTCCTGGTCCAATTTCGTCTTCGGCTCGATCGCCATTGAAATGACGGGATCAGGGAACGTTGGCGGCTCGAGCAGGATCGGATGGTCCTCGTCGCAGAGCGTGTCGCCGGTCGTGATATTCTTGATTCCGACGATCGCCGCGATGTCGCCCGAGTAACAGGTCTCGATGTCTTCACGTTTGTCCGCCTGAATCTGGATCAGACGCGAGATGCGCTCGCGCTTGTTCGTGCGCGGATTGTAAACCGTGTCGCCTTTGCTCAGCGTGCCGGAATAAACACGGAAGAAAACCAGCTTGCCGACAAATGGATCGCTCCAAAGTTTGAAAGCCAGGGAGCAGAAGTTGCCGTTATCGTCGGTCGGCGCTTCCATCGGCTCATGCGTGTCGGGCTCCATCCCCTTGGCCGGCGGGATGTCGAGCGGACTCGGCAAATAATCGACCACCGCGTCGACGAGATATTGAATACCGATGTTCTTGAGCGCCGAGCCGCCGATCACCGGCACGAATTTATTCGCGATCGTCTGCCGGCGAATTCCCGCCTTCAATAACTCGGGAGTGACTTCGCGCTCTTCGAGGACAGTCTCGGCAACTTCGTCGTCAATGTTCGAAACTTGTTGGACCAACTCGCGGTGCGCCTTCTCGACAAGATCAACATATTCCTTCGGCACATCGGTGACTTCATAAGTCGAGCCGAGCTGATCGTTGTCGGAGTAAATGATCGCTTTCCTGTTGATAACATCGAGCTGCCCGCGCAGCTCATTTTCCTTGCCGAGCGGCAGCAACACCGGCCACGCGTTCGCGCCGAGCTTTTTGTGGATGCTCTCGACCGACATTTCGAAATCGGCGCCTACGCGGTCCATCTTGTTGATGAACGCTAGCCGCGGCACATTGTATTTCGTCGCCTGTCGCCAGACGGTCTCGGATTGCGGCTGCACACCGGCGACGCCGTCGAACACCGCAATCGCGCCGTCGAGCACGCGCAGCGAACGCTCGACCTCCGCCGTGAAATCGACGTGACCGGGCGTGTCGATGATGTTGATACGCTGTTTGATTCCTTCAAAAATCTTGTAAACGCCTTCTTCTTTTTTCTGCGACCACGAGCAGGTCGTCGCCGCCGAAGTAATCGTGATGCCGCGCTCGCGCTCCTGCTCCATCCAGTCGGTCACGGTCGTGCCCTCGTGCACCTCGCCCATTTTGTGAATCATGCCGGTGTAAAACAGCACCCGCTCGGTGATCGTTGTTTTACCGGCATCGATGTGCGCCGCGATCCCGATGTTCCGCGTCCGCTCGAGCGGAAACTTGCGATCGGGCGAGTTCGGATTTTTCGCCGCGGCTGGTTTTTTCTCGATCGTCGCGGTCGCCATAAAATTACCAGCGGAAATGCGCAAAAGCGCGATTCGCCTGGGCCATTTTGTGCGTGTCTTCGCGTTTCTTGATCGCGTTGCCCTGACCGGCGGCCGCGTCTTTGATCTCCTGGGCGAGCGCCTCGGCCATCGGCATGCCTTTACGGTTGTCGGCGTATTGCACGATCCAGCGCGTGGCGAGGGAGATTTGCCGCGCGGGCGTCACTTCCATCGGCACTTGATAAGTCGCGCCGCCGACGCGACGCGATTTTACTTCGAGTCGTGGGCGAACGTTCTCGATCGCCTTGTTGACGACTTCGAGCGGATCGACCGAATCAGAACCGGCGCGCGATTTGTCGATCGCGGTGTAGACAATGCGCTCGGCGAGCGATTTCTTGCCGCGCTTCATCACCGTGGTGATGAGCCGCGCGACTGCCGGACTCCCATAGCGGGAATCGACGTGCTGCTCTTTTTTGTAGACTCTCTTCCGTCGCGACATTGTCGATCTTCCGTTTCAAAATTTACTTCTTCTCTTCCTTGGCCGCTGCCGGCGCCGCTTTCGCCGCGCCGCCTCCGCCGGCCGCGCCACCTTTCGGGCGCTTCGCTCCGTATTTGGAGCGACCGCGCCGGCGACCATCCACGCCGAGCGCGTCGAGCGTGCCGCGCACAATATGGTAGCGCACGCCCGGCAAATCTTTCACCCGTCCCCCGCGCACGAGCACGATGGAGTGCTCCTGCAGGTTGTGCCCCTCGCCCGGAATGTAGGCAATCACTTCCTGACCATTCGTCAAGCGCACCTTGGCCACTTTGCGCAGGGCGGAATTCGGCTTCTTCGGCGTGCGTGTCATCACCTGCACGCACACGCCGCGGCGCTGCGGACAATCGTTCAGCGCCGGTGATTTGGATTTCACCGACACCTTGCGGCGTCCTTTTCGAATCAACTGATTGATCGTGGGCATTTCTAAATACAAAGCGTCGCTCGAACGGTTGAAATCCGGGCGACAAAAAAACCCGCCCAGGCCGCGCAATCACCCTCTCACGCGCCTGATGCGGTGAGCCGCGACTATAGAGGGAAAACCGCGCGTCGCAAAGAATTATTTCGCGGCGCGACCCACAATCCGCGATTTCAGAAAAGGCTCCCGCGAGAGAGACGAATGCCCGCAATTTTTCGGCTTCGGTTGCAGCCAATAACTCTCGCGAAACCGACGGTCAGCAGGTCTTCGAGCATTATTAAAATTAGTAACGGTCCTTCTGGTAAGAACCGTGGAAATGTTTCTCCTCGCCGCCGACGCGGAACCAAATGTCCTGATGAATCGGATCGTCGCGAACGACATCGTTTGCCCCGACATCATATCGCTGAGCGACGTTTCCGTTCTGGTCGTACAAGGTCAGATGATATCCGTGCAGCGGCGCCGGCGTCGGGCCAATCGGGGCCGGCGCTGGCGGATTGGTCGAACATGCTGCCAAGCTGGCAAGACAAACCAGCGCGATGACGATTAATCTTCGATCGCCGAACATACGACCCCTCCTTCTTCCATGAGTTGATCAAGCACGTCGTAGGGCAGAAAGGCGCAGCCGTCGATCGCCCATCCTGTTCCCCAGGAATTCGCGACCAGAAACGCGTCGTGATCGGGACTGAATCCAAATAAAAGATACGCATGGCCGGTTGAGCCTGCGCTGCCCGACAATCGCATGATTCCATTTGCGGGCTGACTCATCCCGGGATACCACCTCGAGCCAACTACGAGCGGGCCGCGCGTCAGAACGAAACGCAACGCTTCATCAGCGTTACTCGCCCAGCGGTAATCGGTCGTGATCAGGTTTTCTTCCTGCAGCACCTTGAAACCGGCCCGCACACTTGTTCCGGTGTTTGTCCCTTCGTTGCCCGGGAATTCATCGATTTCCTGGGCTCGGCGCCAGAGCGCAATCGCATCGGTCGAATGACTCATGATGGGCGCCGCCAAAATAAAATGGGCACAGGCGTGACCGACACACGAGTTCGTACTGCCCTGGTTGAGGAGATGGGCCGGAAGTTGCCAGACCTTTTCCTGCAAGCGGGCGTCATCGACCGCTTCGATAACCGCTCCCAGTGGAAAATCGTTGTCTTGCGGATCCGGTTCCTGAACAAACCCGGTGCCGAACAATGTTCCTTTGACTAAAACATGGCCCTCCACTGGAGCGGGTGATTTGGCCGCCGATCGTCTGGCCGTCTTCCAGATCGGATGTGAGACGGGCGCGATCTGCTTTTTCTTCTTCCGCTGACCTGGCTTTGTTTTGCGTTTAGGCATTTGCGCAGGCGTTTTCTTTTTCTACTAAAAGATGAGCCCCGCGAACAAACGATTTTTTCTTGGTCGGGCGCGCGCGAATGTTTTGCCGAAAGACAAACCGCGTTACGCGATGGGCCTGGAATCCGTTGCGTGCCGACTTCCGCTTCATGGCGATTCTTAAGCGATTGCCAATGCTTTTTCGGCGGCCGCTTTGCTTTGAGGGAATACCTCCCGGGCGGGCATATCGCTGGTAATGGCCAGCACGCGATAAGCATCCGCTAATCCGAAATAGGCCAACGCGTAGTTCAAATCGAGTTCGACCGTGGCTGCTGTGCAATAGATCAGAAAGCAAAACTTCTGAAAATTCCTGCTCATCGCGCCGCAGATACTTCGAATAAAATTGTTTCGGCGAGGCGTGTGCGCGACCTCGGCAATGTGCGAACGTCATCGCCGATGTTTCAACTAATCGCGCAAGCGTCGAAAGCGCGACGCGGGCGACTGACGACGGCGCACGGCGTGATCGACACGCCTGCGTTCATGCCGGTGGGAACGCAAGGCTCGGTGAAAGCAGTCAGCCCGCGCGAGCTGCAGGAGCTCGACGCGCAGATTGTGCTCGGGAACAGTTATCATTTGTTCGTCAGGCCGGGGATCGAGGTAATCAAACATTTCGGCGGACTGCACAAGTTCATGAGCTGGGACGGGCCGATTCTGACCGATAGCGGCGGTTTCCAAGTTTTCAGTTTGCAAGCGCTGCGCGAACTCGACGACGAGGGCGTGACGTTCGCCTCGCACCTCGACGGCAGCCGCGTGCGATTTACCCCGGAAAACGTCATAGCATTTCAGGAAGCGATCGGCGTGGACGTGGCGATGGTGCTCGACG
>JBHEMD010000044.1:0-13212 GCA_046262735.1 Chthoniobacterales bacterium | reverse complement strand
GTGCCGAGCTCGCCGTCGCGGCTGCGCACCAGACTGAACGCGGCTTGCACCGATTCTTTCATCACTTCACCGATGTGACCGGTGAGGGTGACGTTGCCTTTGCCGGGATACCGCGTCGCTTCAATGTGCAACACTTCGCCGCCCGCAGGCGTGTAGGCGAGACCGGTGACCACGCCCGGCTTGCTGGTTTTTAATTTCGTTTCCTGAACGTACTTGGCCGGGCCAAGCATCTTGGCGGCCAGTTCGGGTGTGACGACAACGTGCTCGGTTTTGCCGCGCGCAACTTGCGACGCGATTCCGCGACAGACCGATGCGATCTGTCGCTCAAGCTCGCGCACGCCGGCTTCGTGCGTGTAATCGTTAATGATTCCGCGAAACGCTTCCTCCTGCCATTCGCATTGCTCGGGCGTGAGTCCGTTTTCTTCGAGCTGTCGTTTAACGAGATAGCGTTTCGCGATCTCGAGTTTCTCGCGCTCGGTGTAACCGGGCAGCGAGATCACTTCTATGCGGTCGCGCAACGGCTCGGGCACGCCATCCATGTAATTGGCCGTGCCGATGAAAATAACCTGCGACAGATCGAACGGCACGTCGAGGTAGCGATCGACAAAGGTGTGATTTTGCCGCGGGTCGAGCACTTCGAGCAGTGCGCTCGCCGGGTCGCCGCGAAAATCGGCGCCAATCTTGTCGATTTCGTCGAGCATGAACACGGGATTGCGCGTCCCGGCCCGGCGCAGTTCCTGGATGATGCGGCCTGGCATCGAGCCGATGTAGGTGCGCCGATGGCCGCGGATCTCCGCTTCATCGCGCATCCCGCCGAGACTGACCCGGACAAATTTGCGCCCGAGCGCGTCGGCGATCGATTGGCCAAGACTGGTTTTACCGACGCCGGGCGGGCCGAGAAAACAAAGGATCGGGCCGTGGCCCTGCGGGTTGAGCTTGCGCACAGCGAGAAATTCGATCAGCCGCTTTTTCACTTTCTCGAGATCGTAATGGTCGCGGTCGAGAATTCGTTGGGCTTGATCGAGATCGAGATTGTCCTCGCTCAACTTGTTCCAGGGCAAATCGGCAATGATCTCGACGTAACTGACAATGACCGAATATTCCGGGCTGGCCGGCGGAATGAAATCGAGCCGCTTCAATTCGCGCTCGGCCTGTTTCGTCACTTCCTCCGGCGGTTTCGCTTCCTCGAGGCGCTTGCGCAATTGTTCTACTTGTTCTTCGCTCGTGCCCTCGGTCTCGCCGAGCTCGTGCTGGATCGCTTTGATTTGCGAGCGCAGATAAGCGCGCCGTTGCGCGTCGGAAAATTGCGAGGCCACATCCTTTTGCAGTTTCTCCTGGATCTGCGCGATCTCGAGCTGCGCCGAAATGTATTTCTGCACGGCGCGAACGCGTTTTTCCACATCGAGCTCTTCGGGCAGCGCCTGTTTTTGCGCGACATCGGCGTTCAAGTTCGGGGCAAGGAAATCGGCCAGCTGCTCGGGATTGTCGATGTTCAGCACCATCAGGCGGGCCTGTTCCGGCGCTTCCGGCGTGAGCTCGAACAATTTCGAGGCTGAGTCGCGCAGGTTCCGGAAAGTCGCCTCCCATTCTTTGCTCTCCGGCGGTGAAACCGATTGCAGCAGATTGACTTCCGCGCGCAAAAACGGCGCGGTGGCGATGATTTTGCGGAGGGAGAACCGCTGGAGTCCCTGAACGATGACGAGGACGTGATCGTCGGCCTGGCGCACCAGCTTGAGCACAAGCGCCGCCGTTCCGACATGATAAAGCTCGTCTGGCTCCGGCTCTTCCGTCGCTTCATCGCCTTGCGTGACCAGGCCGATGACTTTGGTGCGCGACAGAGTGTCATCGAGCAACTTGATCGAGGCCGCGCGCCGGATATTCAGGGGCACAACCGTTCCGGGAAAAACAACAAACCCGCGCACCGGCAAGATCGACAATTCCTCCGGAATCTGTGGCAGGTGACTTTCGTCCGTCGTCGCCGCGATCGTGCTGTGCGTCGCGGGCTTGGCTTGCAACTCGGCGGGCAATGCGATGATCTGCTCCTCATTCATGATTCTTTCACCGGTAGCGAAATCCAGAGCAGTCCGTTGCGCTGTTCAGCGTGGGCCTTGTCAATTTCGACTTCGACCGGCAACGGCACCTCGCGCTCAAAGCGACCATAATCGATTTCCATCGCAAGCAATTGCACGGCGCGGCCCTCGGCATGCGTCGGCTCTGGCAGCGCGCGGGTTCCGCGCAGCAGCACGCGCTGCGGCTCAACCGTGAGATCGATCTGCGACTGCTCGACTCCGGCGAGATCGACACAGATGCGCACGCATTTTTCGCAGCGATAAGCGTTGATCGCCGGTTCCCAGGTGCGCGGCGCGAACTGCGAAAATTGCGAGCGCGCCAGCTCATAGGTCACGTCGTGCAACGCGCCATGCAGCCAGCGCAACTTGATGCTGCTGATCGGGTCCATGTTCCTATTGCTCAGGGACGGGCTTCTGGAGGGGAAGCAATTTGCCTCCTATTGCGGCGCCACCGGCGCCCCTCACGCTTTCTCGTCAATATGATTTGTCCTTATTGGTACTTACGCAGGCACGACACCCTTTACGTGCATCCAAAGCACGCGATGTCTGGGGAGCGCGGGGGCTCGCCCGCTGTTTTTGGCGCCCCGCCAAAACTCTGTCCACGAATTGTGTCCCGCGAGGCGCGTGACACTGCGGGCGAGGCGCCCGCGCTCCCTCGCAACGGCGTGTTTCAGATCAATTTTCGGTTATTTCGAAGCCACTTTGCCCGGGCCCCATAGTGCCCGCCCCGGTTTCGCGCCGGTGTGCTCGCCGTCTTTGATCACTTGAACACCGTTTACGAAAACCTGTTTCATGCCGACGGCGTATTGGTGCGGTTTATCGAAGGTCGCGCGGTCGGCAATGGTGGCGGGGTCGAACACGACGACGTCGGCGAACATTCCTTCCTTGAGAAAACCGCGGTGATCCAGTCCCAGGTTCGTGGCCGTGAACCCGCTCAAACGCCGGATCGCTTCGCGCATCGGGATCACTTTCTCGTCGCGCACGTATCTGCCGAGCACGCGGGCAAAACTTCCGTAGGCGCGCGGGTGCGGATTTGCCTTGAGGAACGGGCCCTCCGGCGCCTGCGACGCTTCATCGGAACAAAACGCGATCCATGGCCTGGCCATTTCTTTTTTCACGTTCTCTTCCGACATTAAAAAATAAATCGTTCCGATCCGCGATTCGTCTTCGGCGATTAAATCCATGATCGTCTCGACCGGATCTTTGCCGCGCATCTTCGCGACTTCGGCGAGCGTTTTACCGGTGAGCGGCTTGAGCTTTTCGTTCTTGAAGCCGACCAGCAAAATTTTTTCGGGCGAACCGGCATCGAGATAGAGATTTTCCCATTCGTCCGTCGGGGTCTTCACTTGCGCGGCAATTTTTTCGCGCGTCGCCGGGTCGCGAAGGCGTTTGAACAACGCCGGATAACCCCCGTCCTCTGTCCACGGCGGGAGACATGCGTCGAGTCCAGTTCCCGCCGCGGTGTAGGTGTACATGTCGGCGGTGATCTTGAGCCCTTCTTTTTGCGCCCCTTCGATTCGCGCGAGCAATTCGTCCTCTTTCGCCCAGTTTTTTTGGCTGGACGCTTTAATATGATAAACCTCGGCCGGGAGCCCCGCTTCCCGGCTGATCCGGATCAATTCCTCCAACGACGCCAGCAGCTGGCCGCCTTCGCTCCGCATGTGCGAGATGTATTTGCCCTGGTATCTGGCCGCGATCTTGCACAGCTCGATCAACTCTTCGGTTTTCGCGAAAAACG
The DNA here is from genome assembly GCA_046262735.1 of Chthoniobacterales bacterium. GTDB lineage: Bacteria > Verrucomicrobiota > Verrucomicrobiia > Chthoniobacterales > UBA10450 > AV17. The sequence continues at coordinate 9,405 of JBHEMD010000044.1, read as the reverse complement.
CCGGCGGATAAATCAGCGACGAGCCGATCCCGAGCGCGCCGTCCTCCATTGCCTGCCGGGTGAGCTCGCGCATCTGGTCGAGCTGCTGCGGCGTCGGCTGTTTATCTTCAAAGCCGATGACGTATTCGCGCACCGTGGCCGCGCCGAGAAACGACGCGACATTGCAGGAAATCCCGCGCCCTTCGAGATAACGCAAATATTCCGCGAGCGTGTTCCATTTAATGTCGAACTTGATGTCGGCCTGCTGTTGCACCATCCGCTTCTTCAGTTCGTCATTGAGCGGCCCCATCGATTCGCCTTCGCCCATGATTTCGGTTGTGACGCCCTCGCGTATTTCGCTCTGCGACCGCCCGTCCTGGATCAACGATTCGTTCGACCAGGAAAGCATGTTGATGAATCCGGGCGCGACGACGAGCCCCTTCGCATCGATGACGGTTTTCGCCTTCGCGTTCTTAAAATCGCCAACGCCCGCGATGCGATCCCCGCGAATCGCAACATCGACCCGTTGCCCTTCGCTCCCGGTCCCGTCGTAAACCGTGCCGTTTTTGACGATGACGTCGAAATCCTGCGCGAGAATCGGTGAAGCGATTAGCGAGACGAGTAGAGCAATTCGAAAAACGGCGCGTTGCATGCGCGATTCAACGAGCGCATCCGCGCGATGTCGATCTTAAATCGCGCGGCGAACTTTCGGATTGCGAATCAGAGGACGCTTTTGGAAGCTCCGTGAAATGAAGGCCGCCCTCGCTGTCCTCTATTTGTGTCTGTTTGCCGCCTTCAGTATCACGCTCAAAACCGAGCTGCAGCGGGAGAAAAGCCCCGTCGCTGCGCTGAAGCTCCAGGAGCCGATGCCGGATTTCGAGCTGCCGGATTCAACCGGTCGTTCCGTCAAGTTCAGTGATGCAGCTCGGGATAAGAAAATTGTCGTCGTCAATTTCTGGGCGACCTGGTGCGGACCGTGCCGGGTTGAGATGCCAAGTTTTGAAAAACTTTACACGGAGCAGAAGAACAACGGCTTTCTCATCCTCGCGATTGCCGAGGACAAAGAGCGTGCAAAGCTGGATGAATATCTAAAACGGAAGCCGGTCAGTTTTCCGGTCCTGGTCGATCAAGACAACGCGCTCGCGGAAAGATTCAAGATCGAGAGCTTTCCGACCACGATACTGGTCGGTGCCGACGGCAAAATTCGGCAAGTGAACGAGGGCGTGACGCCTTATCTGGAATTTTGGGTGCAAGCGGGACTGCAGCATCCCGAGCGCAAGTGAGCGAGGATCGAGACAGCATCATCGAGATCGACGGTCTCACGAAGACTTTTCGTAGTCGTCTTCGTCGACGCGAAGTTTGCGCGGTGAGTAATCTTAGCTTGCGCGTGCAGCGCGGCAGCGTCGTTGCGTTCGTCGGGCCGAACGGCGCCGGAAAAACAACCACGATTTACCTCCTGCTCGGATTGCTTCGGCCAAATAGCGGTACCGTCCGTTTGTTTGGATTGCCCGCGGGAGATCTGGAAGTCCGGCGGCGCATCGGTTTTCAATCCGAAATTTTCTACACTTACGGATTCAAAACGGCGGAAAAAGTGCTGCGATTTTACGGCGAACTTTCCGAAGTGCCGCACGACAAGATCGACATTGAGGCGCCGCGACAACTCGAGCGTCTCGGGCTGGGCGCGGCGCGGACCCGCAGAGTGCGCGGCTTTTCCAAAGGAATGATCCAGCGGCTCGGGATCGCGCAGGCGCTGCTGCATCAGCCGGAACTGCTCGTTCTCGACGAACCGACTACCGGTCTCGATCCGGAAGGGCGCAAACTCGTCGCCGATATCATCCTCGAAGAAAAAGCGCGCGGCACGACGGTGTTTCTGAGCAGTCACATCCTTTCCGACGTGGAACGCACTTGCGATCACATCGTCATTTTGCGCGAAGGCAGCGTCGCGCTTTCTGAAAACATGACTGCGCTACGCAGCAAATCGGACGAGTGGGAAATCGAAGTGCTTAGCTGGAACCCGGCGGCGTTGGAGGCGGTCGGGCGCGCGGAAATTCGCGATCAACAAAATGGAACTGTGGTGGTCCGTTGCGCGGCGGCGGAGAGAACTGTTCTGCTGCGCCGTCTGCTCGAAACCGATGTCGATGTTGGCGCCGTCCGTCGCGCCGCGTCCCTGGAAGATCTTTACATGCGTTACGCCGGAGGCACGTCGAGTGGTTAAGCTTTTCGCCATCACACTCACGGCTTTTCAAGAGACGCTGCGTCGCCGCGTTTTTTACATCGTCCTGCTATTGAGCCTTCTCGTTGTGATCATGATGGGCTCGCAAATGTTTTTTATGCGGATGGCCCGCCACGCTGGCGAGACGCAGATCGTTACCAATATGGGCGTGCACTTCATGGAGATGATTGTGGGCTTCTGGAATTTCGCCGCTCTGTTCCTCGCACTTTTTCTCGGCGCCATCGGTGTTTCCTCGGAAATTTCAGCCAGGACAATCGTCCACGTCATGTCGCGTCCGGTGAAGCGCTGGGTTTATTTGCTCGGACGCTGGTTTGGGGTTCTGATTTTTCTCTACTTGTTCCTACTCGTCGGTATGGCCGGAGCGTTGCTGGTTTCGGTTTGGCTTAACATTCCATTCGCGTCCACGCTCTGGCTCGCTTTCGCCGAGAATTATGTGACGGCGACGTTTTACAGCGGTATTGCGCTGGGCTTTAGCGTGGTCATGCCGCCCATCCTGGCCGGAATACTGACTCTCCTCGTGTCGATCTTACCCTCCATCGCCCAGAGCGCCATTCACGATCCGCGCTGGCTTCATCGCGTTCCAGCACTAATTGCTTACTACCTTGGACCAGCTCAAATGCCGGTCAATCTAATGGCCGAAAGTTTCGCGAAGGAACGGCTCCACAACGACTACTGGCTCTACCTCCGCGTACTCGGCGAAAATATCTTCTATGTCGTAGCCGTATTGGTAATCGCCACCTTCCTCTTTCGCCGCCGCGAAGTCCGTGTCCGCTGAAGTTGGCGCCCGACTCGCCGGCAGTGGCAGGGCAAACCTTGCCGCGCTTAGGCTACGTGTCCGGCGCACAACACGACACTGCTACGGCACAGGCTCGGCGCACGAAGTGCTTTGGAAAGCGGCGGTGCTCCGCCGCTTTCAAATCAACGTGAGCTGAATCAACAGCACGACTGCGCCGCGACGCAGCAGGAATCCTTTCGCGACGACGCGGCCGCCCGGCGGTCTCGCGCCTTGCACGTCGTCGCCGGGGGTTCGAGCACGAAGCGTGTCATGCCATCCGATTGCGTGACCGAGCGCACGTGATACACCGACGGGAAAATATTCTGATCGCCGTACTCGACGCGAACCTCCGTATCGATATTGAGCGGGATCAGCCCGCGGACTTTGTCGAAGATATTCAGAAACTTCCCGGCCAACATGTAGTGGTCTTCCGCCTCGGCCGGCACCCACAGCTGCACGATCGTTTCCTGCCACCGATTGGTCTGTCCGCCGCAATCGACCGTTTCGAACGACGCGGCTTTGAGTTCCGTGAGATGATAGCCCCGGTGGACGACGTGCCCATCAAGATCGACAAACACCAGTTGGTTGTCCGGGGCAGCGCGCAGCGCGGAGATAAATTCATTCGTTTTCATTTCTCGTGTCTTTGTTTCGGTTTTCTTTTGCTAATTTCGCAGCAAACCTTTCCGCGGCGGCAGCGTTCGTTTTTCATCAGCTCATCCTTGCTCATCCAATCGCGCAAACCGGCGAGGACGTGGCGGACGAGCGGATCACCGTGGCGCACCCAGCGATAATGGGTCCATTTCCCATCCCGTTCCGCTTCCACCAGGCCCGCATGTTTGAGATGCCGCAGATGTCGCGAAACCTTCGGTTGGACCAGCCGAAGCGTGTCGGTTAACTCGCAGACACAGGTCTCGCCGCACGCGAGAAGATTGAGGAGGCGGAGCCGAGTCGGATCAGCCAGCGTCTTGAACAAAAACGCCGCCCCGCCGTTTCGTTTCGGTTTCGCGCTCACGCGGATACATATACGGATAACCGTATATGTGTCAACAAGCTCATCTCTCGAGAGTCGCGAAGCTGCCCCAGCCCGCCTTCCCGCCAGTCGCGCTCTGTCCCCGGTTGAGGTGCGCTCTCATGCGGCCTCTGCATGACGAATCAGACTGCGCGAATGATTATGCCGCTTCTGTAGCGGCGGTCTACGACCGCGCAAAATATGCAGCAAAGAAGTGCGACGCTCACAGAGCGCCGCTACAGCTGTGGCTTGGCAAGGGAGACGGCTCGGTCCCGTCACATCCCGTCGCCACGATTCTCGAGGGCGCGCATCACTCTTCGATCGCGCCGCGGATTTCGCGCAAATACCGGCGAAACGTGTAACTCGGATCGGCCGATCGTTTCCGCAAATACTCGGCGAACTTCAATTGTTGACGAAGCGTGTGGCCGCCTTTGATCCGAGCGGCTTGTTTTCTTTCGGTTTCGAATATCTCGCGCGCACTCTTCATCATCTGCGCCGGCGAATCGGCCGCTATGAAAGCGCAGCCGTCTTCATCGGCGAGGACAACGTCGTTCCTGCTGACTTCGAAGTCGCCAAATTTTGCGATGCGCAAGGCATCGTCGGTGCGCGCGTCGAGGCGCTGCGGACCGGAGGGACATGCGCCGTAGCTAAAAATCGGCAGCCCGATTTGTTTCAACTCCGGCGTGTCGCGGTGCATGCCCCACACAACAATTCCGGCCAGCCCGCTGGCTTGCGCTTCCAACGCGGTGAGATCACCGATGCAGCCTTCGTCGGTGCGACCGTTGTTGTCGATCACGAGAATGTCGCCCGCTTCGGCCGATTCCATCGCTTCGAGAAAAACATCGACACTGCCAAAATGTTTTGCGGGGAGGGCGCGTCCGGCGAGACGGCTTCCCGGAATGAGCGCCTGAATCCCAAATGGGGCAAGTTGGAACGATAGCCGCAGACGCAACGCCGCGTCGGCGATGAGCGGCGTGGAAAGCTCGGCAAATTGCGCCGTGAGCTCGCGATTGTTCAATGCTGTGATTCCTTGAGCAGCTTCACCAGTTCATCTTTCCAGAGCGCGGCGATGGTGTGGCTGCCATGGCCACGCGTTTTGTCGCTCATCGGCATAACCATGGCACGGCCGTGCGGGACGCGTTTGATCTCGTTTTCGAGAATGCCGAGCTCGGGCGGGTTGATCAGGTCGTCGGCGAAATTGATCGCGACCAACGGCGCACGAATTTTTTCAAGACCGGGGCCGGGATCGTAGTCGTGCGACGCTTCCAAGGCGTAAAGCACATCGTTCGCGTCGGCGGTTTTGTTGTGATCGGCGACGAACTTGTCGATCTTCTCGTCGGTTTCGCGCAAGGTCGGCGCTTCCTTTTGGCGCAGGACGGGATTGCTGCTCATGAACCAGAGTATTTCCGCGGCGGTTCGGAGGCTCGGCGGTGGAGTTTTGTATTCGCCGTTGTTCCAGGCTGGATCGTTGCGGATCGCGTCGATGATGGTGCGGCGCCAGACGCGATTCCGTCCGGAAATTTGGGCGGGCAAACTGGCGAGCGGCAAAAGCGCATCCATGAAATCGGGATGCAATTCGCCCCAGAGCCACGTGTGCATCCCGCCCATCGATGTTCCCATGATCAGCCGCGCGTGATTGACGCCCAGTTTTTCGCTGAGCAATCGATAGTCGGCGTCGATCATGTCGTTGTAGCCGTAGCGCGGGAACTTCGCGTGCATTCCGTCGCTCGGTTTGCTCGATTTGCCGTGACCGATCCCGTCCGGCAGCACGATAAAAAACTTCGTCGCGTCGAGCGGCTGACCTTTCCCGAAAAGTTCGTCGGCAAATTCTGGTCGCGGGACAAACTGCGCGCCGCTCCCCGTCGTCCCGTGCATGATCAGCACCGCGTTCGTCACTTTTCCCTGCGCGTCCTTGTCGATCTTGCCGAGTGTGCGGTAATGAATTCGTAGCTCGGGCAAAGTTTCGCCCGAAGCGAACTTGAAATCGCGGATCGTGTAATCGCCTTCCGTGGGCGCCGGATAATCGGCAGCGGCAAAGCTCGCAGCCACGATGGGCAGGAGAAGGGCGCAGGTTCGAATTGTTGCGTTCAATGTTAACGATTTCGCTGGCGTTCGGCTTGGATTCGTTTGAGCAGCTCGGTGTGGGTTCGTTCAAGCTCGTCAGCAAATCTCACCGTTGTGGCGAGAGCTTCGCGATATATCTCGAACCGCTTTCGCAGTTTCTTTGTGGCGGGATCGTAAAAGAAGGAAATGTCCTGGTCGAGATTCGGCACGATCAGTTCGTCGCTTAGTTTTTGATAACGCGCCATGCGGCTCAGTCCCCAACGGATGACCGATTCGTCGTTGCGCAGCGCCATCAGCGTCTCCAAATCGAGCAACTGGATGCCGCCGGATTGAAGCCGCGTGGCGAAGTCGCCCGGGCTGTAGTCGGTCGTAAAAACAAACGGGCGGAGCAGCGGCATCTCGCCGGCATCGCGCGCGCGCTGAAACTCCGCGGCTTCCCGTTCTTGTTTCGCGCGACTAATTTTTCCGCTCTCGATTCCTTCGCCAAGCGTCCCCTCGATCGACGCCAGGATTTGGTCGCGTCGTTCCGCGTCCTGTCGGTGTTGCTGATAATTATTGAGCGAGAACGCCATGTAAACGCCAAGGAATACGAGAACCAATTCCGCCGCCCACCTGCCGAAGCGTGAGAAACGCGAACGCTTTCCAGTTGTCTCGCTCATTTATACCAACTGCCGACCATGTTTGGGGACTCCCCTCGCGATGCTTAACATTATCAGCGTCGGGATTCCAGCGAGCGCCGGGCAACGGCCGGAACTCTTCTCGCCTCTCGCGGTTAGCGATTCGGCGGGCTGGGCGTGGGCACCGTCAGCCGCGCGTGAATGGTTTGCGTTCCGTCGCTTAACTCGACTCGGCCATCGGCAATTCGGATTACGCGCAGCGTCACGGCCACGGAGTGCACCGGAGTATGGACAGTGAGGGTGTCGCCCTCGGCGACAGCCCGGCCGTTGATGACAGCAAGCCGCGGATGACCGAGCGCGATTGCACTCACACGGATAACGTCGGCGTTCAACTGCACGAGCACGGGCGCGGGTGCCGTGACAGTATGCGGCGAACCCGACACGGTGTTGGTGACGACGTTGAGCAATAGCGGCACGGCCATCTCTTCACGTTTGGCGCGCTCGTGGCGGACAAATGCGTATCCGGCACCGGAGAGCAGAACGCTACCGGCAACAATTCCGATGAAGATGGCGCGGCCATTGCCGCTGAAGAGACGCGATCCTTGCAATTGGAATTGCGAATCGGTCTCGTCGGCTTCGGTTTGGAGCGGCTCAGGCTCGAGCGAGGAGAGGCGGCGCTCCGGCAACTTGCTCGGAATTAGCTCCATAGGCGCTCTTCGAAGCACGGGCCGTTCCAGCGCGTGGAATGCGCATTGTCGAACCCCTGCTGGCCGTTACACTGTCAGCGCTTTGAAATCGCGAATCCTTGTCGCGCTCACTCTTGTCCTCTGTAGCGGCCAGGTCGCTCGCGGCCAGCAGACCGCGCCCGAGCCGCTCGATTTCAAAGAATTCGGGTTGCTCGCGATCCAGGACAACGGCCGGCGTAAACCGATCGATACCTTTGCGAAAGAAACGCTGGTTCGGATCAGCGGTAGATCGACATATCGAACCGGCGCCAGAAAATGGCGGCCTAACGACTTCATTCTCTCGGCGCTGACCGAGACCCACGACTGGAAAAGCGAGCCGATGGTGCTCGTCTCATTCGGCAAACTCAAGGAGCGACTCGAGCTCGATAAAACCGGGCGGCGATTCTCCTTTCAGCAATTAGCGGCATCGCCGGAATTGAACCGCCTGGCGAATGAAGCGCGCGAGAAACGCCGGGCTGAGAAACCGCTCGATCGGCTCGAGCAGGAAGCGCTGAGCGTAAGCGAGCGGCTCACGCTGTTCGCGAACGTGCTGGATGGTAGCGCGTTTTTGATCGTGCCCGCACCGAAAAACGCGACCGACCCGTGGGTGGTGCCGCCGGCGTTCGGGCAATACTACAGCGAAGAACAGTTCGCCCCGATCCAGAAGCAACTAAGTTCGCTGGCTACCGCTTACGTGCAAAGTGACAGCTTCAACTTTAGCCGCGCGGCGAACCAACTCCGGCAGGACCTGCGCACGATGAGCCCGGCGATCTATCCGCAAGATCGACAATTACGGCTGGAATACTTCTACAATCATTTCGACGCCTTTTACCGCGCGATCTGGTTTTACGGACTCGGATTCATCGTATTGCTCGTGGCGCATCTCCGGAAAAACGCCGCCCGCAGGGCGGCGGCTACAATTGCAGCCGCTTCGCTGCGCGAAGCGCCGCCGCGCAAGACAAACACATTTCAGTGGATTGGCGTCGCGGTGGCGCTCGTTGCTCTGGCTCTTCATGCGTCCGGCATTGTCATGCGCTGTCTCATCGCCGGCCGGCCGCCGGTCACTAATATGTACGAGTCGATCATCTGGGTGTCGTTCGCGGTTTCGTTCTTTGGACTGATCTTTTTCGCGCGCTATCGCACGCCTGTATATCTGCTCGCGGCTTTGCCGGTGACGTTCGTTGCGTTGTTGCTCGTCCATCAAATGCCGATCGCGATGCCATCGAGCATCGATCCCCTCGTGCCGGTGTTGCGGGACAATTTCTGGCTCACCGTGCACGTGCTCACGATCACGTTGAGCTACGCGGCCTTCGCGCTCGCCATGGGCTTTGGGCACATCTTGCTTTTTCGCTACGCTCGAAACCCGAGCGGCGCGCGTGCCGATACGGCGATGCATTTCTGGCTTTATCGCGTGCTCCAGCTCGGCGTGCTGCTCCTCGCCGCCGGCACGATTCTCGGCGGTGTGTGGGCGAATTATTCCTGGGGCAGGTTTTGGGGTTGGGACCCGAAGGAGACGTGGGCGCTAATCGCGCTGCTCTGTTACATCCTCACGTTGCACGGCCGGCTGGCGGGGTGGTGGACTGAATTTGGTCTCGTTGTTGCGAGCGTGGTTTGTTTTCTTGCCGTGCTCATGGCGTGGTACGGAGTTAACTTCGTTCTCGGCAAAGGTCTGCACAGTTATGGATTCGGCATCGGCGGCGAAACCTACGTAGCCATCTTTGTGATTGTCGATCTTCTCTTCGTCGCGTTTGCGATCTGGCGCTATCGCGCGAGCCGACGCGCGCTCAGACCTGTAGAGGTCGCCGTTTCGGCGGCATAAACCAAATCGCCGCGCTCATTTCGCTTCCGGCGCGCGAATCATAGGCGTATGGCAGCAAAAAAGACGATGCACCCGCGCCGCTCGCTCCGACCGCAATCGCCGCCGTCGCGGCCGGGCGAAAACATTCAGATCGGAGGAACCAAAGTCGGAATGAAAAGCGGCGCGCGCAAATCCGACACTACTC
>JBHEMD010000043.1:0-22267 GCA_046262735.1 Chthoniobacterales bacterium | reverse complement strand
CCGTGTCATCCCGAATCGCGTAGACGACGAGGGACCTCACAGTCGAAGCGCGCGTCACGCAATTCATTAGTGTGATCAATCACCCAATGCGAGGTCCTTCGCTTCGCTCAGGATGACAGCGGTCGTTTTTTGAGGGACATTTGCGGCCCGCATGAGCGCCAAAGAGCACAGGTTTACCCTCGGGATCGAAGAGGAGTTCGCGATTGTCGACCCGGAGACGCGCGAGCTGCGCTCACACATTCAGGAGATCCTCGAAGGCGGCAAGGTCGTGCTCAAGGAGCAGATCAAACCCGAGATGCACCAGTCGGTCGTCGAGCTCGGCACGGAGATTTGTGATTCGATCGAGCACGCGCGCGAGCACGTTGTCGATCTTCGAAGTAAGCTAGCCAACCTCGCCAACAAGGCAGGACTGAAGATCGCCTCCGTCGGGACTCATCCGTTCTCGCATTGGCGCGATCAACTCATCACCGAAGGGGAGCGCTACAAGGAAATCGTCAAGGACATGCAGTTGCTCGCGCGTGCCAATCTCATCTTCGGATTGCACGTCCACGTCGGTATCCCCAACCGCGAAGCCGCCATTCACGTGATGAACCAGGCGCGCTATTTTTTGCCGCACATCTACGCGCTCTCGGTCAACTCGCCTTTCTGGGTTGGTCACGACACCGGGCTGAAAGGTTATCGGCTTAAAGTTTTCGAACGTTTCCCGCGCACGGGTATTCCCGACGCCTTCGAATCGCTTTCCGAGTACGAGGATTATTGCAAATTACTGGTGCGAACCGGTTGTATCGATAATCCAAAAAAGATCTGGTGGGACATTCGGCTGCATCCGTTTTTCGACACGCTCGAAGTGCGAGTGTGCGATGCACAGACGCGCGTGGACGATACGCTCGCGATTGCCGCGCTCATCCAGGCGATCATCGCGAAATTGTTCAAGCTGCTCGCGCAGAACATCACCTTTCGCGTCTATCGCCGCCGGTTGCTCGATGAAAACCGCTGGCGCGCGGCGCGCTATGGTATCAATGGCAAATTGATCGACTTTGGCAAGGAAGCTGAAGTCGAGATGCGCAGTTTGCTCGGCGAACTGCTCGAGTTCGTCTCGACCGAGGTAAACGAGCTCGGCAGCCAGCGCGAGATGGCGCACATCGAGCGGATCATGCGTGAAGGCACCGGCGCCGATCGCCAGCTCGCCACCTTCGCGCGGACGAACGATATGAAAGCCGTGGTCGATCAAATCGTTCAGGAAACCTACGAGGGACTGAGTCTCGAATAACCCTACTCACACGCGAGTGACGCGTTGCAGACTGCGTTCACCAAGCCAGGGATAATGCCGCGGCGCGCGCGTGACACGGCGCAACCCGAACGGTTCGATGGCATGCGCTTGAATGTGCGCGACGGCGTCTTCGACTGAATCCGTCGCGTAAACCAGTTTGAGATCGGACGGGCTGATCATCCCATTCACCACCATTTTGTCGATGAAGCCGGTCAATTCGCGCCAGTAATCGGTGCCCATTACGACGACGGGAAAATTTTTGATCTTTCCGGTTTGAATCAGCGTAAGCGCCTCGAACAGTTCGTCGAGGGTGCCCGCGCCGCCGGGAAGAACGACGAAGGCATAGGAATATTTCACCAGCAGCGTCTTGCGGACAAAGAAGTAGTGCATGGTGACGCAGCGATCGAGATACGCGTTGGGCCGCTGTTCAAACGGCAGCTCGATATTGCAACCGACCGACCGACCGCCGGCTTCTGTCGCGCCGCGATTGGCCGCTTCCATGATTCCCGGCCCGCCACCGGTCATGACGGTAAAGCCGAGCCGTGCAATGGCCGCGCCCATTTTCCGGGCCAGCTCATAATATGGATTGTCGATCTTGACCCGGGCGGAGCCGAACACGGTGACGCATGGTCCGACGAAATGGAGCACGCGAAATCCGCGCACGAAATCGCGCATCACGCGCAACACGGTGATGAACTCGTCGAAACGCGGGCGCGGCCCCTCGAGAAAAATCTCGTCGGCGCGCTGGGGCGGCGCAGTAAGCGCGGATCCGGTCAAGTCCGATGACTGATCCAATTCGGTATTGCGATCATCCATTGCGGATAATTATGTCGGAGCGCAGCGAACCTGTCACGCGTTGGCAGGCTCACGTGCGCAAATTGGTTCGTTCACGACATGACAAGCGCCAATTTTTCCGCGAAGATATGCGGCTTTAACTCTGCCCATCATTCATGCCCGACCGACTGACCACTGACACGATCGACGAAGAGCTCGCCCCCGGGGCGCGCAACGCGATTCGCGTCTGCCTGCGGCTCAAGCCCGAGGAGCGCATCACGATCATCGCGGATCAGGCCACCTGCGAGATCGCCGCGGCGTTGCAGGCCGAAGTCGAAGAGGTCGGCTCCGAGCACGCTGTCTTCCTATTGGAGAACTACGATACGCGGCCACTGACTCATATGCCTTCCATCGTTCTCGATGATCTCGCGCAGTCGCAGGTCTCAATCTTCGCGGCGCAATCGCAGCGCGGCGAGCTGCGCGCGCGCGCGGAGATGACCGATGTCGTGAACAAGAAACACATTCGTCACGCGCACATGGTGAACATCACCCGCGAGATTATGCTTGAGGGCATGCGCGCGGACTTCAATGCGGTCGATGTGCTGAGCCAGCGATTGATCGAACGGGCTCGTCTCGCCAAACGCATCAACTGTCGCACGCCGGCCGGCACCGATTTCGTCGCCGAATTCTCACCGAAACTGAAATGGCTCAAAACCAGCGGCATCATCACGACGGAGAAATGGGGTAACCTGCCGGGCGGCGAAATTTTCACCGCGCCGCTCAACACGAACGGCCGCTTCGTCGTTGACGGAGTCGTCGGCGATTATCTCTGCGCGAAATATGGCGATCTGCACGACACGCCGATCACCATCGAAGTGCGCGATAATCGGATTGTCGATCTTGCCTGCGATGACACGGAGCTGCTCGACGAGTTCCGCGCTTACACCAGCACGGATGAAAACAGCAATCGCGTGGGCGAGTTCGCCATCGGCACCAACACGGCCTGCACCCGCGTTATCGGAAATATTTTACAGGACGAAAAAATTCCCGGTGTCCACATTGCCTTCGGCCATCCCTATGCCGAGCACACCGGCGCCGAATGGAAATCGAAGACGCACATCGATTGCGTCGGCCGCGATTTCGACATCTGGTTCGACGACCAACAGGTGATGGGACGCGGCAAATTCCTGGTGTGAGCGCGAGCGACGAGCTCACGCGCCTTCTCCAGAACAATGCCCGCTGGGCGCGGCGCATGCGGGAACGCGAACCGGATTTTTTCGATCGGCTCGCGCACCAGCAGTCCCCGCAATATCTCTGGATCGGTTGCTCAGATAGCCGCGTGCCGGCGAATGAGATTGTGGACGTTCCTCCCGGTGAAGTATTCGTTCATCGAAACGTCGGCAACGTGGTTGTGCATAGCGACCTGAACTGTCTGTCTGTGCTCCAATTCGCGATTGATGTGCTGAAAGTGCGACACGTGATCGTCTGCGGGCACTATGGCTGCAGCGGTGTGCGTGCCGCGCTGGACGGCGAACGTCACGGGCTGGTCGATAATTGGCTCCGCCACATTCAGGATGTGCGCGATAAATATTCAGGCGAACTCGGCAAGATCGACAAGTCGGACGCGCGCGCGGCTCGCTTGTGTGAGCTCAACATCATCGAGCAAGTCAATAATGTTGCGCGCACGCACGTGGTCGTCGATGCGTGGACGCGTCGTCAAGCCCTGGCTATTCACGGCTGGATTTACGATGTCGCGGACGGCTTGCTGCGCGATCTCCGCGTGACACAGACGGAACCGCGCTGATGCACCCGCAACTGCGCGCGCAGTTCAACGCCGATTTCACCGCAGAAAAATACACCGCGCTTTTGCATTGCGTAAACGAAACCGAAAAATGGCCCGCTGATTTTCGGATTTCTGAGACGCCAATTTTTCTGACGCGCGAATTCACCGACGAACTCGTGCGCGCCGCGAATGAGATTGTCGATCTTACCCGCGCGCCGGAGTTTGCGAAGCACTCGGCATCGGCGATACCGCGCGGGTTGGAGGTGCCGAACGAAACCGCCCACCCGAATTTTTTCGTAGTCGATTTCGGGATTTGCGCGGAAGGCGCGCGGCTGGTGCCGCTGTTGATCGAGCTGCAGGCATTTCCGAGCCTGTTCGGATTTCAATTGTTGTTGCTGGGCTGCCTCCGCAGAGCTTATCCGAGAATCCCACGCAATTGGACTTCGTCCTTCGGCGGCATCAAAGACGAGGCTTATGTCGATCTGTTGCGGCGGGCGATCACTGCTGATGCCGATCCGGAGAATGTGATTCTTCTTGAGATCGAGCCCGAGAAGCAAAAGACGCGCGTCGATTTCGCGGCAACGGAACGATTGCTGGGGATTCATTCCGTCTGCGTAACGAAAATCAAAAAGCGGGGTTCGCAGTTATTTTATGACCGCGACGCGCGCGAAGTCCGGATCGAGCGGATTTATAATCGGGTCATTTTCGACGAGCTGCTGCGACGCACCGATTTGGATCTGAGTTTCAGGTTCCAGGACGAACTGGACATCACATGGGCGGGTCATCCCAACTGGTATTTCCGGGTGAGCAAACATTCGCTGCCGTTCCTCAAAACCGAGCATACATCGCCGGCCTTTTTTGCGGATGAATTCCCAGCAGATGAGAACATCGACAACTACGTTTTGAAACCGCTCTATTCGTTCGCCGGCGTCGGTGTCGACATGGAGCCGACGCGCGAAAAACTTTACGCCTTGCAAAATCCGCACGAGTGGATCTTGCAGCGGAAAGTCGATTACGCCGCGTTTGTCCGCACGGTCGATGGTCTCAGGTCGAAAGCGGAAATTAGAATGATGTTCGTCTGGCCGGACGACGATCGCGACCCAACTTTGGTCAACAATCTCGTCCGGATGAGCCAGGGCAAAATGATGGGAGTCGATTTCAACATCGACAAGACCTGGGTCGGCGCCAGCATCGCGCTCCACGAGTAATCGTCACTGATTTTCGGCAGCTTCGGGCGCGACTGAAAGGAAACCCTCACCAGGCGCTTCGCATCCTCCTCTCCCTCAGGGAGAGGAAAGAGGTGAGGGCCACTCCGCCTTGTCCATCATCTCCCGCACTTCGGCGGACGTGCGGACGGGAATGATCTCGAACTCCATTAAATCTTTCCAGTTGTCGATCCAGCGCTCGAGCAACACGAAGTCGTGAGTCTCCATGATTTGCCAGCAGGTTTTGAGATTGTGATCGATCCAGCTTGAAACGTAGTTCAAACCCTCCGGCATCATCCGCCCCTTCTCGCGTAGCCGCCGGTAAATCGCAGGCGCATCCTTGAAGCGCTCGATCACCAGATAATGCATGGTCGCGAATCACATTGTCTTCGCGTAAAGGAGTGAATCGAGAACTTTTCCGTCCTTGACCACGTTCTTCCGCAAGCGCCCTTCCAAAACGAAGTCCGCCTTCTCGAGCACGCGCGCCGAGGAGGGATTGTTGGCGTATGCCTCGGCGTAGAGGCGATGAAGTGGAAAATTCTCGAAACAATATTTCACGAACACGGGGACAACTTCGCTCATGATTCCGCGCCCCCAGAATTCTTCGCCGAGCCAATAGCCGAACCTGGCTGTGTGCCGATTGACGTCTTCGTCCAGCTGAAGGCCGATTCCACCCACCGCCGAGCCATCGATCTCGATGCAAAAATTCTTTGTCGGCTGGTCGTTTATCGTGCGTTGAATAAAAGCTTTGCCATCTTCAACTGTGTAGGGATGTGGAAACAAATCGCGTAAACCGAGCCAGACCCGGCGATTGTTCGCATGTTTGGCGAGCGATTCGGCATCATCCATTCGCCAGTCGCGAATCGTGCAGCGCTCAAGCTTCAGCTCCATCGTTTTCGCCGCCGACACGGCCGCCCGTACAATTATTTTAGCTCTTCGTTGGTTTCAGCGAAGGCTTTGACCGCAAATTCAAGATCCTCGCGCGAATGCGCGGCCGAGACCTGGGTGCGGACGCGGGCGGTGCCGTGTGGGACGACCGGATAGAAAAAGCCGATCACGTAAACGCCTTTCTCGAGCATGCGCGAGGCGAACTTCTGTGATTTGGCGGCGTCACCGAGCATGATCGGGACAATCGGATGGACGCCGGGCTTAATCGTGAGGCCGTGCTCGGTGAGCGCGGCGCGAAAA
Organism: Chthoniobacterales bacterium; assembly: GCA_046262735.1. Taxonomy (GTDB): domain Bacteria; phylum Verrucomicrobiota; class Verrucomicrobiia; order Chthoniobacterales; family UBA10450; genus AV17. The sequence continues at coordinate 16,047 of JBHEMD010000043.1, read as the reverse complement.
TATTTTGTGTTCTCTTCGAGCTTATCGCGCAGCTCGGTCGATGCGCTGAGCAGTTCGAGCGCCTTCAATGAGGCCGCGACGACCGGCGGCGCGATCGTGTTGGAAAACAAATAAGGCCGCGAGCGTTGCCGCAAAAGATCGACAATGTGTTTGCGGCCACTGGTGAACCCGCCGCTCGCGCCGCCGAGCGCCTTGCCGAGCGTGCCGGTGATGATGTCGATCTTTCCCATGACTCCGCGGTATTCGTGGGTGCCCCGCCCCGTTTTGCCAAGGAAACCGGTAGCGTGCGCGTCATCGATCATCGTGAGCGCGTTGCAACTCTGGGCAAGATCGACAATCGCGGCGAGGTCAGCGATTGTGCCGTCCATCGAGAAACAGCCGTCGGTCGCGACGAGGCGAAAACGCGCGCCGCTCGCTTCCTTCAGTTTCGTTTCCAGATCGGCCATGTCGTTGTGCTTGTAACGAAACCGCTGCGCTTTGCAGAGGCGGATACCGTCGATGATCGAGGCGTGATTTAGTTCGTCGCTGATAATTGCGTCCTGATCGGTGAGCAGCGTTTCGAATAGACCGCCGTTCGCGTCGAAGCAGGAGGGATAAAGAATCGTGTCCTCGGTCCCGAGGAATTTGGTGAGCGCGGCTTCAAGTTCTTTGTGGATGTCCTGCGTGCCGCAGATAAAACGCACGCTGGCCATGCCGAATCCGTGGGTGTCGAGCGCTTCCTTGGCGGCTTTGATCAGCTCGGGGTGATCGGCAAGGCCGAGATAATTGTTTGCGCACATGTTGAGGACGCGCTTGCCGCCGGCGACGGCGATGTGCGCGTCCTGCGGCGTGGTGATGATCCGCTCGGTTTTGAAAAGACCCTGCGATTTTATCTCCTCGAGCGTGCGCGAAACCTGCCGTTCGAATTCGGCGAGCATGGCGGAACTGTCGAGCAAAGCCGACCGGATGCAAAAAGCCGGCAAAAAACGCTTGCGCGGCTTCGTGAATAACTGTTAATAACGTGGCCGTTCCCCAAGTGGATACCCCCCGGACCTGCTGCTACGCGCTGCTTGCGACCGCCGCTCTTTTCCTGAGCGCGTGCGGAACGACTCGCACCACTGCGCTGCCCCCGTACGAACCGCCCCTGGTCCGAAGCGAATTTCAACATGTGCGCACGACCGCCTACACGCACACTGAAGCGGACCATCGCGAGTTCGGTAACCGCAATGCGCTCGGCGGCGAATTGCACGCGGCGGGTCCGGCGATTCATCGTGCCGAAAATATCACGCGCGCCATTCCAGTTTCCGATAGCGCCGTCGGATTGGAGCCCTTCTCAACGGACGAACCGATCAGAGTGGTACGCGTGAAAACGACGACGACGCGCGTGACGAAGAAATCGCGCCGGGTGAAACGCGCGATCGCGGTGACAAGACGGCCGCCGCCGATCGGCAGCGCAGCCGCTGATTGGTCACGCTGGCCGATGGGCACGACATTTCGCTTGCTCTCGACCGGCCAGATTTATCGGGTGGAAGATTATGGCTGGGCGTTGAGCGGCCGAAACACGATCGATCTCTACATGGCCAATTCGCGCGACATGAACACGTGGGGCGCCCGCGAGGAGCCGATCCAAGTCTTGCGCTGGGGTGATCCGCAGCAAAGCCTGGACTTCCTGCGCGCACGCCAGGACTACAAGCACCTCCGCCGCATGGTGCTCGAGCTCGAAGGCCGCGACGAGGAAGCGGCGGCGCTCAAGTAACAGGTATTCCCGTCAGGGATTTCCTAAAAGCTACGGCTTGGCAGGCGGCTTCGGTCGGAATGACAAATGAGACTGCCGCGACATCCGCGTAATCCGCGGTTGAAACGATTCAGCGTTCGCTCCAATCGAGGACGATTTTGCCGGAGTTGCCGGATTTCATCAGCTCGATGGCTTCTTTGAATTCGGTGTAGGGGAAGCGGTGACTGATGACGGGTGAGATGTCGAGGCCGCTCTGGATGAGGGCGGTCATTTTGTACCAGGTTTCATACATCTCGCGGCCGTAGATGCCTTTTAACGTCAGTTGATCGAAGACGACTTGGTTCCAGTCGATCGCAGCGCTCCCGGGCATGATCCCGAGCAAGGCGATTTTGCCGCCGTGAAACATGTTCGGCAAAATGTCGGCGAACGCTTTGGGATTGCCGGACATTTCGAGCGCGACATCGAAGCCTTCTTTCAGGCCGAGCTTTTCCATGGCATCGGCGAGTTTTTCAGTGCGCACGTCCAGCGCAAGATCGACATGCATTTTGCGGGCGAGGTCGAGGCGATAGGGGTTCACATCGGTAATGACGACGTGGCGGGCGCCCGCTTTTTTGCAGATTGGAATCGCCATGCAACCGATCGGGCCTGCGCCGGTGATGAGTACATCTTCGCCGACAAGATCGAACGAGAGGGCAGTATGCACTGCGTTACCGAGCGGATCGAAACAGGAAAGGACATCGAGCGGAATCGAGGGATCGGCGTGCCAGCAGTTGTCCTGTGGAATCACGACAAACTCAGCCCAGGCGCCGGGACGGTTGACGCCGACACCCTGTGTGTTCGGGCAAAGATGACGGCGGCCAGCGAGACAATTGCGGCAGTGACCGCAGGTAATGTGACCTTCACCGACGACGAGATCGGCTTTGGCGAAACCTTTCACGTGGTCGCCGACAAGATCGACAACACCGACGAACTCGTGCCCGATGGTCATGGGCACGGGAATGGTCTTCTGCGCCCAGGTGTCCCAGTTATATATATGTACGTCGGTCCCGCAGATCGAGGTCTTGAGCACGCGAATGCGGACGTCGTCGCCGGTGATCTCGGGGACGGGAACCTCTTCGAGCCAGAGGCCGGGCTCGGCTTTCGCCTTGACCACGGCCTGCATGGTTTTTTGCACGTGACCAAATTACGCGGGTCGAAGTGAGTGCGCCAGTGTGGACGAAATTAGTTTGCCCTCACCGGCGACTTCGTCGTCCGCCGCCCCCTCAGGGAGAGGGTAGGGCGAGGGCCCATCGAGCTTAGGAGGATGAGGCTGGAAGCCGGCAAAAAATCAGCCCAAGAATCCTCCCGCGACAACTGCTTGCGCTGTCTACTTTCGTCCGGGATGATGGACAGCCATGCCGGTGACACTCGAGCAAGCCGAATCGGCGAGCGTAACGCGCCGCTCGATTTTCTTTCTGCGATTCATCACTACGGTCGCGCTCTGGTCGATCGCGCTTCTGATCGCCTTTTCCGGCCACGAATACCTTTTCTACGCGTTGATTTGCATCTTCGGGCTCGTCGCGCTGTGGGAATTTTACAGCATGCTCGATCATCGCGATCTCCCGAACTTCAAGGTGACCGGGATGATCTGTGGAACGGTCATGCTCGTGGGGAGCTTTTATTATTTTGGGAAAATGGGCCCGGCCGGCTCCTACGATTTCGAGCTGGCCGTGCTGCTCTTTTTCCTGCTCACCGTTTTCGGGCGACAGATGTTTGCCCGGCTTCGTCACGACGAGCCACTGCAAACGATGGCCTACACGTTGTTCGGGTTGCTTTACGTGCTTTGGCTTTTCAATTTCACGACCAAAATTCTTTATCTGACGCCGCGCGCGCTTAACGGCACGGTGACGGGGCAGTTTTATGTTCTCTATTTGATCGCAGTCACGAAGTTCAGCGACGTGGGCGCGTACTTGACGGGTAGCTTGGTTGGTCGGCATTTAATGACGCCGCACATCAGCGCGCGAAAAACATGGGAAGGGTTTTTCGGCGCCCTTGGGTTGGCGCTGCTTTGCAGTCTGCTGCTCTTCAAATTGATGCCGGGGCACTTGTCGATGTTGACCTGGACGCACGCCACCGTGCTCGGGTTGTTGCTTGGATTTGCGGCGGTCATCGGCGACCTGGCTGAATCGATCATCAAACGCAGCACCGGCGTGAAAGACTCCGGGAATTTTCTTCCCGGAATTGGCGGCGCGCTCGATTTGATCGACAGCCTGCTTTTTACGGCCCCCCTGATGTTTTTTTATCTCCGGCTCGTCATTCACGTGCCGTAGATTTGCGCAGGCTCGACAATGAAACGTAAACGCGTCGTCGTTTTGGGCGCGACTGGGTCGATCGGGGAGAGTGCGCTTAAAGTGGCGCGCGATATTCCCGAGCGAATGGAGATCGTCGGGATGGCGGCGCACAGCAATGCGGAAAAGCTCGCCGCGGGGGCCAACCAAGTTCGGCCGGAAGCAGTTTGTCTGGTCGATGAAAGCAAGATCGACATCCTCGAACGATTGCTCGAGTACAAGCCTCGAATTTTTTCCGGCGAAGCTGGCCTGCGCGAGATCGCCTGTCTGACGAACGCGGACATGGTGCTGGTGGCAATTGTTGGGACGGCGGGGCTGCGTCCCGCGCTCGCGGCGATTGAAGCGGGAAAAGATTTGGCCGTGGCGAGCAAGGAAATTTTGGTGATGGCGGGCGAGATCGTGATGCGCGAGGCGCGCGAGAACGGTTCGCACGTTCTGCCGGTAGATTCCGAGCACAATGCCATCTTTCAATGCCTCGAAAGTGGGAGGGGCCTTGGTGCCCGGAACGGTCGCGGCGCTGAGGCCGCTCCCACATTTCAATCCTCGGAAGTCCGACGAATCATTCTGACGGCTTCAGGCGGACCCTTCCGCGAAACACCGGCGAAGGATCTTGTCGATGTAACAGTCGAGCGGGCGCTGAAGCATCCGACCTGGAACATGGGGCCGAAGATCACGATCGATTCGGCCACACTGTTCAATAAGGGATTGGAGATGATTGAGGCGCACTGGCTTTTCGGGGTGGAGATGAATCGGGTCGAAGTGGTGATCCACCCGCAAAGCATCGTCCACTCGATGGTCGAGTTCGCCGACGGCTCGACGCTGGCACAACTAAGCTACTCCGACATGTGTTTCCCCATTCAATATGCCGTCACCTGGCCGGAGCGCGTGCCCAATACATTGCCGCCGCTCGATTTTTCGAAAGTTTCGAAACTCGAATTTTTCACGCCGCGCTATGCCGACTTTCCCGCGCTCGGCCTCGCGCGTCGCGCGGGCGAAACAGGCGGGACCATGCCTGCGGTAATGAATGCCGCCAATGAAATCGCGGTGGCATCATTCCTCGATCGAAAGATGAGCTTCCCAAGCATCTGGCAGATCGTTGAACGAGTCATGGATCGGCACGAGCGCGTTGCGCATCCCGATCTGGATGCCATATTGGCGGCCGATCGATGGGCGCGGGCGGAAGCCAAAAAGTTGGCTACAAATTCACACAGAGCCAAATGAGGGATGGTGTGTGGCCTCTGACTTGATCTGTGTAAATGTGTTCATCTGTGGGTAGGGCATCGTCATGATTCTTCACGTCGCGCGCGTCATTTTCATCCTGCTCGAAGTGCTCGTGCTCTTCAATCTGCTCATTGTCGTGCACGAGGTCGGGCATTTTCTGGCGGCACGCTGGCGCGGACTTTACATCGAGAAGTTCGGGATTTGGTTTGGCAAACCGATTTGGAAAAAAACGGTCAACGGCGTGGAGTATTCGCTGGGCTCGCTGCCTTTCGGCGGGTTTGTGGCCTTACCGCAGCTTGCGCCGATGGACATCATCGAAGGCAAAGCGGACGTTGATCGCGCCAAGCTGCCCAAGATTTCCGCGCTGGATAAGATCATCGTCGCGTTCGCGGGGCCGCTGTTTAGCTTTCTGCTCGCGATCGTCTTCGCCATTATCATCTGGGCGGTTGGCCGGCCGGTGAGCGAATCGGAGGCCACGACAATCGTCGGCTATGTGGTTCCGGATTCACCGGCAGCGGAAGCGGGATTGAAAGCCGGGGACAGGATTGTAGTCGTCGACGGGCGGCCGGTGGCGCGATTTGGCGGGATGGGCGACGACAGCATCAGCTGGCGCATCGTGCGGAGCGAGGGCGAAACCATTCCGATCACATTCGAGCGCGTCGTTAATGGCCGGACCGAGATCAGGGCGGTCGAGGCACGGCCGATCATTCCGGAAACGAAACGGTGGATGCGCAGGGCATTCCGGCAGATCGAAATTCTCCCGGCCGAGACGCCAGTGGTGGGGAAGGTCGAGCCGGGCAGCCCGGGAGCAAAGGCGGGATTGGAGCCCGGTGACGTGATTACAGCTATTAATGGGGAACGGCTGTATCACATCCTCGGAATTGCCGATTTCATTCGACTGCATCCGGATGTACCGCTCGCGTTGTCGATCGAACGCCACGGGCGAAAATTGGATGTGCCGTTCGATCCGGGTCATCCGACGATCGAGGCTGTGGTGGAGAAAAGCCCGGCGGCAGAAGCCGGGTTGAAGAAAGGCGATGTGGTACGGGCGGTTGACGGGCAGAAGGCGAAAAGCGCCCTGGCGGTTTCCGATTACATCAAGCGCCACGGCGGACGCCCGCTCACTTTGTCGATCAGGCGCGGCAGACAGGAGCGCGACGTGACTGTGACGCCGCTCGTGCCGGAGGACGAAAAGGTACCGCGGATCGGGATTCAGTGGTCCGAGGATTTTGGAATCGAGCTCGACGACTACGGGCGGATGACGGTCAAACATCCTGGGCCGCTCGAGCAAATCCGCGCCAGCATGTCGTCGATTGTGAATACGCTCGGCGCGGTGGCGTCGCCGAAATCCGACGTGCGCCTACAGCACATGAGCGGCCCAGTGATGATGATGCAAGTTTACTATCGGATGTTCTCGAGCGAGGCCGGCTGGCGGATGGCGCTCTGGTTTAGTGTCGTGCTGAATGTGAATCTGGCGTTGCTCAATCTGCTGCCCATTCCGGTGCTAGATGGCGGCCACATTTTGCTCGCACTTGTCGAAGCCGTGCGGCGGCGGCCCGTCAACATGCGCGTGCTCGAAGTCGTGCAAACGGCCTGCGCGTTTGTCATCATCGGCTTCATGATTTATATCGCGTTCTTCGACGTGCAGGACCTCTTCGGCACCCGCCGCGACCGGCCAAAGTTTGTGCCGAAGAACACGCCGGCGAAATCGGAGCAGCAATAGATTGTTCGGCGCGTTGCGGCGCTTTCTTGCCGCCGTAGAGTTATGGCTCCGGTGAAATACTGCGCGAATCCATTTCATTACCAACGCCGTCGCACGCGCGAAGTGATGGTGGGGAACGCCGGGATCGGTGGTGGGAATCCGATCCGGGTCCAATCGATGATCACGTGTGACACGATGGACACCGAGGCCTCGATCCAGCAAACGATCGAGCTGGCGAATGTGGGATGCGAGATCGTGCGGATCACGGCGCCGACGGTGAAAGACTCACGCAATCTCGAGCACATCGTGAAAGGTTTGCGCGCGCGCGGCTGCGATGTGCCGATCGTTGCCGATATCCATTTCAAGCCCGAAGCCGCGATGGAAGCAGCCAAATGGGTGGACAAGGTGCGGATCAATCCCGGGAATTACGCCGACTCGAAAAAGTTCGTGATTCGCGAATACACCGATGAGCAATATCGAGCCGAGCTGAACCGGATTCGGGAGCGGTTCTCCCCACTTGTCGATCTTTGCAAACAGCGCGGGATCGCGATGCGAATCGGGACGAATCACGGCTCGCTTTCCGACCGCATTTTAAATCGATACGGCGACACGCCGCTGGGGATGGTGGAAAGCGCGCTCGAGTTCGCGCGGATCGCGCGCGATTTCGATTATCACTCGTTCGTTTTCTCGATGAAAGCGAGCAACCCGAAGATCATGATCGCGGCCTATCGGTTGCTCGTCGCGCGCTTGAACGAGCTCGGGCCGGATTGGAATTACCCGCTCCATCTTGGCGTGACTGAGGCGGGCGAAGGCGAAGATGCGCGGATCAAGAGCGCGATCGGAATCGGATCGCTGCTCGCCGATGGAATCGGCGATACGATTCGGGTGTCGTTGACGGAGGATAGCCCGCATGAAATTCCAGTCGGGCGCGCGTTGGTCGCGATGGTGGAGAAGACAACGCAAAAAACAGCCGGCACGGCTGTCACTACAGAGGATGTCGATCTTTCGTTTGATCCATTTTCCTATCAGCGGCGGGCGAGTGAAACGATCGAGCGCGATGGAGTGCGAGTTGGGGGCGAAGAATTGATTCGCGTCGTCGTCCGGCAAGCGAACTACGACAAGATCGCGCACAAGATCGACAAGATGGGCGATTACAAACCGGAGATCGTTTATGAAAGCGGGCAAGTTCAGGAGATCGATCCGCGAGATGAAGGCGCGATTGCGCGATTAAACCAAATTTCGGCGCTGCAACTGGTGACCGTCCGTAACGATGTCGATCTTCCGATGATCACGGCGTTTCGGTTGCTGGCCGCGAGATTGCAACCGCGGCACCCGATCCTGTTGAAAGACATGTTTAAAATGTGGGAGGGACCTCAGTGTCCCGAGTCCGAGCCGGACTGGCGGAGTGGCGGCACTGAGGCCGCTCCCACATTTTTGCAGACCCTGTTAATAGCATCGACAAACATTGGTTCATTGCTTTGCGATGGAATCGGCGATGCGGTTCTTGTGCAGGGAGAGGAAGCGCCGGGGCAAGCGTTGCGACTTTCCTACAACATTTTGCAGGCAGCCGGGTCGCGCATTTTCAAGACCGATTATGTCGCCTGCCCGTCGTGCGGGCGGACGCTGTTCAACCTGCAAACCACTACGGCGAAGATCAAAGCGGCCACATCGCATCTCAAAGGAGTGAAGATTGCGATCATGGGGTGCATCGTGAACGGGCCGGGGGAGATGGCAGACGCCGATTTTGGTTACGTCGGGGGCGCGCCGGGCAAAGTGAACCTCTACGTGGGCAAGACGCCAGTGAAATTCAATATTCCCGAGGCAGAAGCGGTGGAGCGCCTGAAAGATCTGATCCGCGAACACGGCAAATGGGTCGATCCAGTGCCGGCAGAGCCGGCGCTGGTGTAGCACTGCCGCATCTGTCTTTTTCTCGCACGGGAACCGGCCGGCACCAGCGTGTCCAAGCTCGGCTAAATTTATTCTTTAATCCACAAAAAAAGCCTTGACGAGCATTCACTCAACGTGAAGAGTCCGCGCCTCACTCCGTCTCCCAAACTATGAAACATCACCTCAAAGCAATTCGTTCACACGCGCGTTTCGTCATCGCGAGCGCCTTCACATTTGCAGGCGCTGCGCTATTTTCGATCGCGCTCAGCACAACCGCAGCCGGAGGCAAAGGAGGCGGCGGTGGTGGCACCACTACGACAGGCCCAAACGCGAGCGCTGATGTTTTTACTTCCGGCGCAACGGTTGATGTGACCAGCGTCATTGTTCAGCTGAAGGGTGACCCGCTGAGCACCAATTCGTCAACAAAACCGCCCCCGGGCAAGAAAATCGATTTCAACAGCGCGACGGTGAAATCCTACCGCGCGATCCTTTCCGGTTACCGCAACGATTTCAAAAAGTGGCTGAAAACCAATGCGCCGGCCGCGAAAGTCACCGGAGAGTACGACATTTCGCTTAACGCTGTGGCGGTGCAATTGAACGGCACATCGATCACGACGGTCCAGCAATATGGAAACGTCTCCACGGTCGAGTACGAGGGTCTCTACTATCAGGCGGACGTTAATGATCCCGATCTCAATCTGATCAAGGCAATCGACGCCTGGAATGCCGGCGGTGGCACTGATATGGCGAAGGGCGCAGGTGTTAAGATCGCGGTCATCGATACCGGAATCGATATCACTCATCCATGTTTTAGCGATGCGGGCTACGCGCCGCAACCGCAGCTGGGCGATCACAATTACACGAACAACAAGGTCATTGCTGCGAAAGTATTCAACAACAAGGCTGGCAGCCGCGGTTATACGGCCGCGCCGGCGCAAGAACACGGCTCGCACGTGGCGGGCTCTGCTGCATGCAACCAGGACACCGATGTCAACGTTGACGGCGTAGCGGTTCCCTACGACATGTCGGGCGTTGCGCCCAAGGCGTTGCTGGGCAACTACAACGTGTTCCCGGGCGACGTCACCAACGCGCGCTCAGAAGACATTCTCAACGCGCTCGAAGCGGCTTACGCTGACGGTTTTGATATCGCCAACATGAGCCTCGGTGGCGGCGCCCATGGCATTCAGGATCTTCTCACCAAAGCGATCGATGACCTCGATCAAGCCGGCTTCATTAGCGCGGTCGCAGCTGGCAACAGCGGGCCGAACCCGAACACGGTTGAATCGCCCGGCTCCGCCGCGCGCGCGTTGACCGCGGGCGCAGTGACTGTTGGCCACTACATTGGAGTTAATGTCACCGACGACACGAATGCGGCTAATTTCGCAGCGGCAACTGGCGACTTCGGCCCGAATGCCGACGCGACTGGTCCGCTGAGCGCCGATCAGGGAATTTTGTGCTCGCCCGGCGGAAGTTTGACCGGACAGATAGCGTTGATCGAGCGCGGAACGTGCTCATTCTCAACCAAGATCCGCAATGCTCAGAATGCGGGCGCGGTCGGCGCAGTGATGGTGAACAACGTCTTCGGCCCGCCAATTGCGATGGCGTCGGACGGCACTCCCAATCAACCGACGATCCCCGGGGTGATGGTTTCGAAGTCGGAACTGGGTAACCTGAGCTCGAGAACCGGCGACACCTTTACAATTCATTCGGCAAAATCATACGTTTATAACGCCGCCGATAACGATTATCTGGCCGGTTTCTCAAGCCGCGGACCGACTGACGTCGATTTTCGCGTCAAGCCTGATGTGACTGCACCGGGCGTCAATGTGCTCAGCTCAATCCCGGCAGCCTTTTGCGCGAATCCGCCTTGCTTTGCGTTCTTCCAAGGCACATCGATGGCCACGCCTCATCTGGCCGGCTCGGCTGCGGTGGTGAAGGCGCAGCACCCGACGTGGTCCTCGGCACAAATTCGCTCGGCTGTTGTCAACACTTCCGATGCAACCGCGGTTAAAGACTCAAGCACCGGTCTTCCCACGACTAATGCGAATGACGTCGGCTCGGGCCGTGAAAATCTGCTCTCGGCCGTGAATGCAAAAGCCGCGTTGGATCCAGTGAGCGTGAGCTTTGGTTCGGTGCCGTCGATTTCTGGCATCGACAAGACGTTCACCGTGACGGTGAGCAATGTAAGCAGCAGTGCCGCCACATTCTCATTCTCGGTCAGCCGAAGCAGAGGAACGGGCGTGAGCTACTCGGTCAGCCCGAGCTCGCTCGTGCTCGCCGCTGGCGGATCGGGAACCGTCACCGTCAGCATGAGCTCAGCTCAGGGTTCGTCGCTCGGCGCACACCAAGCCACGTTGTCGGTCACTAACGGCAGCGAAGTGGCGCACGCGATCGTCTTTACGACCATCCAATAGCGGGACGATCAATCGTCTGTTTCGAAACAGGGACGCAATTTTGCGTCCCTGTTTTTTTGTACCGCCGCCGCGGTTGGCGGAAATGGTCAGGTTTTGGCTGATTTTATTTTCAAGAAGCAGAAAAAAGATTCTTGATTTTTTTATTTCTACCGCAAAAGGTTGCGTTTCCTATGAAACTCCTTCACCAGTTTAGCGGTTCATCGCTGTTGTCTTATTGGCGTGTCGCGATGAGCGGCACTTTTTTGTCGGCAGCGGTCGCCGTGGCCTTCGTCGCCGCGAGTAGTAGCAGTTCAAACTCGGCTGCCTCGCGTGTTTCACATCGAGTCCTGAAAAAGGAGGCCGAGTACGGGGTCGGTTCGCGCAATGAAGGGCACGACGGAGTCGAGAATCCCCATCGAGCGGCCGAAGAAGATTACGCAGCTCGCTCATATCCCGCTGCCTATGTTCCATTCAGCTTCACAGCAAACGCGCAGGCAGCGTGGTCCAAAATTAAATCGCAGAAAATTAACGCCAGCTTAAGCAGCTGGACGTTGATGGGTCCAAGCATCGCGAACTTTCCCGATATTCTGACTTTTAGTGGCGCGGCTTTCACGACTTCCGGTCGTATCACCGCGCTGGCGATCGCACCGACGTGCACGCCTGATAATTGCAAGCTGTGGGTCGGAGCGGCCGGCGGTGGTGTCTGGCGCACGAATAACGCGCTTTCCGGAAGCGGGCCGAGTTGGAATTTTGTCTCCGAAAGCTTCGCGACGAACGCGATTGGCACCCTCACTTACGACAACGCGACGAACACGCTCTACGCGGGAACTGGTGAGCCCAACGCCTCGGCTGATTCGGAAGCGGGCTTTGGTATTTACAAATCGACCGATGGCGGCAACAATTGGACGCACCTCGCCGCACTGACGATGGTTCCCGGGATGGCAACCCCGTGTGGCCTTGCCCCGGCCTACAGCGGCCCGGCTTTCGACGGGCGCGCGATTTCATCGATCGTCGTCAAGGGCAGCACGATCTACGTCGGCTCCACCCGCGCGGTCCGCGGAGTCAGTTCGGTCTCGAGCGGTGGCGTGGTTTCGCTCGCCCCAGGCCTTCCGCCATTTGGGCTGTGGAAGTCGACCGATGGCGGTGCGACCTTCACCTTGCTGGCTCCCGAGGGCGTCTGCCTGAACCCCCTGCTCGCGGGCGATGCCGGGAAAATCCAGTCGACCTTTGGCTCTGTACGTGGTGTCAACGATGTCGAATTCGACCCGAACTATGCGACAAACACCACCCTCTATGCGGCGGCGTTCCCGAGGCTGAACGGAAACGGAGGCGGCGTTTGGCGCACGACCGATGATGGCGCTAACTTCACTCAGATTAAGACGGCGCTCTCTCCGTCGAACACGAACGATCGGGCTGAATTTTCCGTGACACTTCTGGGAGGCGGCACCACCCGCATGTACGTGGGCGATGGCAACACCGGGTTCCCAGCTGCGCGCTTTTATCGAAGCGATGATGTCGCCACCGGCACGCCCGTCTTCACTGATCTGACTGCGGCGCAGGTACCGGCTGGCCAAACGTTTAATTATTGCACCGGGCAATGCTGGTACGACAACGTCGTATTCTCGCCGCCGGGCTATCCGGACATTGTTTACCTTGGTGGCTCATACGATTACGCCACGTATGCAATCACGACTAACAGTCGCGGCCTTCTCTATTCAACCGACGCGGGCGCATCATTCACCGATGTAAGTTGGGACGCGACCACAAACCCGACACCACCGGGAACCTGTTGCCAACCGAACCCGGTTGCGCCTAACGGCATGCATCCCGACCACCACGCGGTCGTTGCATCTCCGGGTAATCCGGGTCTCTTTTTCGACGGTTCGGACGGCGGCCTGATGCGCTCGAGCGGGAGTTTCGCCGATATTTCCTCGCAGTGCACGACCTACCGTGGGCTAAGCGGAGACCATTTGGCGCTCTGCGAGCAATTGCTCTCGCGCGTTCCTACTTTCCTTTACAGCTTGAACAAAGGACTCTCGACGCTCCAATTCCAGAGCCTCTCGGTTGCAGCGGACAACTTCAAGCACCTGCAAGGTGGTACTCAGGACAACGGCACGTTTGAAACGACTGGCTCAAAGGTCGTATGGCCGCAGATTATTTATGGCGATGGTGGCCAGTCAGGCTTCAACGTCGGCAACTCCGCTCAGCGCTTTAACACGTTCTTCGCGCAATACACGGATGCGAACTTCCAGAACGGCGATCCAAGCAAATGGGTCGTTATTTCCGGTCCCCTCTTTGCCGAAGGCTCGCAGTTCTACAAGCCAATCATCGCAGACCCGTTTGTGGCCGGGACGATCTTTGTCGGCGAGTTGAGCGTCTGGCGGACGCAGGACTGGGGCGGTGATCAAACGTTTCTGGAGACGAACTGCCCCGAGTTCACGACCTCGGGAAGCGACCCCAGTTGCGGTGATTTTGTCAAAATCGGCAATGGCGTACCATCGACGTTGCTGACTGACGCATCCTGGGGCGATCGCTCCGCCGGCAACGTGGCGGCAGTCGCCCGCAGTTCGACCGATTCTAGTACTCTGTGGGCGGCGACAACCACCGGCCGCGTGTTCTTCGCAAGCAACGCCGATGCAGCACCCGCTTCTGTCGTCTGGGAGCGTCTCGACTCGTCCTCAACCACTGATCCGAACCGGTTCGTGAGCGGTATCACGGTCGATCCAGCGAATCCGAATCACGCCTGGATCTCATATTCGAGCTATTCCTCGCTCACGCCTACGACGCTGGGCCACGTATTCGAAGTGACTCGAACCGGGCCTTCGACAGCGACATGGACGAGCATCGATGGGACGGGAACAAACGCGCTACCAGATTTTCCGGTCACGGCCATCGCTCGTGATACCAATACCGGCGATCTCTACGTTGGCAACGACTGGGGTGTTCTGCGGCTGGTGGCCGGCAATCCGGCCAACGGGTGGTTCCAAGCCGGCAGTGGCCTGCCCATGGTCGAAGTGGCCGGTCTGACGATCGTGCCCAGCGCTCGCAGACTCTACGCTGCTACGCACGGGCGCAGCGCCTGGCTATTGACGCTGCCTTAAACTCAGGCTTCGCAATTAGGGCGGGATAGATGTTCTATCCCGCCCTTTTTTTTGTCTCGCGCCCGGCCGATTTGACACCTACTTTTGTTTGCGGTTTAGTCTGGTCGCAGCTTTTCTTCCTCGCCAGCGACTCTCTGGGCGAGGCAATGCGCAAAAATCGGCAGCCTTCTAGTCAGCAGCTTCTCAAAAATCGTAGCAATGGCCGGGCACAGCAAGTGGTCGAAAGTTAAGCGTTTCAAAGGGGCGATTGACGCCAAACGCGGCCGCATCTTCAGCAAGTTGTCAAAGGAGATCAGCATCGCTGCCAAAACCGGCGGCGGCGATTCCAACGCCAATCCCCGGCTGCGCAGCGCGATTGCGGCCGCGCGCGCCCAAAGCATGCCGAACGATAATATCGAGCGCGCAATCAAGCGCGGCACCGGTCAGGACATCGATGCAGCGCAAATCGAGGAGATTATGTATGAGGGCTACGCATCCGGCGGCGTGGCTTTGATCGTCGAAGCCGCCACGGACAACAGGAATCGCACCGCCGCGCAAGTCCGCAGCATTTTCAGCAAGCATGATGGCAGCCTCGCTTCGGCCGGCAGCGTGTCCTACATGTTTCACAAGAAGGGCCAGATCACCGTGCCGCGCAATTCGATTGATGAGGAGCGCCTCTTTGAGCTCGCGCTCGAGGCCGGGGCCGAGGAGTTGACAACCGAAGAGGATCAGTATGTTATTACGACTTCGCACGATCAGCTCTACGCTGTAGCTGAGGCGCTTAAGAGGGCGAATGTGACGACTGATGGGCAAAAGTTTACCTTCATTCCTGATGCGACGGTTCAGGTCGCCGATGAAGCTATGGCGCGCCAGGTGCTGCGCCTATGTGACGCCCTCGAAGACGACGACGACATACAGAACGTCTACTCTAATCTAGACATCCCGGACGAAGTGCTGGCCAGGTTGCCAG
The DNA here is from genome assembly GCA_046262735.1 of Chthoniobacterales bacterium. Classification (GTDB taxonomy): domain Bacteria; phylum Verrucomicrobiota; class Verrucomicrobiia; order Chthoniobacterales; family UBA10450; genus AV17. Next base: position 753 of record JBHEMD010000043.1, on the reverse strand, counting down.
CTTGAAAATTTAGTTTGCTAGCGCTGAAAAACTGACGGTCGCGCTCTGCCAACGGGCGACTCAATCAACTTTTAGTTATGAACGAAGAGAACGAGAACCAACCCCCGCCGGTCAACGCCGAATCGGCTTCAACCGAACAACGCCGGTTCCGACCGAGGCGGCGATATCCCCGACGCCGTTTTCGCGATCGCGGCGAGCGCTTCGGAGCCGAAAACTCCAATGAACGGCAAAACAATTCGCCCGAGATGGCCGCCACGGGCTCCGCCGACACCGACGTTGCGACGTTAGATCGACAAGTGGCCGAGGGCACAGCCGAAAACGGCGAGCCCGTCCAAACCGAGCCGGAGTACGGCGAGGGAATCATCGAAATTTCCGGCAAAGGCTTCGGCTTTTTGCGTGACCCGAAGCGCAACTTCGTGCAAACGCCGCAGGACATTTTTGTCACCCCTGAAATTGTTCGACGCTTTGGTTTGCGTGACGGTATGTGGATTTACGGTGAGACCCGCCGTGGCAATCGCGGCCCGCAGTTGACGAAACTCCTCACGATTAACAAGGACGAGCCGGCCAAGTATCAGGGTCTGCGGCCCTTCGAAGAGCTCACCACCATCAATCCGAACAAACGGATCAAGCTCGAGACCGTGCCGGACCGCTACACCACCCGGATCATGGATTTAATGACGCCGCTCGGCATGGGTCAGCGCGGCTTGATTGTCGCACCGCCGCGCACCGGCAAAACAACACTCCTTCATCACA
>JBHEMD010000042.1:0-20676 GCA_046262735.1 Chthoniobacterales bacterium | reverse complement strand
ACCGGGAGGTGGACGTGCTCCGCCAGCTTGGGCAAGCGCGCGATTGCAGCGATCAAATCCGGGCGAAAACCGATCGGGTGCGGCGAAGTGAACCGGAGCCGCTCGAGTCCATCGATCGCGTGCACTGCTTCGAGCAACTGCACGAAGGGACTCTTATTGTCGATCTTTGGAAACTCGTGACGCCCATAAAGATTTACGATCTGGCCGAGCAGGGTGACTTCTTTGACGCCGCGCGCGACGAGCCAGCGCACTTCGCCGACGATCTCTTCGATGGTGCGGCTGCGTTCCCCGCCTCGTGTCTGCGGCACGATACAAAATGTGCAATGCATGTTGCAGCCCTGCATGACCGAGACGAACGCGCTCGCCTGTTTCGGCGTAAGCTGCTGCTCGCGGATGGTCGATTGCGACCCGGCTTCTTCGGCAACATCGACAATCGAGAAGCGCAGATCATCGATCGCGCATTGCGGCGCATGGGAGAGCGCGACCGGTGCGAGCCGGACCGCCATGGCGCGCGCCCCCTTGCGCGCGACCAATTCCTCGACGTAATCAGCGACGCGATGGAACTTTTGCGTGCCGACGACAAGATCCACATGCGGCAGATGTTCGAGCAACGAGTCGCCGCGCGCCTGCGCCATGCAGCCGAGAAATCCAAACACGACGTGCGGCCGTTCTTTCGCCAATCGGCCCAGCATACCCATTTTGCCGAGCGCCTTCTGGTCGGCCATATCGCGCACGCTGCAGGTGTTGAGCAGCACAACGTCCGCCTCGGTTTCGCTGGCCGCGCGCTCGTAACCACGGGCGATGAGGGAATGCGCGACCTGTTCTGAGTCGCGCTCATTCATCTGGCAACCGTAAGTCTTGATAAAAAATTTCGGCATGAGCGGGCGGAATAATAGCGAGCGAAAGCTCTTCGCTCAAATCGGTTGTCGATCTTATGGCGGGGTGGCGAAACGCCCGGGAAAGGGATTCGCTTTCAACCGGCGTTCCACCTCTTCATTCGTCCACGGGTACGTGCCTCGCTCGTTGAACACCGCAACGCCGATCACTCCGACGTTTTTTGTCTCGTGATATTTCTCGGCGGCATACGATTCGCGCACCGGGCTGAATCGGAATGCGGCGACGGCTTCTGTGCTTTGCCGGAATCCATCGACCTTTAACTGAACGCGCGGATTGACGATGTATCCCGGTTTGCGGACCGACGCTTTACGGCCGTCGATCACATCCAGTCCGTCCACCGTGAGAACAACTTCGAAGCGGAAATCCGTGTTATTCCGAACGACAATCGAATAGCGCCGGCCTTCTTCCCCCACGACAAACCAGCGGTCGCCCACGATCAGGCCGGGAAGAAATCGGCCGCTTTCATCCTTGAGTCCGACTGAAATCAAACTCTGCGTCCTGGCCGGGAGCACTGGCCAGCTCCGACGCCCCGCCACGGCGCCGACCATCGCGCGAATTCCCTCGGCATCATTATAGTAAATGGCGGCGGTTGCGAGCGGGTGCGACGGACGGGCGCGTTCGAAATACGCGACGCCGACGCGCGATTCGCGCCTTTCTCCCCATTTCGTGCCGAGGCCCGGTCGGTCTGTCGGCGGTTCGGCGAAAGTTCTGGCCGTAGCACGGCCAGCGAATGCGGCGGCAGCAGGTTGCGGTGCGGCCATTTGCGTTCCGCAACCGGATAAAGACAAGAACGCCAATAGCGCGCCGGCCGGGAGCAACAGTTTTGTCATTGGCCCATTATCCACTTTTCAACTTGTCGATCTTTCCGGTTTAATCGGGCGACCGATGGAAAACAAGCAAGCAGCGATCGGGGTGATTGGCGGGAGCGGCTTGTATCAGATGGAGGAGTTGCGCGAGGCGAGCGAGCATAAGATCGACACGCCGTTTGGGCCGCCGTCGGACGCGCTGATCGGCGGGCATATCGCCGGCCGGCAGGTGTATTTTCTACCGCGGCACGCGCGAGGGCACCGGCTTTTGCCGCACGAGCTGAATCATCGAGCCAACATTTACGCCCTGCGCGCTCTCAACGTCCGCTGGATTGTTTGCGTCACGGCCGTTGGCAGTTTGCAGGAAAAATACGCGCCGCGCGACGTGCTGTTGCCGTCGCAATTTTACGACCGGACCAGTTTGCGCAGTGCGCACACGTTTTTTGGCGACGGCATCGCCGCGCACGTTTCGTTTGCCGAGCCGATCAGCGCGAACCTGCGGAGCCTGATCGCCGAATCGGCGCGCGGACTCGGTGTCACGCTCCACAACGGCGGGACTTACGTGAACATGGATGGCCCGGCGTTTTCGACGCGCGCGGAATCGGAGTTGAATCGCCGAAATGGATTCGACGTCATCGGCATGACAAATTTGCCGGAAGCGAAACTGGCGCGCGAAGCCGAGATCGCGCTCGCCACCATGGCGATGATTACCGATTACGATTGCTGGAAAATCGAGGAGGAGCCGGTCTCAGCCCAAACCGTGTTCGGCCACCTGATCGCTAATGCCGAGACCGCGAAACGGGTGCTTGTCGATGTAATCCCTCGCATCCCGGCGGAGCCGGACTGGCCAGAGCATTTCGCGCTCGACGCGGCCCTGGTGACGGAGCGCGAGCTTTGGCCCCGGTCGACCATCGAAAAACTCAAGCCGATTCTGGAGCGGTTCATATCCTGAAAAAAAATCTTGCCATCGGCGAGTCGATTATAGTAATTATGAACGCGTCGGTTAACCAAAGCTTGCTCACACACGGAGTTCGAAGAATGAAAATCAAGATCGCCACCTGTCTGCTCAGCCTCGCTCTGCTCCCCGCCTGTTCGACGACGCAAACCACTGCGCAGCATGAAACGCTCGAACAGCGGTTGATGGCCAAATACGCCGCGGCGCCGGAGACGGTCGGTGAAGAACCCCTTCCACCTGCTGAGGGCCCGGAGGATATCCCGGCCGATGCGCCGCAGGATGTGAACCGCAATCCAAGCCTGGTGCCCAGTCCACTGCTGCGGTTGTCCGCTGCTTCTTCTACTCCCTAAGCCGGCCGCGGGTTTTTATTGGCTGAGCCGGGCGAGCGCTTCGCAGAGCGATCGGATTTGTTCTTCGCTGTGCGCGGCGGTCACGGTGATACGCAATCGCGCGGCACCTTTCGCCACCGTCGGGTAACGAATCGCCGGCACAAAAAATCCTTCCTCGCGGAGGCCGGCAGCTAGGTCGACGGCCCGCTGCTCGTCGCCGACTGTCCACGGGAAAATAGCGCTGCTGCCGTCGTCAGGGAGCGTTCGACGCCCAACGTCCAACTGGCGAAGAAGTCCATCCATTAATTTGATTCTCTGACGCAGCAAAAGCCTGCGTTCCTCGCCCTCGGCGGAGGCGAGAAACTCGACCGCGGCGCGCGCGGCCGCGACCATGGCGGGTGGTGGCGCGGTCGAATAGATGAAAGAGCGCGCCCGATTGATCAGCCACGCGATCAAACTGCGTGATCCGCAGATGTAACCGCCGCTCACGCCGAGGGCTTTGCTCAGCGTTCCCATGTGCACATCGATATCGGCGCTGATGTTTTCGGCCGCGGCGAGGCCGCGACCGTTCGGCCCGATTACGCCGACGGCGTGCGCTTCATCGAGCAGCAAGAGCGCGCCAAAGCGGTTTTTTAGTTCGACGAGCTCCCGCAAGGGCGCGCGGTCGCCGTCCATCGAAAACACTGACTCGGTCAGGATGAGGACGCGCTTGCCCGGGCATTCGCGTTGCGCCCAATTGAGATGACTCTCCAGTTTGCCGAGATGATTGTGCGGGAAAACACGCAGGAGCGCGCCGCTCAGTTTCGCGCCATCAATGAGAGAAGCGTGGCAAAGTTTATCGAGCAAAACGACGTCGCCTTTGCTCACGACCGCCGGAATCGTGCCGAGAGCGGCCGCGTATCCGCTGCTGAAGCTAAGCGCGGCCGGTGTTTCCTTCCAGTTCGCGAGCGCGCGCTCCAGTTCCAGGTGCGGCGACTGCGTTCCACTGATCAAACGCGAAGCACCGGCGCCCACACCGAATTTGGCAATTGCCGCTGTGGCCGCGTCGCGCAATCGGGCGTCGTTCGCCAGGCCGAGGTAATCGTTCGAAGAAAAATTAATCAGACGATTGCCGGCGAATTCGACCGTGGGACCTTGCGCCCCGGCGACCTCGCGCAGATGTCGATCTAACGAGCGGGCCCGGAGCGCCTGCAGTTGGTCGGCGAACCAGTCGTTCATCCGGCCGAATTCCAAAGTCCCCAGGCCAGCAGTGCTCCCGCATCGCGCCATACCCGGCCGCTCGTGTCGCCGAGCACGACCACGATGATCTCCTTGCCCGGACGCGCGCCGCTTGCGATCAGACATTTACCGGCCGCCTCGGTGTAGCCGGTCTTCATTCCGTTACAATAGGGGAGTTGGCGCAAAAGTTTGTTCGTGTTCTCGAGCTCGCGGGTGCGGCCGTTAGCGAAACGAAACGTGAGCTGTGGCAGACACACAATCGAACGAATGATCGAATTCGCATAGGCGGCCCGCGCGATGGTGGAAAGATCGCGTGCCGTTGAATACTGGCCGGGCATCGGTAACCCGTTCGGGTTAATAAAATGCGAATTGGCCGCGCCGAGCTCGTGCGCGCGCTGGTTCATTCGTTCGGCGAACGCGACCACACTGCCGGCATTATCGCGCGCCAGGCAGCGCGCCACGTCGTTCGGGCTTTTCACGAGCAACGCGCGCAACAGATCGATCCGCCGGTAACGTTCCCCCGGCCTGATGTTCAACTTCACCGGTTCCGCCATCGTATCGATTGTCTCCACCGTGACCTCGCGTTCCAGATCGCCGCTTTCGGCGACGATCAAGGCGGTAAGCAATTTTGTTGTGCTCGCGGGCGCACGCAGCTGGTCGGGATTCTTTTCGTACAAAACCTGGCCGTTATGCGCGTTCACGACGATCGCCGAGACGGCGCTCGTCGCCGGCGCCAATCCCGGCGGGCCGGGCGATGCTGCGAGCTCGACCGGCGCACTTTTCTGAACGGTCGCGCGATGTTTGCGCTTCGATTTGGCGCTTTGTTTGTGCGGCACCCCGGTCGGGGTGACTGCGTTGGTGTCTTCATCGCTGGATGGAGTCGTTGGGGCGAGCGAGCAAAACGCGATCGCAAAGAAAGCGATCCAGGTGCAGAAACGGCGGGTCATGTGGCGGGGAAGTTATTTCCTGCAACCTGTTACGCAAGCAACCGCTGCGTTTACAGATCGCGTCCGCGCTGGATCAATTCGATCTCGTACCCTTCCGGGGCGTCGATGAACCCGATCGTGCTGCCGCCCTCCGTCCGGTGCGGTCCGTCGGAAAGCGGATGGCCTTTGGCCGCAGCTTCCCGGGCGAACTTTTCCAGATCGTCCACTTCGAACGCTAGATGCGTGAGGTCCGGTCCGACCTTAACCGGGCCGCTCGCATCGAATTTGCAGATCTCGATTTCCTCTTCGCTTTGCGGCGCTTTGAAAAACACGAGCTGCGAACCGCGACCCGATGTCTGCCGGCGAACTTCCTCGAGACCAAGAACGTCCCGGTAAAAGGCGACTGTTTTTTCCAGGTCGGTGACGCGATAACGAGTGTGAAGGAGTTTTTTGACCATCAGCTATCTTATTGCTCCCGGAAGCAATTAAATTCAAATTCGGCGATTGAAAATGAAACTGGTAATTGCCGCGACCGGCGCCAGCGGAACGATTTATTTGCAACGGCTGCTCGAGCAGATCGATTGCGCCGCGCACGAAGTCCATCTCGTCATGAGCGCGCACGCGCGGCAGGTCGCCGCTCAGGAGCTGGACAAATTCGAAGTGCCCTCGGGCGTGACGCAACATTCCGAGAGTGATCTCAATGTTCCATTCGTGAGCGGCTCAGCGCGGTTCGACGCGATGGTGATTGTGCCGTGCTCGATGGCCACGATCGGGCGGATCGCTTCTGGTTCGAGCGACACCGCTTTGTTGCGCGCCGCCGATGTTTTCCTGAAGGAACGCCGCAAACTCATTCTCGTCCCGCGCGAAACGCCGTGGAACCTGATTCACGCGCGCAACATCGTGACGCTGCTCGAGGCGGGCGCGATTGTGCTGCCGGCGGTTCCGTCGTTTTATAGCCGGCCGAAATCGATTGTCGATCTTGTCGACACAGTCGTGTGGCGCGTCCTCGATCAGATCGGTCTGCCCAGCCCGCGCGCGTATCGCTGGCCAAAAGAGTCGGACAACCATTGAAGATCGAAGGCTGGCCCGTGCGCTGGTTGATCGCGCTTACCTTTCCATTGCTCAAGCTCTGGATCCGTACATTGCGTTTTGAAATCGACGACCGCGGTGATCTTCAGAAAGCGCCGGGCAGCCGGCGTTACATTGGCGCGCTCTGGCATAATCGGCTGTTGCTGAGCGCGCACGTCATCTCGCACTTCACGCCCGTCCGCCGCGGTGGCGCAGCGCTCATCAGCGCCAGCCGTGACGGCGCATTGATCGCCGACGTCGTCGGGCGCTACGGCTTTCAAGCGGTGCGCGGGTCCAGCTCACGCCATGGCACTGCGGCTCTTCGGCAGCTCGCCGATGTGATCGCTTCCGGCCGCGACCCCCTGATCACGCCCGACGGGCCGCGCGGACCGATTTACCGGCTGGGCGGGGGAATTATCTTTCTCGCCCAAAAAGCGAGCGTGCCGGTGCAGCCAATCAACTTCGAATATTCCAGCTGCTGGCGGCTGAATAGCTGGGACCGCTTCATTGTCCCGAAGCCGTTCTCAAAGGTGCGCGTAATTTTCGGCGAGCCGCATCTTGTAAGATCGACAAGCAGCGACGAGGAGTTCGAAGCCGAGCGCGTGCGCTTGGAAAACGCGATGATGTCCTTGGTAGAAATGCGCTAGAGCGGCGCTGCTCCTTGATGCTTGGCAGTGCGACTGTAGCTTGCGCGCGTGAGCAATCTCATCGATGGCCGCGCGGTTGCCGAGAAAGTGTATGTCGACCTTCGCGGCGAAATTGCGGAGCTGAAATCCAAGGGAATTACGCCGGGACTTGCGGTCGTTCTCGTTGGGCATGATGCAGCTTCGCGGGCCTACGTGCGCTCGAAAGACAAGATGAGCCGCGAGCTCGGTCTGCATTCGGTCAAGCTTGAGCTGCCCACTGGGGCGACGCAGGATGAATTGCTCGCGCGCGTCGAAGAGTTAAATCGGGATCCGAAGGTGCACGGTATTCTCGTGCAATCGCCGCCGCCGGCGCACATCGACGAAGCGGTGATCGTGCGCGCGCTCGATCCGCGCAAAGACGTGGACGGTTTTCACCCGCTGAACGTAGCAAAACTGGCGCTCGGCGATCCGACCGGATTTGTGCCGTGTACACCGCTCGGCGTGCAGCGCATGTTGATCGAGAGCAAGATCGACATCGCCGGCGCGCACGTTGTGATTCTCGGGCGCAGCATGATCGTTGGGAAACCGCTTGCACTTTTGCTCATGCAAAAAACCAAAGGCGCCGATGCGACCGTGACCGTCGTCCATTCGCGGAGCAGAAGCCTCGAAGAGATCACGCGCTCGGCCGATATCGTCGTTGCGGCAATCGGCCGGGCGCGGTTTGTCAAAGCCGCACACGTGCGCGATGGCGCAGTCGTTATTGATGTTGGAATCAATCGCGTCGAAGACCCGACGAGCGAACGCGGTTATCGGCTCGTCGGCGATGTCGATTTCGATGAGGTCGCCCCAAAATGCGCCGCGATTACGCCCGTGCCTGGCGGCGTCGGACCGATGACAATCGCGATGCTGATGTCGAACACGGTGAAGGCCGCGCGGCAGTCGCTGTAGACACGCGCCTGTGGCGCGTCGTTCCCGGACGGCTCACAGAGCCGTGGCTACAATCTCGCGCGTGAGCAGTCGCATCAGCATCGTGCTGAGCGGCGCAAAGCTGATGAGTTGGGATGCCATTCGCGGTGACAAAACGGCCGCGCGCGCAAGCCGGTTGATCCAGAGCCGGCCGCGATACATTGCCGCGTGAGCGCGAGTAAATTCGCGCGCCGCCAATTGTCGATCTTCGCCGCGAATAATTTTCGTGATTGCCTCCGCCGCCAGTTCGCCCGAACGCAGCGCGTAAAAGATTCCTTCACCGGTGAACGGCTCGACAACCCGCGCCGCATCGCCGATGAAAAGCAGATTCTCATGTGCAACCGGAATCGGCGCGCGCGTGAGTGGCGTGATTGTCCGCCAGGGTTGATCGGCAGCGAGCTTGAAATGGCGCTCCGCCCATTTCCGCAATGCGGAGATTGTCGGTGGCGTGCCGACGAGGCAAAGATTCAACTCATTTTCGTTCACCGGCGCCTGGCCGGAATAACCTTCGGGTAGCAATTGCAAGACGATGCGGTTGCCGAAATCTCGCGGCAACGGAATGTGGGCCTGCAACGCAACGCGCTCGCGTTCCGGTCGCGGCAGCAAATTGCACAGTCGTGCGACAGTCGAGTTCCGGCCATCTGCGCCGACGAGAACTCGCGCGCCGAAGATTTGATTGACGATGTCGATTTTCCAGTTTTCCGCCCGGCCTTTGCTGAGAGCGGTGACGATCGATTGTTCGCGAATTTCGGCGCCGAAATCGCGGGCGCGGTTCAGCAACAGATTATCGAACAAGCTGCGTTTGATCGAGATTTCCTCGTCATCGCCTGAGGGAAGATCGACAACGATTTTCCGGCCGCTAATCGCAATGAATTCGACTCGTTCGAGCCGGGCGTGCGGCAGGGCGCGGACGCGCTGAACCAGTTCGAGCCGATGGAGCACCGCCCAGCACGCCGGATTCAGACAATCGCCGCAAACTTTTTCGCGCGGAAATTTCTCGCGCTCGATGACGCCCGTGCGCAGACCGGACGCGGCGCAAAATGCAGCGCAGCTCGATCCTGCCGGGCCCGCGCCTATGATTGCGACGTCGAACAGCTCCATCGCGCATCAGTTTCCTTTGTCATTCCGAGCGAAGTCGAGGAATCTCTAGCTGTTAAATTTGAGCGAACAGTGAGAGATGTCTCGACTCATTCGACTTCGCTCAGGGCAATACTTTCGCTCGACATGACAAACGGCTCGACAAGGGTGGTCTTAAGTTCGTTGGCGCGCGGTTGATTATTAACGCACATTGCTTTTTCCATGGGCTGGTCGCTTCCAATTTTTCGCGTCGCCGGGATCCAACTGCGGATTCATATCACCTTTCTGCTCCTGATCGCCTGGCTCGCTTTTGGTTACTACACCGAAGGCGGTTCCGCGGCGGCGCTCGGACGCGTCGTTTTTATTTTGCTGCTCTTCGTCTGCGTCGTGCTGCATGAATTCGGCCATGCCTTCGCGGCGAAGGGTTTTGGAATTAACACGCCGGACATCACCCTCCTGCCGATCGGCGGCGTAGCGCGTCTGGAGCGGATGCCGGAAGAGCCGGTTCAGGAATTGGTGATCGCAGTGGCCGGGCCGGCCGTGAACGTCGTTATCGCGGTAGCATTGGCGCTGACCATCGATTGGCGCACGTCGATGGAACCGCGTGTGGTCGAAAGTTCGATCCTGCCCGTGCAACTGCTGGCCATGAATGTATGGCTGGTGCTTTTCAATCTGTTGCCGGCGTTTCCGATGGATGGCGGCCGGGTTTTGCGCGCTCTGCTCGCCATTCGCATGCCCTACGCGCGCGCCACCCAGGTCGCGGCGAACGTCGGCCAGGCTTTCGCATTCATTTTCGGTTTTGCTGGTTTACTCATTCCGAACCCGTTTCTGATTTTCATCGCGCTCTTTGTTTACATCGGTGCCTCACAGGAAGCGGCGCTCGCGCAAATGAAAGATGTTTCGCGACGGTTCCCGGTCTCGAGCGCGATGGTGCGCGAGTTCCGTTCGCTGCCGGCCGATGCGGCTCTCGAGGAAGCGGTCGACGCGTTGCTCGCTACGTCGCAGCACGATTTTCCGGTCGTCGATGAGAACGGTCACGTCGCCGGCGTGTTGACCCGCCACGATCTGATCGCAGCGCTGCGTCGCGGCGATCCGCACATTCGCGTGGGCGATGTGATGCGGCGCGACGTGCCCACGGTCACGACCGGTACGCGATTCGAAGAAGCGTTTCGGATCATGCAGGAATGCCATTGTCCGGCCGTGCCGGTGCTCGACAGCATGAAACGGCTCGTCGGCCTGCTCACCCCGGAGAACGTGACCGAACTAATGATGGTGCAATCGGCCATGCCGCGGCGACCGGCCGCGTAATGCCGCAGGGCGTTTGTAGGGCAGGCGCATCGCCGGCCAATCGTGAACACGGCAAGCGAGGCGCTTGCCCTACAATTCTCAGAGCGCGATTGTCGATCTTGTCGAAATGATCGCGTCAAAGAAGCAAAAGCCGGACTTGCAAAAGAAAGTGCACGAGGTGCCGCACAAGCCTGGGGTGTATTTGATGCGCGACCGGTTTAACCGTGTGATTTACGTCGGCAAAGCGCGCGACCTGCGCAAACGGGTGAGCTCGTATTTTCTGCCCTCAAAACTGGCCGTCGCGGATTTGAAGACCCGCGCCATGCTGGATGCGACGTGGGACTTCGAGACGCACGTCGTGCGCAGCGACGCCGAATCGGTCCTGCTTGAGGGCAAACTGATCAAGGAATACCGGCCTCGCTACAATATTTCCTTCCGCGACGACAAACATTTTCTGCTCGTCAAAGTCGACCTGTCGGAGGACTGGCCGCGGTTTCGGCTGACCCGGCTCAAAAAAGATGACGGCGCGCGCTACTTTGGTCCTTACGCGCATGCCGGCGCGCTCCGGCAAACTCTTAATTTCATGCGCAAAAAATTCGGCGTCCTCACCTTTGGCCGCGGCGCGCCGACGGAACGCGAATTGAAATCGGCCACTTACCAGGTGCCGACGAGATTGAGCGAGATCAGCGCCGAGCAATACCGCGAGCGCGTCGCGCAGGCCGGCGAGTTTCTCGAAGGCCATTCGCGCGAGATGCTCGCCACCCTCGAAGAAGAAATGCGCAAGGCGGCCGAGAAACAGGATTTCGAAAAGGCGGCCGAACTTCGCAACATGATCGAGGACGTGCGCAACACGACAAGATCGACACGGCGATTTACGCGCGGCAGTTTGCCGAGCGCAGTTGATCCAACAGGCGAAGTGCAGGCGTTGGCCGACGCATTGCAGCTTCCGAATTTGCCACGGGTGATGGAGTGCTTCGATATCTCGAACATCTCCACGACGCACGTCGTCGCCTCGATGGTCTGTTTTCGCGACGGCGTGCCGGACAAAAATTGCTACCGCCGTTATAGAGTCCGCACCGTCACCGGCCAGGACGATTTCGCGAGCATGGCCGAAGTAGTGCGGCGAAGGTATTCGCGAATCTTGCTCGAAGCGCGCGAAGTCCATCCGGACGCAGCCGAGTTTTCGCAAGAGAATCCTGCTGACGCAATTGGCCGGTGTAGGGCAACCGCTTCGGTTACCGACCCCGCGGAAGGCAAGCAAGGTGCTTGCCCTGCAATTTCGGACAGCGGAAACATGCGCGCGTTCGTTCGTTTGCCCGACCTCATTATCGTCGACGGCGGCAAAGGACAGCTCTCATCGGCTTGTCGCGAATTACAGCGGCTTGGTCTGCACGATTTGCCGATCATCGGCCTGGCCAAGGAACGCGAGGAGATCTATCGCCCCGGTTACGCCATGCCACTGCAATTACCGCCCGATTCCGGCGCGCTCCATTTGCTTCAGCGGATTCGTGACGAGGCGCACCGGTTTGCGAACGCTTACCACCGGCTCCTGCTCAAAAAGCGGGTCGAAGAAAGCATTCTCGATGATTGCCCGGGCGTGAGTCAGCACCGGAAAAGTTTGCTCCTGCGAAAGTTCGGCTCGGTGAAACGGCTGCGGAACGCGAGCGCGGAAGAAATTGCGGCGACGGAAGGAATCGGGCCGAAGCTGGCCGAGGAAGTGCATCGTTTCTTGCAGACGCACTAAGTGCGTTGTCATGTTGAGCGAAGCGAAACATCTCTGTCTATTGCTGTGTTCGCTACGTGTCGACAAATGATCAGAGATTCTTCGCTCCGCTCAGAATGACAGTTGTTAGGACACAGCTCGTGCGCTGGATTGGAGCGTTTATTCTGGGCGGCTCGGCAGTCGTACGCGCGCAATCACCGGCGCCGAGTACGGACCAGTCGCCCGAAGACGAAACAATCGTTCCGACGTTCGAAACACAAAAGCTCGCCCGCACTTACATCCTCGATGTGCCAGCGCCGCGCGGCCAGATCACCGATCGTCGCGGCGCGCCGCTCGCGCAAAACAGGGTCATTTACAATCTCGCGATCAATTTTCCCACGCCACTCGACTTCTCCGATTCACAGGCTGTCGCTTATGCGCGGGAAAAGATCGACAAGGCGCAGAAGTTGATTGGCCGGACCCTGAAAATTTCGGACGACGCGATCCTGCGCCACTACGGCAACCGCGGAATCATGCCGTTGGAAATTGCGCAAAACCTGAGCGAATCCGAATCCAAGGCGGCGAAAGACGATTTGCCTGCGGGAATGGTGCTGCGCGCCGTTTACGCGCGGGTTTATCCTAACGGGAAAATGGCCGGCCAGATTGTTGGTTATATCGGCCGGACCGGACGCAATCCCGACGGCATCATCGACAATCACGAAACGCTCTGGCCCGAAACCGAAGGACGCGAAGGCCTCGAGCAAACATTCAACGAGATGCTCCGTGGCAAGCACGGCGAGTTTAAGCTCACCTTCGACAAGGACGGCCGAAAAACCTCCGAGAAACTCATTACGCCGCCGGTGCCGGGCTACAATGTAATCACGACTCTCGATCTGCGTTTGCAGGAACTGGCCGAGAAAGCGCTCGAATCGAATGCAAAACGCGGCGCGATCGTGATTGTCGATCCAAACTCCGGCGACATTCTCGCCCTCGCGTCGTGGCCGACGTTCGACCCGAACAAGTTTGTGCCCTCCATTTCCGCCGAACAATTCAAGGCGCTTCAGGATGATCCCGATTTGCCGTTGTTACCGCGGGCGTTTCGTTCCGCTTATCCGCCCGGCTCCACATTCAAGGTCGCCGTCGGCATCGCCGCGCTGGAAACCGGCGCGGTCCGCTCGGAAGATACTTACCAGTGCGTGCCAGCGCTTCAGATCGGCAACGTCACCTTTCACAATTGGAAAAAGGCTGATCGCGGCTCGCTCAATTTTGTGCAGGCGCTGACTGAATCGTGCGACACCTGGTTCTACCAAGTCGGGATCAGAATGGGCGCTGAACCGATCATTGATTGGGCGCTAAAACTTGGGTTTGGCGAAAAATGCGGCATCCCGTTGCGCGGCGAAGTAGCGGGGCGCGTGCCGACCGACGAGTACATGAAAGCGACACACGGCCGCAGATTGCTCAACGGCGACATTGCGAATCTCTCGATCGGCCAGGGCGACGCGCTGGTCACGCCCCTGCAAATGGCGCAAACGATGGCGGTGGTTGCGAATGGCGGCACGCTTTACCAAACGCGGCTCGTCCAACAGGTGCAGACGATCGACAATCAGATCGTGACCGCCTATCAGGTGCGCCCAAAGCGGGCCGTGGAAATTTCGCCGACAACCTTGGAACAGTTGCGCACTGGAATGGTGGCGGCGGTCAACGGCGCAAATGGTACCGCGCATGCCGTCAGTCTCGACAATGTCGATGTTGCGGGGAAAACCGGAACCGCGCAGTGGGGACCGAAACACAAGGAACGCACCGCGGCATGGTTCGCGGGATTTCTGCCCGCCGAGCAAGCGCAGTACGCGTTCGCGGCGGTTTACGAAGGCGAAGTCGGCAGCAAGGTTCACGGCGGAACAACTGCTGCGCCGATGGTGGCGGAGATTTTCAAGACGATGTATGGCGCCCAACGCGCGGTCGCTCATCGCGGCCGCGAAACTGAGCCGCAGGTACGCCGCGCCTTACCGGTGGAAGAAGACGAATCGGATTAGGGGAGCGCAAACGCCGGCATTGTAGAGGCGGCTGTCCTCAGCCGCAATCTGCGCGTGCGACACGCGCCTCTACAGCGGCTACAGCGCCGCCGCGGTTTCCTGAGGAAGCTTCATTGTTCCTTTGAACTTCGGCGGGTCTTCTTCGATGCCGAAATTTTTCGAATACAGAATGTCGATCTTGTCCATGTCATCCTGCATGAGCGCTGGGGATTCGGGCGCTTTCGCGAACTCGCCGAGTTGTTCTTCGTTGTAGATGTTCGGCAGCGTCGAAGCGACGCGATCGTCGGCGAGCAGCCATTGCAGCGCTGCCTGGCCGAGCGTGCGCTCGGAGTTTTCGAGAAACCGCAGTTGCTCGACCTTTTTGATCCCGTTGAGCAGCCAGCTGCGCGAACGATGGCTGCGATGATCGCTCGGCGGGAAGACGGTGTCGGCGGTGTATTGGCCCTCGAGCATTCCGGAGGAATGCGTCACCCGGATAAGGAACATTGTGTCCTTGCCTGCTTCAGTCGCGGCATCGTGCAGCGCGCGACCGGGATGTTGCTCGAGCATGTTGTAGATGTGCTGGACGCTGGTGATGTCGCGTTCGCGGACGCAGTTCATCCCTTCGTACAACCAGCCGATCGCTGGGCCGAGCGCGATGCCGTAGTAGCGAACTTTCCCGGCGCTCCTTAAATTTTCGAGCGCCTTCCATAGTGCGTCATCATAGACCTGCTCCATCCGAATATTGTGCAGTTGCAAAAGATCGAGATGATCGGTCTTCAATCTTTTGAGCGCGGCTTCAGTCGCGCGCGTGACCGCCCCTGGCGAAAAATCCTGCGGAATTTCGCGTTGCCCGCGGCCGCGCGCTTCGCCGTGGTGAACGAAATCGTAACCGATCTTGGTCGCGATCACGATCTCATCGCGCTGTTTCGGAAAGGCCTTGGCGATGAGTTCCTCGCTCAACCCGTTGCCGTAGGTATCGGCCGCATCAAAGAGCGTGATCCCGAGATCGAGCGCCTTGTGCATCAATGCGATCGCTTCGCCCTCGGTAAAATTTCCCCACCAGCCGGTCGAGATCGTCCAGAGACCGAAGCCGACCTCGCTGACTTTAAGATCGGTATTTTTGTAAGTGCGAAACTTCATGGGCAAAGGGAGTGAAATGATCTCCCGACCGTAGCGTCTAGTCAAAATTCGGGAACCACATCCGCTTCTGCTTCCCGTTTAATTTGTTCCAGCACGCGCATGTGAATGCGGTGG
Organism: Chthoniobacterales bacterium; assembly: GCA_046262735.1. GTDB lineage: Bacteria > Verrucomicrobiota > Verrucomicrobiia > Chthoniobacterales > UBA10450 > AV17. The sequence continues at coordinate 5,550 of JBHEMD010000042.1, read as the reverse complement.
ATGAGCGCGTCAGACCAAAGCCTCCAATAAACCTGCGGTTCCATCCGATTGGAATACCACGTAGTTCCGGAAAGCAGGGTTCCGTTGCTTGTCCGGTAAAGTCGGAATTCTCCTCGATGCGAATCGAAATAGCCATCCAAGTGTGGTGGCCGCAGATTCCGATATGGTGAGAGCTCCGACAATGGATCTGGCTGCGCAACGACGTCGAAGGCGAGATGATTTGGTTCATCCCATATCGTAATCGGCTCGACGAACGCGCCGGTGGAGAAGACGCAATGTCGCAATCCGCCAACACCGCGACCATCAATTTCGGCTCGTTGGGGATAAGCGACGCCTAAACGAAATATCCACTCATGTGGCGGGGGAAGCTCACCAAAGGAAATCACATGCTTCCAGACAATCTCAGGGCGCGTGCTGAGTGCTAACTCGCTCGTCACGGCAAATTCAGTCGGATGCGCGCTCGTTTGGAACTCGATAGTGATCAAAAAGGGAAGAGTGACGAATACGACAATGGCCGAGGGACCGCCACTTCTACCTTTCCAGGATGTTTGATGGAGCGAGTGTGCGATCCAAGCGCCCGCGGTTGCTTCGACAACCGCGATCGGCGCTGCCATTGCAAGACAGACAATCCCTTCTACTGCAATGCTAAGCAAGCTGGCCCCGGTAATCGCGAGCGCGAGATACGCGGTTATGAATGATTGGCCAAGCTTTCTTGGTCGCGCAAGTCCGGAGATCCAGGCGGCAAGAAATCCCATCAAGAATGGCAATCCGAGAAACAGCCAGCTCGAATAAGCTCGCATCTGCTGCGTGGCCAAAACACTGAATCCGACACCGACCACTGTTGAACAAAGAACTGCCAGACCAGCGCTCGCCAGCGAACTTTCCGGTATCCAGCTACGGATTGGCGGCGGAAGTTCCGGTTCTATTTCGTCGTGCCCGCGCTCAGGCAATACGCATAGGACGGCAAAGAAAAAGAACTTCGCGATTGGGACGAAGAACAATATGACGAGTGGAATCGGTGCTCGCGCTGATCGAAGACGTTTTGCGAGAAGACACAACCCCATCCATGCAAATGGCGCGGCCCAGAGTAAAAGAGAGGCATCGAATTTCCAGGCGCCTGGAGAGTTATCGAAAAGAATCGCCAGATGTGAAAACAAATATTCCCGCAGATTCCAGGTGCGATGAAAAATGAGACCTGCGATGGCGAAGTCGCCAGCGATTTTGATTACTACCAACGCGATGGCCGTTAGCGTGAAAGACGAACGCGAAATGATTCCGCGCGGATCAAACAACAGCCGCCAAATCTTCATTGCATGGAAAGATCGGTGAGGCAGTCGCGATTGTGCATCCTCAGCAATGACGTGAGAAGACCAATTCGGAATTCGAGATTGGACGTTGGGCGTTGGACGTTCGACGTTTTCTGAATCCGTGATCCCAAAAGAAGAGAGCGCGCTTTTGATCGTCGGGCATGGCTCAACGGTGAATCCTGATTCGAGCGCGCCGACCCTGGCGCATGCGGCCGAGATTCGGCGGCGAAATATTCTTGCCCAGGTCGAATGCGCCTTTTGGAAGGAGGAACCGAGCTTGCGCGACGCGCTGTTCCTGTTCGATGTCGATCTGGTCCGCGAAGTTTACGTCGTGCCGAATTTCATCAGCGAAGGTTACTTTACGCAGATGGTGATTCCGCGTGAGCTGCAATTAAACGGGCGAGTAACGGAGCGCGCGAATGGTCAGGTCTGGAAATACTGCGAGCCGGTCGGAAACCATCCGAGGATGACTGAGCTGCTGCTGCAGCGCGCCGGCGAGATCGCGCCCGATATCGATCCCGCCGAAACATCGTTGCTCATCGTCGCGCACGGCACGGATCTGAATGAAAACAGCGCGGTGGCGGCGAAACGTGAAGCGGAAAAGGTGCGGGGACTCGACCGATACGCGGCAGTCCTCAATGTTTACATGGAAGAAGAGCCGCGGGTTTCAGACTGGCGCCAATTGACGCGCACGCCCAATGTGGTGGTGGTGCCGTTTTTTATTTCCGACGGGTTACACAGCTATGAGGATATTCCCGCTTTAATGGCAATCACGAACCCAAACTCAAGCAGCAGCGGCTTCCCGGCCGCCGAAAGCCCCAAGGACGGCGGCCATGGAGACCGCCGCTCCCTCGTATTTGGTGCGCATCGGATCGACAATCGGCTTCTTTATTACGCGCCCTCGATCGGCACCGACCGGCGGATGGCCGATATCATCCTCGAACAAACGGGGGTTTTTGATCGAGAAGAGTTGCGCGCGGGCGCGGCGTCGTAATCTTGTCTGACTTCCTGACGTTTCACCGATGCAGGCCGAGACTCTCAAAGAATTGCAACAGATCGGCGGGTTCGTTTTGGCGAGCGGCTGTAAGAAAAAGGACCTGAAAAAGGTCGCGGAAATGATCCGGGCGGCCCGTAACTATCGTTTTGTCGCCATCTACAAAATCGTGAAGGATGAGTTCGTCATCCTGGCCGAGACAGGGAACGAGCCGCCGGCCTATCGGCAGTTTCCGATCACGCAGGGGCTTTGCGGCGCGGCCTTGGAATCGGGCAAATCGATCATTGTCGGCGACGTGCATAAAGACGCGCGTTATCTGCCGACCTTTCACACGACGCGCTCGGAAATCATCGTGCCGATGCGGAACGAGCACCGGCACATCCTCGGCATGATCGACGCGGAAAGCGACAAAATGAACGCATTCGGCGACGACGATCGGCAATTTCTCGAGCGCGCGGCCGGGCTCATCGCGCATTGCCTGGCGTGACGGCGGCGCGATGCCGGATGTAATCGAGCGTGCGCTGGAAGCGGCGCTGACCGATTGCTGTCGCATCGGGCAAATTCTCGTTCGCAAAAGCAGCGGCGGCTTCACCCTTCTGCATTGTGACGATGAACGTCGCGAGCATTTGCCGGTTTTTCGAGGCGCCGAGGAGGCGATTGGAATTACGCGCTTCGATGACGCCGGAAATTACCGGCCGCTGAAGACCGCGCCGAATCTCCGGCACGGTTGGCGCCTGGAAGTTGTCGATCTTAGCGAAGTGCGCGGCGCCCTGGATTACTTTTATCCAGGCAGACTCGCGATGTTTCGGACGTGGAAAGAAAATCGCCTCACGACCACGTCTTTGCGCGAAACGTTAGATCGACAATCGGGCATGTACCGCGTCGCGGCTAAAATTTCCGACGAACAGCTCGATGAGGTAGTCGCAAATTTTTGCCGGTCCAATGGCGGTTGCTTGCGCACAATTTTGTGGAAGCGCGATCGAAGCGGCGGGACGCCATCGACAAAGTTGCCACCGGAGAAGTTCGATCCCTCGCACGATCAGACGGGGCGCGCTGAGAAAACCGTCCCGCTGCTCTGCCAGGAAGCGTGCAATCTGCTGGTCAACGAATGCCGGAAGGCGATGAAAGGCGAAACAGGATGATTGTTCGCGCGCGCGTCGTGGTCACCATGGACGGGCCGCCGATCGAGAACGGCGCGGTCGCGGTTTCGGGCGATCGCATTATTACGGTTGGGAAGTTTGATGACGTTAAGGCGAGTCACTCCGGCGAGATTGTCGATCTTGGCGAGCGCGCCCTGCTGCCGGGGTTAATCAATGCGCATTGTCATCTCGATTACACCTGCTTGCGCGGGAAGATTCCGCGGCCGAACTCGTTTGCCGACTGGATCCGGGCGATCAATACGGAAAAGGCGAAGCTTTCGGAGGCGGATTATCTGGAATCGATTGGGGAAGGATTCGCTGAGGCGAAAAAGTCTGGCACGACGACAATCCTCAATCTGACGGCATTTCCCGAACTGGTGGCAAAGGTTGAGTCGGCATCGATTCGCACGTGGTGGTTTGCTGAGCTGATCGATGTGCGCCAGCCGGAGCGCGCGAAGGAGATTGTCGATCTTGCGGTGCAGGCGCTGAAACCAGCAAAGCATTGGGGTTTGGCGCCACACGCACTCTACACCGCGTCGCGCGATCTGTTCCGGCGCTGCGAGGAAGTTGCGCGACGCGAAAATATTTTGCTCACGACGCATTTGGCGGAGTCGCGGGAGGAGATGTCGATGTTCGGGAACGTTTCTGGACCGCTCTACGAATTCCTGAAGGAGATCGGGAGAGACATGGGCGACTGTGGCGGGATCACGCCGATCGCGCGTTTTTTGGCGGTAAAAGATTCCTCGACTCCGCTCGGAATGACAAAGGAGTGGATAATCGCGCACGTAAATGAGCTGGTGGAGAGCGACGTTGATTTATTGGGCAGATCGACAAGGAACCTGTCGGTTGTTCATTGCCCGCGCAGTCATCTTTACTTTGGACATGCGCCATTTCAGTACGAGAAATTACGCCAGCTCGGTTTCAACATCTGCCTCGGTACGGATAGTCTCGCCAGCAATGAGGATTTGAGCTTGTTCGCCGAGATGCGGCAGTTTCGGGAAACATTCCCGAGCGCGTCGCCGGAGGAAGTTTTGCGGATGGTGACGGTGAATCCGGCGCGGGGGTTGCGTCCGGAGAATGTGCTGGGAAAAATTTGCCCGGGCGCACATGTCGATCTTATCGCGGCGCCGTTTCGAGGCGACGACGTGTTTGAGGAGATCATCGGGTTCGAAGGCCGGCCTTGGGTGATGGCGGGCGGTCTCTGCGCCTAAGTCGTAAAAGCGTATGAGACTTATGAAATGCTTCTCATTTTCACTTTCCTTTTCTCAAAAGTGAAATATTCTCCGCGCTGAGATTTCATGGCGAAGATCATTGTCATCGACGACGAGCCGGCGATGGTCGAGGTCATCGTGACGCTTTGTCGCGAAAAAGGTCACCAGGTTTTCCCGTTCAACTCGGCGCCGAAAGCGGTCGAGCAACTCGATAGCGTTCAGCCGCAGGTAGTGATCGCGGACATCAAAATGGAGACGATGACCGGGTTCGATGTGCTGCGCCACGTGCGGGAACATCATCGCCAGACGGCGGTCATTTTGATCACGGCCTACGGCACGGTGGAGACGGCGGTCGAGGCGATGAAGATGGGCGCCTACGACTACGTGACGAAGCCGTTCAAGATCGATGAGCTGCAACTAACGGTGCAGCGGGCGCTCGATTATCAGGCGGCGCTGCGGGAGAACGTTTACCTGCGCAAAGAACTCAAGAACCGCTACCGGTTCGAGAACATCGTCGGCACGAGCCGCAAAATGCAACAGGTCTACAATCTCGTTAACAAAGTGGCCGACACCGACAGCACGGTGCTCATCGTCGGCGAAAGCGGCACGGGCAAGGAGTTGGTCGCGCGCGGTCTGCATTTCAACAGCAACCGGCAGCATCACCCCTTCGTCGCGATCAACTGCAGCGCGCTGCCGGAGAACCTGCTCGAGTCGGAATTGTTCGGGCACAAGAAAGGCGCCTTCACCGGCGCGGTCGCGGACAAACGCGGGTTGTTCGAGGAAGCCAACCTCGGCACGATTTTTCTTGATGAAGTGAATTCGATGGCGCCGCCGCTCCAAACCAAACTGCTGCGCGTGCTGCAGGAGCGCGAAGTGCGCCGGGTCGGGGACAACAAGAG
>JBHEMD010000041.1:0-11222 GCA_046262735.1 Chthoniobacterales bacterium | reverse complement strand
GCGTGTAATCGAACGGCGCGTGATCGGTCGCCAGCGTCGCGACTGAGCCGTCAGCCAGCGCTTTCCACAGCACGTCCTGGTTCTTTTTGTCGCGCAACGGCGGGGACATCACATTCTTCGCGCCTTCGAAGTTCGGCTCGGCGGCTGTGCGATCGAGCAGCAAATATTGGATCAGGGTCTCAACCCAGACATTGATCCCGCGCTCTTTGCCGAGCATCGCTTCACTCAACGCTTCTTCACAACTGGTGTGGACGGTGTAGACGTGCGCCCCGGTCATCTCGGCGAATGTCATGAGGTGATGCACGCCCTCGGCCTCCACCACCGGCGGACGGCTCCAATAATGGAACTCCGGCGCTGTTTTGCCTTCCGCCAAAAGTTTCTTCTGCAATTCCAAAATGAGATCCGCGTTTTCGCAATGCGCCGTGACGATGACACCGAGTTGTTTCGCGAGCGAGAGCGTCGCATAAAGCTCCCGGTCGTCGATCCCGAATGCGCCTTTGTAAGCCAGGAAAATTTTGAAGCTCGCGAGGCCGCGCCGGACGATCTCGCGAAAATCCTCCTCCGCTTGCTCGTCGTAGTGCGTCACGCCCATGTGAAAGGTGAAATCGCACGCGCTCTTTCCCTGCGCTTTATTCAGCCAAAGCTCGAAGGCCTCGAGCGGACGATCGCCGCGCGCGGGACAAATCATTTCAATGAACGTGGTTGTGCCGCCGACCAGCGCCGCGCGGCTCGCCGTTTCATGCGTGTCCTTGGCGAACGTCCCCATGAACGGCAGATAAATGTGCACATGCGGATCGATGAAGCCCGGGAAGACGTATTTGCCCGACGCATCGACAACTTCGTCCGCTTTCACCTTGTCGATGTTGCGCTCGATCTGCGTGATCGTTTCGTTCTCGCAGAAAATGTCCGCCGTGTAGCGCTCGTCGGGCGTAACGATCTCGCCGTTTTTAATTAGCAGCGACATCGCCCAAGATTATTTTTTCCAGACGTCGCCCACCCCGTCGCCGAACCAGCGCGTGGAGACAACTTTCTGCTGCGTATAAAACTGCACGCCTTCCCTGCCCTGGATGTGGAGATCGCCGTAAAAGGATTCGCCCCAGCCGGTGAATGGGAACATCGCCATCGTCGCGGGCACGCCGATGTTGATGCCGACCATACCTGCTTTTACTCGATGTTTAAATTCGCGCGCGGCTTTGCCGGAGTTCGTGAAGATCGACGCGCCGTTTCCATAACCAGATTTATTTGCCGCTTCGATCGCTCCATCGAGATCGTCCGTCCGCATGACGTTGAGGACCGGACCAAATACCTCTTCGCGCGCGATTGTCATTCTCTCCTCGACAAGATCGACAATCGTCGGAGCGATGTAGAACCCATTCGGTGCGTCCGCGACGCGCACGCCACGGCCGTCCGCGATCACTTTGGCGCCTTCCTTTTCACCGCTCCCGACGAGGCTCAGGACGCGTTCGCGATGTTGCGCCGTGATCACCGGTCCCATGTCGGGCTGGGGCTTTGAAACGTCGGTCGGGCCAACCTTAACCGCGCGCGCCGCTTCGACTAATGACGGCAATACGCGCTCACTCGCTTTACCAACGGCAATGGCGGTCGATCCCGCCATGCAACGTTCGCCCGCACAGCCGAACGCCGCAGTCGACAGCGCTTCGACCGTTCGCGCCACATCGGCGTCCGGCATCACGACTACGTAATTTTTAGCGCCACCATTGGCCTGCACGCGTTTGCCGTTGCGCGTCCCCGTTTCGAAGATATGTCGCGCCACGGGCGACGAGCCAACAAATGAAATCGCTTTCACTTTCGGATGCGTGAGCAGCGCATCGACGCATTCGCGTCCGCCGTGCACGACATTTAAAACGCCTTTAGGCAGGCCGGCTTGTTCCAGCAGCTCGACAATGAGATTCGCGGTGAGCGGAACTTTTTCGCTCGGCTTGAGCACGAATGTGTTTCCGCAGACGAGCGCGACCGGAAACATCCACATCGGCACCATCGCCGGAAAATTAAATGGCGTGATGCCGACGCACACTCCGAGCGGTTGCAGCATCGTCTCGCAATCGACGCCGCGCGCGATCTCTTCCAGCGTGTCGCCCATTAAGAGTGTCGGCGCCGCGCAGGCGAACTCGATGTTCTCCAGCCCGCGATAAACGCTCCCCCGCGCTTCGGCCAGCGTTTTCCCGTGCTCGCGCGAAACGCTCTGGCAAATGCGATCAAAGTTTTCCTCGACGAGTTGCCGATAACGAAAGAACAGCCGCGCGCGTTCGACCGGCGGCGTATCGCGCCAGGCCGGAAACGCGTCAGCCGCCGCTTCGACCGCAAGATCGACATGTTCCTTCGTGCAGGCCGGCACTTCGGCAATGACTTCGCCGCGCGAGGGATTATAGACCGGTGTTTTCTCGACGCCGGAGATTTCGCGCCACTCGCCGTTAACAAATGCCGGAACCGACGTCATCAATTTCTCGCTAATGCATCCGATTGTTTCACAAAATCATCCCCGCTCCATTCGCTGTCCGCTTTCACCATCTTTTTCGCGGCTGCTTCTTCGGCGGCGGCTTTCTGTTTGTCTTTACGCTCCTTTTGCATCCGCACGAGCTCGGCGTGCGTCGTGAAATAGTCGAGACTCTTGCCTTTGAAATCGGCGAGCGTTTCGAATTTGTGTTTCTCCATGAACGCGAGCAGCTCCTCCTGCATTCGCTTCACCATCTCGTAGCCGTGTTTCATTACGCCGGTGCAAACCTGGGCGGTGTCGCCGCCGAGCAAAATGAATTGCGCGGCGTCGCCGCCGGTTTCGATTCCGCCGATGGCGGATAAACTTTTGCCCGGAAACTCGCTTCGGATCATGGTCGCGATCTCCATGGTCATGCGGAGCGCGATTGGCCGAACCGCTTTGCACGAATAACCGCCGGGAGTCGTGTAGCCTTCAACGCTCGGTTCGGGTCGCAAGGTTTCCAGGTTCACGCTCGTCACGCTGCGAATGGTGTTGATTGCGCTGACACCTTCGCATCCACCACGAAATGCGGCGCGGCTCGGATCGGTGATGCGCGTGACATTCGGCGTCATCTTTGCCCAGACCGGTTTTTTCGCTGCTGTCATCACCCAGCCAACAACCTCTTCGACGATCTCCGGGTTCTCACCCATCGCCGCGCCCATTTTTCGCTCGGGCAATCCGTGCGGACAGGAAAAGTTTAGCTCGAACGCATCGACGCCGACATCCTGACAACGCTCGACAATCTCCGTCCACGCATCGCGATTGTATTCCTCCATGATCGACGCGATCAGCACGCCATCGGGAAACTGGTCTTTGCATTTTTTGAATTCATCGAGCCAGATGTGGAACGGCCGATCGCTGATCAGCTCGATGTTCTCCCAACCGACCACGTCCTTGCCGTCCGCCCCGAGCAGTTTTGCGTAGCGCGGCGTCACGTTAACTACTTTGTCGGCTTCGAGGCTGATTGTTTTCGCAATCACCGCGCCCCAGCCTTCGCGAAACGCTCGCGTAATGACGTTGAAATTTGTCCCCGGCGGGCCGGAGCCAATGATAAACGGGTTCGGTAATTTTAATCCGTCGACGGTGGTGGCGAGTGTTGGCATGGCGGGCTCCTTTGATCGCGAATTTTATCAGTTACGAGTCTTGTAGGGCAAGCGCATCGCTTGCCGACCCGAGCTTGGCAGCCGGAGAGCGTGCCCTACAATTTTTCTTGCGCTACGATCCAGCCCATCGCTTTCTCCGCCAGTTTATCGAACGCCCTCACCGCCAGCTCGAGATGTTCCTCCTTCGTGTCCTCGATCTTGTTGTGGCTGATGCCGTGCAGGCTTTGCACGAACATCATCACCGTCGAAACACCGGCACGCGCCACTTCGGCCGCGTCATGCAGAGGCCCTGATGGCATCCGGTGCGGTTTCGCGCCGGTCTCGCTGATCGCTTCGTCGCAAAGATCGACAAGTTCTTTGTGAAACAGGATCGGCTCGATGTTCCAAATCCGCTCCCAAGCCAGATCGACATTTCCTTCGGCGGCGAATTTCTCGCTCGTATCTTTCGCTTCATTCAACATTCTCTGCAGCGCTTCAGCGTCGAGGTGCCGTTGGTCCAAGGTGATCCGGCATTCTTCGATCACGCTCGTGACGATGCCCGGTTTGGTCGTGCACGCGCCGATCGTGCAAACCCCGCCGCTGCTGCGCTCAGCGATCCGGTAAATCTCCGGGCTCATTTTGGCCGCGGCGAGGAAGGCGTCGCGCCGGCGATTCATCGGGGTGCTGCCCGAATGCGCCGCCTGACCGCGAAAAGTTATCGCGTGTCGCTCGACGCCGAAAGTTCCGAGGACTACGCCGAATGGAAGATCGAGATCGAGAAGGACGGGACCTTGTTCGATGTGCAGCTCGAGGTACGCGGTCGCATTCTTCAATTCTTTTCCCGAGTCTTTGACCTTTTCAAAATCGATCCCGTGTTCCTTCAGCGCGTCGATCAAACGGACGCCGTCCTTGTCCTTAAGACCGCGCGTTTCGTTCATGTCGATCTTGCCGGAGCAAGCTGAGGAGCCAAACAAGCTCTTGCCAAAACGCGCGCCCTCTTCGTCAGCCCAATCGACAAGGCGCACGGTAACGGGTGCTTTGCCGCCGTACTGCGCGTGAATGCGTCTGAGAATCTCCACCCCCGCGAGCGCGTTCAGACAACCGTCGAGCCAGCCACCGTTTGGGACCGAATCGATATGGCCGCCAATCAACAGCGCTTTGTCGATCTTGCCCGGCAACGTGCTCCACAGATTTCCGGCTGCATCATTGTGAACTTCCACGCCGGGGATTTCTTCAATCCTTTCGCGCAACCATTTCCGCGCCGTCGTCCAGGTCGGCGTAAACGCAACGCGTTGCGCGCCGTTTTCATCCGCCGTGAGGGCGCCCAGCTCTTTCAATTCCGCGACGGTTCGCTCTGGAAGCAACGCCATATGATCCGATCGTACTGAACCGCTTCGCGGTCGCGAAGTTAAAAAGCGGCGAAGACTTTTCGCTCAGCACGAGCGGCAACTTCGCCCACAGCCGCGGATCGCTGATTCGATATGTCTGTCTGTTATTTCCGTGCGTGACATCTGAACAGGGTGCGCGTTACGAAATCTGAAGAGAGGGCAAGCGTGAAAAACAAGATTCTTTGGCCGCTACTCGGCGGTTGTGCCGCAGGAATGCTGGGGTTCTATTTTCCGGTAGCGATCTGGGCACAAACTCCTCACCCGGCAAGCCCACGGCTGCGATTTAATGCCGCTAACCCGGTGACGTCCAACCCGGCCCCGCCGATCACGGCCAACCCCGCACCGCCCATCACCCCAAATCCCGCACCACCCATCACCCCAAATCCCGCGCCGCCCATCATGCCAAATCCTGCGCCGCCCATCACTCCAAATCCGGCCCCACCCATCACGCCAAATCCCGCGCCGCCAATTACACCAAACCCGGCGCCACCAATCGCGCCGAATCCGCCGGTTACAATTCCCAATCCGATAACCGTGCCACCGATCACGCCGATGCCGACGGCGTCGCCGATCCCGACGCTTACGCCGCTGCCAACTTCTTCGCCTATTCCGATAGTAACGCCGCTGCCGTTTTAACGGGTCTTGTCGCGCGCACGTGGTTGCGTGAAAGAATCACCCAACACCCTCACCTAGCGCTGGCGCGTTCTCCTCTCCCTCAGGGAGAGGATTGAGGTGAGGGCCTGCCGTCGTTGTTACCTCCTCGCCGGCAATTCTGATGCTGTGTTAGCCACAACGATTTTTCCGGGCCGATCGCGTAGATCATCGCGTTCAAAACCCCATCGAGGTTCGAAGTGACGGCCCGATTCGAGAAGCGAAGAACTCGAATACCTTTTTCATAGAGCTCAAGCTCTCGATCGAGATCGAAAAGTTCACCGAAATGTCGGGAATGTCCCGAGCCATCGAGTTCGATCGCCAGCTTTGCTTCAGCGCAGAAGAAATCGAGTATGCGATCTCCAATTGGCTGCTGGCGCCGGAACCTGAAGCCGGCAAGCTGCCGATTTCGCAGATGCGACCACAACCGCTTTTCCGCCTCCGTGGCACGTTTACGAAGAAGCCGCGCCTGACCGGTTCTCAAAGTTCAACCCTCACCCTACCCTCTCCCTGAGGGAGAGGAGAAGCTGGAAGCGATCGAACGCGGATGCACCACACAACATTCGTGAACGACTTATTTCCACTTCGCCATGTACTTCCAATTGCGCGGCTTCCCTTCTGCCAGCCATAAGATTGACATCTTCACACGTTGCTGCCGGGTTTCGTCGCGTTTCGCTTCGCTCACCCATTCCACGTACTCTTTTCGCTGGCTTGGACTGAAGTTTTCGAAGGTTCCTCGTGCTTTTGCGTTTTTCGCGAGCGCCGCTTTGAAATAATCCGGCACTTTGGGTGGCAATTTCTTTTTTGGTTTGCTACGCGCCGGCCGCTTTATTCCAGCCTGGTTGATCGCGGCGGCTTTGTGGACATAACCGATAAGTATCTTTTCGTCAGGCAAATCGTTGATTGATTCAATTCGGCCGAACTGAGCCATCCCGCGTTCCGAGTTTGCGCCGAGGACCAACTCGCGGTTCCAAAACCACAGGGCGCAATGGTTTTTAAACGCGGCCATCCCGCAAAGCAGGCCATCGTATTCAAAGTGCGGCATCCCCCATCTGATCGTTTCCTGCACATCCGGACAACCGGCGTGCACCATCTTGCGGAGTTGTTTCAGCATCGGCCTGGCAAAAGGCGCAGCCTTCGCGATGTAAGCATCAACGCGCGGATCTTTTTTCGGCACTGATCCATCTCAGAGTTCCCACGCACGTGAGTCAATTCTTTTGCTGCCGATGCGCTGTTTTGGCGCCGAGAAACTCCCGGGCTTGGCGCGCGAGCAGCTTTCTCTTGCGCTATGGCAGCAACGGTTTGCCAGCAACCACAGCCGAGATGGGCTCGCCGAACGACATTTTGCTGTTTGTGCGCGCTCACGGTTGTGACGAACACGCTGGCGCAAGTGTCCCGCACCGGTTCCCAGAAAGAGATCGCGGTCGCACTTCAGCCATTCTCCCTCGATCAACCGACGCGCGTTCGATATGCCTATTACGCACCGCGCGCCATTCCGCGCGCCGAAGCTGTAATCGAAGCCGACGAATCGCAGCCCGCTCCGTTCCCGCAAGCGACGGCGTCCGGTCCAATTGTCCGAGGCAAGCGCGCCGTATTACGCAACGGCGTCGCCTACGCACCGGCCAACGCGCCGGACAGCGTGAAGTCCGCGATCTGGGCGGCCAACACACTGCGCGGCAAACCGTACGCCTGGGGCGGCGGCCACGGCTCCTTTAACGACTTTGGCTACGATTGTTCCGGCACGGTTTCTTTCGCGCTTCATCATGCCGGGTTGCTTGGCACGCCGTTGCCTTCGAATGATTTTCTTCGTTATGGCAGGCGGGGCCGGGGCAAATGGATCACCATTTATGCGCGGCGCGGGCACACCTTTGCCGTGATTGCCGGTTTGCGCCTCGACACCACCGATCTGCGTTACGGCACCGACGTCGGCCCTCGCTGGCATAACGATTTCCGCGACACACGCGGCTTCGCCGCTCGCCATCCGGAAGGCCTCTGATCAACCGCGGTCCCCGCGCGCAGCTGCGATCATAGCGAATTTTGAACGTGCAAACCCCTTCGCTTTGCCTCAGAAGAAAGTCATGACATTTAACCGAAATATCGGAATGCTGTTGCTGGCCATTTATTTAATCCTCGTCGGCATTATTGCGCTCGCGGGCGGAATTGCCATCCCGCCGGTCCTGACCGGCATCCTCGCTTTGCTCGCCGGCATTTTCATTCTCATCGGTCGATAAACTTGTCGAGATGGTAGGGACGCCGCGCTGCGGCGTCCCGCGGACAGCGCAGCGCGCTGTCCCTACCGTGCGCGACTTGTTTCGGTCGCGCGTAGCGGCATCGTTTAGCAGTGCGATTGTCACGCAAGGTCGAGAAACTGTTTTCACCTGAACTGCTTCAGAGTGGTTGGGAACATCTTTGCCGTTGGACGCATCCGATCAGCGCACGCAAAATTCTTGGCTCGATCGACACGACTGAATTAAGTCGGCTGGCTGAACGTTACCCGCCGCGCGCCGGCGCGCGCAAGATTAACGCTTACGAGGACGCCGCCTACTGGGTTGGCGTCAACGTCCGGCGCGTGCAAGACCTCTGGCTCGATCGCACCGCGCCGCTGCGGATTCTCGACCTCGGATCGGGTCCCGGATACTTTCTCTATGTCTGCCGGCTCTTCGGCCATGAAGGAATCGGGCTCGACACCGACGAAAACCCGCTCTTCCGCGGAACGACTCAGCTGTTCGGTGTGCGCCGCGTCACGGCGCGCATCGATCCGCAAACGCCGCTGCCCGAGCTCGCCGAAAAATTCGATCTCGTCACCGGCCACCGCGTCTGTTTTCACCGCCTGGAACGCGGACCAAACGGAGAATGGAGAGAATGGAGCCCGGCCGATTGGAAATTTTTCATTGGCGACATCCGAACGCGGCTCCTCAACCCAAACGGCCGCCTGTTTCTCGAGTTCAACCCGCGCCCCGATGGCTCATCATTTTTCACGCCGGAACTTCGCGCCTGTTTCGAGGCGGAAGGCGCGCGCATCTTTCGCTCGAAGTCGCTCTTCTCCGCCGATCCAACTCGCCGCCCGCGCTTCAAACAAAGGTAGGGCGCGACCGCCGGGCGCGCCGAGACAAATAAGTTTGACACTCCGCCGCGAACGGCGGGACGATCGCGTCAGATTAGGAGGATTCTCCCATGCACAAAACGAGAGTTAATATGAGCGGCATCGGTCTTATTCCTTTAGTAGTGGTTATCGTTGTCGTCGCGGTCGTCGTGCTTGTCGCAGTTGACGCCTCGCGCACCGCACCCGCAACTCCGCAGGAAAGCTGCGCTTTGGTTGACCACATCATCCTTCCCGACAACTGCGTCTGATCAGTCGCAGGGCGGCACTGCACGCCAACGTCGACACGGCCCTATCTCTTCGTCTTCACCGAAGCCACCGAATGCCCGACGCTGGGTTGCGACGTCGACCTGCGCAATCAATAGCGCCGACTGGCCGCACCGCCCGCGTCGCTCCTACCTGTTCTCGACGATTTGCGGCGCAGGCCGGGCCAGCTCGACCTTGGCGTTCACCTTGTCGATCTTCGCGTCCTGCTCTTTCAGACGCTCGTTCACTGCGGTGAGCGCCGCTTCCAGTTTCTGCACTTGCCGGTGCTCTTTGATGAACTCGTTGAGCAGCATCACGTTTACTGCTTCATAGCGCACGGTGTACGCTTTTCCGTTAGCATCGTGCGATACGAGATCGGGATTTATCTTTTCCACTTCCTCAGCGATGAGACCGAAATGTGCCGCTCCCTCCCGATCAATCTCGCGTTTGTAATGGAAGGTCACGGGTTTCAGCGCCAAGATCACCTCGCTCGCCCTATCCATGGGCTTGATCTCATCCTTGAAACGCTGCGAAGAGACGAGCACGCCAAGTTGGCCGTTCGCGTCTACAACGACTGTGTCGCCTGCAACCGGTGTCCCACTAATACCGGCGATGAATGTGGCTGTGTGAAGTCCCCCCTCACCGATGCGGATCGTGGTAGACTCGACACCAGAACCACCAGCGCTGCCGACATAGATATTGTAATCGCCCGTGACAAGAGATATACCGGCGTTAGCACCTAGTGCGATATTCGAGCTGCTGCCCGTAGCTTGTTCAAGCGTAGAAATGCCGACTGCCGTATTTTCGCCACCGCTGCTATTGCCTCCAAGGGCACGATTGCCGACCGCGGTGTTGTTGTGGCCGCCGACATTGCTAGCGAGTGCACCATCCCCACTGGCGGTGTTGTTTACGCCGCCCTCGTTGCTAAAGAGCGCTGCAAAACCGTGGGCAGTGTTGCTAAAACCGGCTGTGTTGGAAGCAAGCGCTTGCGTACCGGTGGCGGTGTTATTGGTGCCAGTTGTGTTGCCACCGAGTGCACCTTGACCAGTGGCCGTGTTATTGAAGCCGGTTGTATTGCTAAAGAGCGCTGAATTACCGTGCGCCGTGTTATTGCTTCCAGTTGTGTTGTTATACAGCGCTTGATAACCATTCGCTACGTTGCCGCTGCCTTCTGTGTTGCTATAGAGCGCTTGGAAGCCGTTGGCCGTGTTAACTTCACCGGTTGTGTTGCTGAAAAGCGCCTGAAAACCGCTCGCGGTATTGTCATTTCCGGTTGTGTTGCTAAATAATGACTGCCAGCCAGTTGCTGTGTTATTGATCCCAGTTGTTGCCGGATTGAGAGCCATCACGCCCTCGGCAGCACTGTTGCCGTTCCCGCGGTTTTCATTTTCGCATGCACATGGTGTCGGCGTTGGCTTTGGCTTGTTGTCAGCTCGCGCTGTCGGCAAAAACGCAAAACAGATGAACACGAGGGCACCGAGAATGACCAAATTTCTGAATGGCGAAGCTGTCGCTTTGAACTGAATTAACTGATTCATGCTTTATCTTTTCTTTCGTCCCGCTGGTTGCTGCCCACTGCAGGTCTGAAAGAAGAAAGAAGCCACCGGGACAAAACCTCCTTCGCCAGATTCAGTCCTATTTACGCGCAGGTTCTGAAAACGCTGAGCCACATGTCAATTCAAAAAACCGCGACGAAGGAATCGACCGCCGCTGGGGACAGCGGCCGCTACAGGTTCCAATCGGAGCAATCCCAGCCGAGCAGCTGCTCAACTTTGACGATCTCGTCGGCGAAAAGCGCGTAAAGACGCTTTCGTTCTTCGGCCGTCATCGTTCGCTCGTACGGAACTACATTGCGATCTTTGCTCCGGATCGCGCGCAACGGCTTCACGCCCAGGAAGGCAAACACTGCGTTTAGCGCAGCGCGGTTGTCGTCGCGAAACTTTTCGAACTTGATGATCTTGATCTGTTCGCGTGGAAAAAATTTGAAGACGCGCTCGATCTGCTCGGCATAACGGCCGCGATCGACATAGGCAATCCGTCGCGCTTCAACCGCCGCGCTCGCCTGCTTCATTCGCTCGCTCTCCGCTTTCACAGCCTCGAGAAAGTCGAGCGGCTCACGCTTTTTGAAGCGCTGCATGTTCCAATGGGCGAATCCGCGGTCGATCGGGTTCCGCAACAGAATGATGAGCTTGATCTGCGGGTTGTAATTCAAAATCCTCTCCATCGCGGCCGTGTGATAGAGATAACTCGGCGTGCAATCG
>JBHEMD010000040.1:0-32235 GCA_046262735.1 Chthoniobacterales bacterium | reverse complement strand
GCGTCTCCGCAAATTGCTTTCGGGAATAACCGTAGTGTTTAATCACTTCCCACAGGCCCAGCACGCCGGACCTTTCGATCCAATTATTAAATTGCGCGCCCGCGCTGGCTTTCATCTGCGGACCGCCGCGACCGACGAAGCGAAGATCGGCATCTAGCCGCCGCAGCGATTGCATCAGCGCAGCGCCATGATTGTCGGCGCTCGCTTCGCCGGCGACGAAGTAGAGGGTCATAATGACGAAATCCGAATGACGAATGACGAATGACGAAACAAATCCGAATGACGAAATCCGAAACAGCGCGCGAAACGCTTCTCAATCAATTCATCATTCGTGCTTCGTCATTCCTTCGTCATTCGTCATTCGCGCTTCGTCATTCCGTTCTCATTCGGATTTCGTCATTTTTTTCGTGATTTCCACCGCCAATTCAAGCGCCGCTGTGGCTTGAAATCCCGAGACGAGCGGTTGGCGCCCGGTGCTGGCGCATTCGATGAAGGATGTGAGCTGGCTCTTGAGCGGTTCCTCTCGCTCGATCGGGACTTTGTCACGCGTGATTTTGCCGCGCTCACGCCGATAAATTTCGCCGCTTTGTTTTTCGTAATCGAGCGACAGATACGCGTCCTCCTGAAAGACGCGGATCTTGCGCATCCGCTCGGGGCTGATCCGGCTCGAGGTAACGTTCGCGACGCAACCGTTTTCGAAGCGCAGCCGCGCATTGGCGATGTCTTCGCCGCGGCTCAACACCGGCACACCGACGGCGTCGATGCTTTGCACGGGCGAACGAACGAGATGCAAAATGATTTCCAGATCGTGGATCATCAGGTCGAGCACGACGCCGATATCGGTGCTGCGCTCCGGATAAGGGGAAAGCCGGTGGGCCTCGATAAAACGCGCATGCGTGAGGTGTTTTTCCAGCGCGCTCAGCACCGGATTGAACCGCTCGACATGGCCGACCTGCAGGATCAACCCGTTTTTCGCGGCGAGCTCGGCCAGCTCGGTCGCATGCGCGGTGTTGTCGGTGATCGGTTTTTCCACCAACAGATGTTTGCCGCGTTGCAGCAACGGCCGCGCGATTTCGTAGTGGGTGTTCGTGGGCGTCGCAACCGAAGCGATATCCACCGCCTCGATAAATTCCTGGAGAGATTGCGTCGCATGAACGCGATATTTTTTCGCGATCCCATTCGCCCTGGTAAGATCGAGATCGTAGATCGCGGTGAACACCGCCGACGGAATCCCGCCATAAAGCCGGGCGTGATTGCTCCCGATATGACCGACGCCGACCACGCCGACACGAAGTTTTTTCATCGCGCGACGTTCTTCAAGAACCAGTCGTAGGTCCGCGCGATTCCCTCGCGCAACGGAATGGCCGGCTGCCAGCCGAGCTTCTTCAGCTTGGAAACATCGAGAAGTTTGCGCGGCGTGCCGTCCGGCTTGTTCGTGTCCCAGGTCAGTTCGCCGTCGAAACCGACGATGTCGCAGATAAGTTCGGCCAGTTCGCGAATGGAGATGTCTTCGCCGCAACCGACGTTGATGATCTCGGGCGAATCATATTTCTCGAGCAAAAACAGGCAGGCGCTCGCAGTGTCATCGACGTGCAAGAATTCGCGGCGCGGTTTGCCCGTGCCCCAGACGACGAGCTCGCTCGTCTTGTTTGTTTTGGCCTCGTGCGCTTTGCGCAGCAGCCCGGGCAAGACATGCGAGCTCTCCAAATCGAAGTTGTCGTTCGGGCCATAAAGATTCGTCGGCATGATGGAAACAAAGTTCGCGCCGTACTCGCGAGAAAAAGCCTGGCAAAGTTTTATGCCTGCGATCTTCGCCACGGCATAAGCGTCATTGGTCGGCTCGAGCGGACCGGTCAGGAGCGCGCTCTCCGGGATGGGCTGCGGCGCGAATTTTGGGTAAATACACGAGCTGCCGAGGAACAAAAGCTTGCGCACACCGGCGTCGTAAGCTGCGTGAATGACGTTGTTCTGGATGCGCACATTCTCGAGGAGAAATTCGACCGGAAAATCGTTGTTCGCCTTGATCCCGCCGACTTTCGCCGCGGCCAGAACCACAACGTCCGGCCGCTCTTGCGACACGAATTTTCGCACCGCCTGCTCGTCCGTGAGATCGAGCTGCGACCGATCGCGCTTCGGCAGATTGGTAAAGCCTTCCGCTTCGAGCCGGCGCACCAGCGCGCTGCCCACCATTCCACAATGGCCAGCTACGTAAATCTTGTCGGTTTTGTTCATGTTGCGAAGTCGATCGATACCGTTTGCGCAATGAAAAGCGCCAGCGCACTGGCGCACTCCAAAACGTAGTCGTCAAATCCCGCGGATCATTCGCGTGCGTCTTGAAGTGCGGCGGTGCTCCGCCGCTTAGCTCAGCCAGATGAACATACTACTGGGTTTAGCATTTTCTTTTTACTCTGATTGGGCAATCCTCAATTCGTGCCGAAACAATCCCGTCTCGCGGTTCAAAAGACCTACAAACTTTTCATCGGTGGAAAATTTGTGCGGGGCGAGAACGGGCGGGTCCTTCCCGCGCGCGGCGGAAACGGCGCGGTGCTGGCGAATTTTTGCCGCGCCTCGAGGAAGGATTTCCGCGATGCCGTCGTCGCGGCGCGCGCGGCGTTTGCGAATTGGTCGAAACAAAGCGCGTATCTGCGCGGGCAGATTTTGTATCGGGCAGCCGAGATGCTGGAGATGCGCCGCAGCGAATTACAAAAGGAACTGGCGCGGTCGAAAAATGGTGCGAGATCGACATCGTCCTCCGAAACCACGCAAGCGATCGACCGCCTCGTTCACTACGCAGGGTGGACGGACAAGTTCGGCCAGATCTTCGGCACCGTGAATCCGGTAGCCAGTTCGCATTTTAATTTCACCACTCCCGAGCCCACCGGCGTGGTCGCAATTGTTTGCCCCGATGAACCACCGTTGCTTGGTTTCGTCTCGCTGATTGCGCCCGTGATCTTAAGCGGCAACTGCGCAGTTGTTCTCGCCTCGAGGACAAAACCGCTGCCCGCGCTCACGTTCTCGGAAATTATCGCGACGAGCGACCTGCCCGGCGGGGTGGTCAACGTGCTCGCGGGCGAGCGCGCCGAGCTCGGGCCACACATCGCCAGCCACATGGACGTGAACGCGATTGTAGACGCGAGCGGCGATGAAAACCTCGGCCGGCAATTGCACCAAGGCGGCGAACTAAACATGAAACGGTACGTTCCTCGTCACCTCGCGCCGGGGCAGTGGCGCGGTCGCGAAGCTGAGAATCCCTATTGGATCCTCGACACCGTCGAAATGAAAACCGCCTGGCACCCGATCGGGCTGTAAAAAACTTTCGAGACGGCGGCGGTTCCGTCAAAGCGCGACCCTAGTGCCGCGCTGCGAGTTGAGCGGCGGCCGGACCGCCCGCAAAGATTGCATCGAGATCGCCGAGGACTTTGGCCGGGCCGAGGTATTCTTTTCCGGCAAAACTATCAGACACGACTTTGCCGGTTGGATCGACAACCACCAGGCAGGGAATGCCCGAGCCGGCGTATTTCCGAATTGCATCTTTGCCGGCGAGCTTTTGATAATCGATCGCCGGCCAGGGCATATTTGTTTCGCGGAAGTAGGTCTCGAAACCGAATTGGTTGCGATCCTCACTGACCAGGATGAGCTCGAACTCGGGATGTTGCGGCGCCACGCGATTGTAATATTCGACCAACTGCGGGGTGAATTTGCGGCAGGGGCCGCACCAATGCGCTGAAAAATACAGCGCAATCAGCTTTTTCTTTTCGAGTGGTTCGTCATCGTACTTCGAGAGAGTTCCGTTGCGCCACTGGCCGAGGTCGCCTTTAATCAATGGTTGAATAAAATGACCGGTCGCGAGCGGCAAACGCGCGGCAGAGGCGGTGCGCTGCTGGGCGAGCTGAGCTTGATACAACGTGTCGAATTTGCGCGCTTCTTCGACTTGCGCAGCGCGGCGTTTGGCTTCGGCGGCAAGTTGTTCTTTGGCGGCGTTTGCCTGTTCGGGCGGAAGCGCATAGGTCCCGGCTTTTAATGCGGCGAGCAGCTCAGGCGCTGCGCCCACCTGGACGAGCGTGCTTTCTTTCGGTTGATCGAGCGTGTCGGCAAAACGATGCGCGGCCAATTCTCTCATCACCGCGCCGCTGGAATACCCGGCGCGCAACATTAAGGCGATGTCCTTTGTGGTCAGCGGTGGGTGGGCGGCGTGCACGCCGAGTCCAGCAAGCACAAAAACCGAGGCCCACGCCAACCCGCGCCGCATCGGCTCTTAATGAGCAGAAGACGCGCCAAA
Source organism: Chthoniobacterales bacterium (assembly GCA_046262735.1). Taxonomy (GTDB): domain Bacteria; phylum Verrucomicrobiota; class Verrucomicrobiia; order Chthoniobacterales; family UBA10450; genus AV17. Next base: position 27,956 of record JBHEMD010000040.1, on the reverse strand, counting down.
CGGGTGATCACTGATCGATGAGAAGTGAGAAGTGAGAAGTCGCATGCGAGCAACCGAGCCGGTTGCTACAGAAATTATCGCGAGGCAGAGGTGGGTGGGAGAACGAGCGGAATTTCCTGGCGATATTCGGGTTTGGTTTTTGCAGCGGCTTCGGCGAATTGCCTCGCGGCATCGAACTGACCGGTTGCGCTCGCAAAAACAGCACAAAGCCATTGTCGATCGGCGGCTTCGGAATTATCAGGCCAAATGAAGGAAGCTGAGACGGCGAGTAATTTCTGCGACGGCAGCTTGGGCCACGGTAAGCCGACGATTCCGTAATGGGTTTTTAACATCAGCCGGTCCGCAGTTGCGCTGACGATGCCGTTATATTGGACCCGATCGAGGTCGGTGATTTCTCCCGAAAATTGCTTCCGGTTAAGATCTGTAATCAAATTGTTCTTCCACTGGGCCAGCCACTGCGCTTTTTTTCCCAACTCGATCTGCAACGATCGATCCTGCGACGAAGCGTTCGCAATGACCGCGGCGGCGGCGAGAAAGTCGTAGCGCGTTAGCCGCTCTTTGTATTGGGCGAGCGCGACGTCCCACGACGGTGCGGGTCCACGAGCGTTGCTCCGCGCAATCGCGTCGGTCGCAGGAATTGTTGCCGATGGGCGCGGCGCGAACTGTTTTGTCAGGCCAGCGATCCGGTCGCGCAGTCCATCGATCATGCCGGGTTTACCGACAACAAACAGAGTGGCAACGGCGGCAAGCAGCGCGACCATGAACAGAGCCGCCGCCAAAGCGATTCGGCGCAGCCATGGGTGCGCCGCGCGCTCGACCGTTTTTAGATCCTTTAGCGCGCGTTCCACTTCTGCTTTCTGCAAGCGTTTGATGGCGCGTTTGGCTGATTCCAATTCGGTGACGAGCTCGTCGTAGGAAGAGAAACGTTGGGCCGGCTCCGGCGCGAGCATCCGTTGAAAGGCTCGCGCCGTTTCTTCGGTGATACCGGGCATGGCTGCGTGCAAATCCAGCGGCTGATACTTGAGTTTGCGCAGTTGGGCGGCGGAATTCGTCTCTGCCTGAATCGGCGGCTGGCCCGCAAGCGCATGAAAGAGCGTTGCGCCGAGGCTGTAGATGTCGCTGCGCAGGTCCTCAGGCTGACTGTTGAGGCGTTCCGGAGCGACGTAGTATGGCGTGCCCCAAATCTGGCAGCGTGTCTGGGGATCTTGGGCCGCGATCGCCGCGAGTCCAAAGTCGCTTATCTTTGCCGTCTGCTCCTCGGCAAAAAGAATGTTGGCGGGTTTGACGTCGCTGTGAATAAGACCTTTGGCGTGCGCCGCCTGTAATCCTCTCGCCACCTGAATGCCAGTTTGCAGCACCCGCTCTTCCGGCAAAGATTTTTCGCGTTCGATCAGCTCATCGAGGCTACCGCCATCAACCAATTCCATCACAACATAGAATTGCCCATGATCAGTCCCGGACGAAAACACGCGCACCACGTTCGGGTGATTGATCGCAGCGGCGAGCCGCGCTTCCTCCTGCAATTGGGCGGCGTGATTGCCGCCATCGAGGTCTGGCCGCAACAACTTGAGCGCAACGAGGCGGCCGCGAACTGTGTCGCGCGCCTTGTAAACCGCGCCCATGCCGCCCAGGCCAAGGGTCTCGAGCAGAACGAAATGATCGAAGCTGCGTTCAGCACGCACGTTTTTCCCGCACTTCGGGCACGGCACCGGGGCAAGTGGCAGGGCGCTGGCTGTATCCACCGATGCGCCACAGCCAGGACATTTCTGCTTGAGCGTCCCTCGTTTCACCCTCGGCATGGCCCGGATTGTAGCACTCGCGCTTCGCGAAGGGAAGGAGCCGCCCATTGAACAACCAGCGCGACGCGCTCACCACTATTGAGCTGACCGTTCCTGACTCGGCCGCGCGCACCCGGCTCGACCGCTTCCTGGCCAGCCAATTGAGCCAATTTTCGCGGGCACGACTGCAACAGCTGATCCGGACTGGATTAGTCCGCGTGAATCGCGCTCCGGCGCGCCCACGGACTCTTGTCCACGCCGGCGACAAGATCGAGCTGACGGAACCGGCGCCGGAGAAGATCGACAATCTGCCGGAAGCGATTCCGCTCGAGATTCTTTTCGAGGACGACGAGCTCCTCGTCATCAACAAGCCGGCCGGGTTGGTCGTCCACCCCGGCGCGGGTCACAAGGAACACACGCTGGTCAACGCGCTGCTGCATCATTGTTCCACCCTCTCCGGCATCGGCGGAAAAGAACGGCCCGGAATTGTGCATCGGCTCGACAAAGAAACCAGCGGCTGCCTTGTCGTCGCCAAAAACGATGAGGCGCATCGGTCGTTATCGCGGCAGTTCGCCGCCCGCACCGTCGAGAAAATTTACCTCGCGCTTGCCGCCGGAAAATTGCGGCGACCCACCGGTGTCATCGAAGAAAAGATTGGCCGCCACCCGATCCATCGCCAACGAATGAGCGTTTCTTCAACGCGCGGGCGGCTCGCCCGGACCGACTATCGCGTCGTGCGCTCGAGTGAGAAGTGCAGTTTGATCGAGTGCCGTCTTCACAGCGGTCGCACCCACCAAATTCGCGTACATCTTCATCATCTTGGCCACCCGGTCCTCGGCGACAAAATTTACGCGCCCGAATCAGCTAAAGATTTTCCCCGCCAAATGTTGCACGCGTGGAAGCTTGGCTTCGAACATCCGCGAAGCAAACAATGGAAACAGTTTGAAGCGCCGCTGCCTGAAGATTTCGCCAAGGCGATTGAGACGCTTCTGTAGCGGCGCTCTATGAGCGCCGCATTAATTCGTCCGACGGTCATAGACCGCCGCTACAGACCCCTTACACGCGCGCTGCGGGATCGGCGGTGATCGGCGCTTCGACTTGCGGAGTTGTTACTTCGGGTTCGGCGGGGCGTCGGCGCAGGACGCGCTGCAAGCCGGCGCGATGCGCAGCAAGATCGACCAGCTCAGCAACGCGGGATTTGAGCGCGCGCGCACGCGTCGCGAGAAAGAGGACGAAGATCGTGTAGGCAACGATCGACCAAAGATCGAGATGTGAAATGGTGAGCTGCCGGTAGATCAGCAGGGTGAGGGCAACGAGATTAAGGATCACAGTGGTGGTGACGAAGCGACTCCGCAGCCGGACGCGGGTGAGACATTGCGCGTCGGCGTGATATTCGGTCACGGTTTGGAGCGCTATGCTCCACCAGAAGTTGCCGTAGATCTGGATGTCCCACTCGTTCCAGCCGCTGTCTACCGAGTAGCGCCAGCCTTCTTCCTCGAGCAAATCGAAGATCGCGCCGAGCAGATAATGCCGGTCGCGCCCCTCCTTGTTCCAAAACATGCGGCGACTCAATGTGCCGGCGGGTCGACCGCTGGCGGGCAGATATTCGTGGCGCGCGATCACACTGCGCGGCGTGCGTTTGAAGCGCAACCACGTGAAGTAGCGCGACCAGCCGCGCACGAGCGGTTGCACAAAGGCGAGGCACATGACTAGCAATCGCGCGTGCACGGTGTCGAGCCGCGGCTCGATGCGCGCCCGCAGCATATAGGAAAGCGCCACCGCCAGCGTACCGCCGAACATCAGATAGGGCACAATCCGCAACGCCGGCAGGAATATGCCAAGTCCGAAAAGAAACACCGTCAGCGCGAACCATTCGATGCTGCCGAGATAAATCGCGATCTCCGATTGCGCGGCCGGATAGATCGACTGGAAAAACCCTTCGCCGAACACGCCGTGGTAAACGATCGGCCGGTTGAGGAACCAGCTGAATCGCGGCGCACCGTAAATCTGGCCGCGCCATTTCGCCGTGCCGGTCGGCCCGAAAAAAATCAGGTGCTTGAACCGAAGCAGCGATTCCGCCTCGCCGTAACCGTCCTGTTGTTTGAAGAACGCGCGCAGGGTGAACCGGCGATGATGCCAGACGATGGCAGTGGGGCTGAACGCGATGACGCCGCCCGCCTGTTGGAGGCGCCAGCAGAAATCAACGTCGTCGCCGGCCTTGTGATATTCCACATCGAATCCGCCGACCTGATCGAACGCCCAACGGTAAAAAGCCATGTTACAGCCCGGAATGTGCTCGGCGATCGTGTCGGTGAGCAGGACATGACTGGGCCCGCCGGGCGCGCCGGCGACGCACGCTTGCACCCAGTTTTGCGCAGGCGGGCTGACATTCGGTCCGCCGACTCCGGCGTAATTGCCGCTCTGCAGTGTGCCGATGAGATAATAGAGCCAGTCCACATCGGCCATGCAGTCGGAATCGGTGTAGACGAGCACTTCGCCTTTGGCCGCGGCCGCGCCAGTGTTACGCGCGTGACTGAGGCCGTGATTGCTTTGGTGGATATAACGGACATTTGGGAACTGCGCAGCGATGTAAGCGGTGTCGTCGGTCGAGCCGTCATCCACGAGGACGATCTCGTATTGCGGGTATTTGAGTTTGCCTAACGAATCGAGACAGCCGGCGAGCGTTTTTGCGCCGTTGTAGGAGCAAACGATCACCGACACAAACGGCGTCTTCGGCAACGGCCGTTGCGGCAGCGCGGCGTCGTCCCGGCCGAGTTTGTCGCGCAGCATGTAAAACGATTTCTTCGGCGCGCGCTCACGCGTAACGATGCCGAACGCCCAGTCGGTCACTTCCTTTTCGCCGGTGAACCATTCGTCCGTCCAGGCGAAGAGGATCGTGCCGGCGAGCCCACACTTCACCACGCTCTCAATGTGCCAGCCGAGCATCTCCGATTGCTCGTCTTCGGAATGGCGCAGCGTGTCCATACCGAATTCCCCGAGTATGAGCGGCCGTTCCTCCGTCAGGTTTTGCAGGCGCAAAAGATACGCGTCGAACTCGCGCTGGTTGTGCAGGTAAACGTTGAAACAGAAAAAATCGACATTCTGCGGGAGCAGATATTCGGTGGGCGGATAAGTCGCGTAGGAATAAAGAACATCCGGGTCGATCGAGCGCCCGATCCGGATCAGCTTTTCGACAAACTCGGTGACGCGCTGCACACCGAGCCAGCGCACCATCGTGCTGGAGATCTCGTTGCCGACGAGATAACCGAACACCGCGGGGTGACCGGCATATTCGGTGACCGCGTCCCGGACCGCATCGACAATGGCATTGCGCGCGGCCTGCTGGCCCAGAAATTCGATGTGCTTCGCCCACGGCAACGTGATGAAAACACGGATGTCCGCCGCTGCGCAGCGATCGAGAAACCAGCGCGGTGGCGCGTGATAAATCCGAATTACATTCAGCCCGATCTCGCGCATCATCGCAAGATTGACATCTACCTGCGCCGGACGACCAAGGTAATGACCCTCGTCGTCCGGCTTGAAGGGCCCGTAGGTAATGCCCTTAACGAAGAACTTCTTGTCGCCCTCGAAGAGAAACTTCGCCGCCGCGCGAACTCGCGAGTGTGCCGTTGTTGTCATGTCGAGCGGAGTCGAGACATCTCTCACTGTTGCCCGGGATTAAGAGCAAGAGATTCCTCGACTTCGCTCGGAATGACAAAGGAGAAATAGCGGCGCGGTTAACGCGTTGCGGTTCAGCAGTTCGTCAACGCTTCCCGCACAACTGAAACTGTTTTCTCGATGTCGTCGGCAGTGTGGGCAGTCGAGATGAATGCAGTTTCGAATTGCGACGGCGGGAAAAAGACGCCGCGCTCGCGGCAACCGTGAAAATATTTGGCAAACATTTTCAAGTCGCTGCGTTTTGCGCCGACAAGATCGACAATCGGGCCGGGAGCAAAGAACAAGCAGCACATTGACCCGATGCGATGAAAAGTTGTTTTGATCTTTGAGTGGCGAAGCGCGTCTCGGACGCGGTGCTCAAACTGGGCGCCGCATTCTTCGAGCATCTTCCAGCCGTTGATCCGATCGAGCTCGCGCAACTGCGCCAGACCCGCGGCCATGGCGAGCGGATTCCCGGACAAGGTCCCGGCCTGATAAACCGGGCCGCCGGGTGAAAGCCGATCCATGATTTCGGCGCGCCCCCCAAATGCGCCAACCGGCAAACCGCCACCGATCACTTTGCCAAGGACGGTGAGGTCAGGTTTGACCCCGTAGAGTCCTTGCGCGCCGCCGCGCGCGACGCGGAACCCAGTCATCACTTCGTCGAAAATTAGAAGCGCGTCATGCCGTGTGCATTCCTCGCGCAAGATCGACAAGAAATTGTTCTTTGGAAAATAAAGCCCCGCGTTCGCCGGGATCGGCTCGAGAATGACTGCGGCGATCTGGCTTTTATTTTCTGCGAATGCTTTTCGCACAAGATCGACATCGTTGAACGGGAGCGAAGTGGTCAGATTGACGAACGCTTGCGGCACGCCGGCGCTGTCGGGCTGGCCGTGGGTGAGCGCGCCGCTGCCGGATTTGACCAGGAGCGCGTCAGCATGGCCATGGTAACACCCGTCGAACTTGATGATCTTGTCGCGCCCGGCGAATCCGCGCGCGAGGCGGATGCACGACATCGCCGCTTCGGTGCCGCTGTTGACCATCCGCACTTTTTCGATCGACGGCATCCATTGACAGATCAATTCGGCCAATTCCACTTCGAGCGGGTTTGGAATACCGAAGTTAACTCCCCGCGCGGCTGCATCGCGCACGGCGTCGATCACTACTTTCGGAGCATGTCCAAGAATCGCCGGCCCCCAACTGCCGACGTAATCGATGTATTCGTTGTCATCGACGTCCCAGATCTTCGCACCTTCGGCGCGCGCGACGAAAAACGGTTCGCCGCCGACGTTGCGGAACGCGCGCACCGGCGAATTGACTCCGCCGGGAATATATTTTTGCGCGCGCGCGAAAAGCTGCGCAGAACGCGAGGTCACGCCATGAAGATAGCGTTGAAGCGTTGAGGGGTTAAAGCGCTAAAGCGAACTGTTCACTGATCACGATTCACAAGTCGGCACATTGACCCGCGCTCCCTCAGCCTCGATAATCTGCTCTCGCGCGGAAACCGGCGGGGTAGCCAAGTGGTAAGGCTGCGGTCTGCAAAACCGCTATTCGCGGGTTCGATTCCCGCCCCCGCCTTTGATCCTGACTGTCGATTTTCATTGGAATACAAAAGCGGGGCATCAACTTTTGTTACGTTTTGTTATCCGCGCGGGTGGAGTTTCCCTGGACCCTGCCGGCTCCATTCGCGCCGCCTGTTCCAATTGGCTGCGAGCATCTTACGAAGGATGCGCCGAAAATAGTCGGTCTTTCAAAAACGAAATCAGAAAAACTCCGCCAACATTTCCGTTCGAAAAGATCGCGTCGAGACACGTCCGTTTCCAACTGAAATCGCGAATGGGTACTGCAACCCACATTCACATGACAAAAAAACAATCTCGCGAATTCGGCGCGTTTAATTCTCACGTATTCCGCGCTTTCATTCTCTGTTCGATCGGCGCATCGCTGGCGGTCGCGGCAGTGGCAAATGCACAAGTGCCCAGTCTGAACGGCATCAAGGTCGGCCTCTACAAAGGTCATCCGTCCGAAGACTTCCTTTCGGCTGGCGGATTGGCCGCAGTCTATGGCCCGGCTGATCCGAACACTCCTCAACCGGGCTATCACGACAATGGCCGTGGCGGCAACTCGTACGCGAATGATCCCTGTCTCGATCCGCCTGCGCCCGCCCGCGAACGGACAGTGCAGAGCGAAACGGAACTCGCCGTGCTCAACGCGACGGGATCAATGGGCAAGAAAATAGTCGTGGGATATAACGACTCGTGGGGATTCTACGACCGCAGTCAGGGACTGAGCGGCTACGCTTACTCGGTCAACGGCGGGAACACGTTTGTTGATGGCGGCGGTCTGCCCCCGCTGATCCCTGGCAATGAGCCTGCGGGAACATCAGGGGTTGACGCCTACTTCGGGGATCCGGTCATCATCGTCCACCACAAGACACAACGCTTCTTCTACTTCTCAATCTACAAGCTGCCCGATGACTCTTTCTCGATCAGCATGAATCGCGGCACGTTTCAAATCGCCCCGCCGACCACCGCGGAGTCGATGGCGAACACGACCTGTCTCAACGGCAAAAGACCATATGGGACTCCCGACACGAAGAACCTGCCGAGCGAGCGCATTGTCTGGGAGCCGCCGATCGTGATCCTCCAGCCCAATACACTGACGAACCAGGACTTCCTGGACAAAGAATGGGCATACGTCGACCAGACGACCGGGACGATGTACGTCACGTACACGCGGTTCACCCCTTCAGGGCAAACGCCGCTTGAGCTGATGCGGTGTCTGGGGTGCGCAAATCTTGCGACTGTCTCGCAGGCTAATTGGGATGGCCCCTACACGATCGTGCCTAATGAAGTGGACACTTTCAATCAGGCGACGATGCCAATTACGACGCCATTCTCAGTTATACCCGGGCCATATCGGGTCGTGGCCAGCTGGATCGCGCAACAGTTCAACGTAATCACTGGCGCCGAGACTGATGAGCGGGTCGAATATGCATACTCCGACACCGACGGAATGACTTGGACGTCGGAGCTTTTCATTGCTGATGTTAACCCGCAAGGCGAGCCGAACGGTTACAACCGTGGCCGGGCGTCGATTCTGAACGCACCCTACAATAACCCAGACAAAGGGCAGGATGATGGGGTGTTCACGTCCAGTGAGACCTCGCGCACCGGCTTTGGCAACGTCTACGTGACCTACTTCAGCGGACAGACGCCAGTGGCTTCCGGACCTCCGTACGCAAAGGCCGCCAATATTTACGTTAGCACTCTGACCGGGAATGCGACGGTGGTCGGACTGCCAGTCAAAGTAAACGACGACCCCGGCACAACCAGTCACGTGTTCCCGACCGTGCAGGTCAATAAGAATGGATATGTCTATGGTAACTGGCTGGATCGGCGAAACGATCCGGTCGCAAACGTACTCACCGACGCATGGGCGAACGTGTCGAAGAACAACGGCGCAACCTTCGGCCCCGACCGCGTGCAAACCGATGTCGCCACCAGTTGGTTTGTGCGGGCGGATGCCCGGCCTAATTTCGGCGATTACAACTCCAGCGACCTGCTAGGGTTCAACCAGTTCGTCATCACTTTTGCTGACGGGAGATTCCCGCCGCCCGCTCCCGCCCCGCAAGCAGCCACGCCCGATACCATGTTTACCATCGCCAATGGTCTCGGCCAGTGAAGCAACCTTGACGCAACACCCGCCGGATCGCTCCGGCGGGTGTTCTGTTCGAAAACGTCGGTCTTCACCTCTCGGCGATCTTTAAATCGGCAACGGCGAGTAGCGACAAAAAGGGCGCGGAAGCTCGCGACCAATTCGCGAACCTTAGCGGGCAGGCTCGGAGCGCGCCTGCCGAATTGAATCGTCGCCGATAACGATCAGGTGGCCGCGGCCCGGTGGGGCTGGTTTAACCGGGAACGGCGGCCGGATGATCGCCCAAACTTGCGAACAAAGCGCAAGCGCGAGGACAACCCCAAGAACGGCTCGTTTCATTGTATGGTTTTTAGCTGCAGCATTCGTGCCATCGAAATCGGGGGGAAAATTGTCCGCAAGCCGATCAATTCATGCGCGACCAATCGGTAATAAGGCCCGGCAGAAATTCGGCCAGCAAGTCTCAGCGGCTCGCTTGTCGACGCCGTCGCCGGCGGTTCGGCGATGATCGTGAGGGAAATTGACAGCCGTGGAAAAGCAGGAGGCAAAAATCGACATCCCGCCTGCGATCAGGCCAGGCCCTATGGCTCTACGCAGTGTCTTCACTCCACCAATCGGCGCGGAGACTAGCGGGCCGAAAAAGAATTGTCCAAGGTTTTTTCCGGCAATTTTCTCGCGTGGATGTCGGTCGGGAACGTTTTGGAGTGCGCCGGAGCTCCGGCGCTTTTGAGAGCTTAGTCGCGATCCAAAAGCGGCAGAGCACTGCCGCACTCCAAAAGGCTGCCGCTAAGAAATAATGCGACGGTCACCCGCCATGCTTCGGTGTGGGGGGCAGACCGGGGCGACAGCGCGAAATTCGGAATGTCGAAGTCGGGATTTCGAATTACTTTCTGGCCCAATGCCACAGTTTGCTTATCGGGCGCGCAATGCGCAGGGCGCGCTGGTGGAAGGGGTTTTGGACTGCCCGGATCGATCCGTCGCAATTCGCCAGATCGAACAGCAACAGTGCGTCCCAATTCGGATTGAAGCGGTGGCAGCGGCGGCGCCAGAGACTCAGCCAGCAAATAAATCGGTCCCGCCAAAACGATTTCGGCTGCCGCGCTTTGCCCGAACCACCGGCGGCCCGGTAAAATCCGCCGCACCCCTCGTCACGCCGAGCGCGCAGCAGTTGAAAATTCCGCAGAGCCAGTTGCTCGTCTTTACCGAGCAACTCGCGCATTTGCTCGAGGCGGGCATGACGCTCGACGAGGGATTGTCGATCCTGGAAAAACGGCTGCAGCAGCCGCGACTGCAACAGTTGACGCGCACCCTGCACCAGGCGCTGGTGGAAGGCCGCAGTTTCTCGCAGGCTTTGCGCGAGTTTCCGCGAATTTTTCCGCCGGTGTATGTGAATCTCGTCGCGGCCGGTGAGGCGAGCGGCGCGCTGCCGCAGATTCTGCTGCGCGTGGTGAAACATCTCACGCAGACAAAAATTTTGCGCGACCGCATCCAGCAGGCGCTGATCTATCCGGCGGCGCTGGCCCTGGCCGGCAGCGCCCTGGTCGTCGTGTTCGTGACTTATCTCGTGCCGCAATTGACCGCGTTCATGTCGCAGACAGGCGGCGCGTTACCGCTGCCGACGCGAATCCTGCTCTCAGTGCATCACAATTTCACCACCTATTGGTGGCTGGGATTGCTCATCATTGGTGCGGCGCTCGCCGCGTGGCGCGCGTTTGTCCGCAGCGATGAAGGGCGCATCGCGTGGGACCGGTTCCGATTGCGCGTCCCCGGTTATGGCCGCGTGCAACGCCAGGGCTATTACGCGCAGTTCGCGCGCACCCTTGGCACATTGATCGAGAACGGCATCCCGCTGCTCCGCGCGCTTGACCTCGTGGCCGAAATCGCAGGCAACAGATTTTTGGAAACGAAGCTGGCCGAGGTGCGGCGTGCGGTCGTGGACGGCGCGACGCTTTCCGCAGCCTTGAGCGGGCAGCAGCTTTTTCCGCATCTGTTCACCGACATGATGGCGGTGGGCGAGCAAACCGGCCATTTCGCCGAAACGATGCAGACAATCGCCGACGTTTACGAGCGCGAGCTGGATCGCACGATGACGTTGATCGCGACGATGCTGCCGATTGTGATCATCGTGGTGATCGCCCTCCTGGTGGGCGCGGTGGTTTGGAGCATTCTCTCGGCCGTCTTCGAGATGACGCATAGCTTGCAGTTTCGTTCGCACTAAGATAGTCTCGGCGCCCAATTTTCTATGGGTCCTCGGGTCATTGGGTGCGCGCTGTTGATCGGTGCAACTGCGGTTGTTCACGCGCAGGAAGCTTTTACCGACGCACTCTTGCCCGCGCCGGCGGAAACGAGTGTCGCGGAGCAGCAGCACACAGGGGCCTTTTCGGCGGGTCTAACGACACCCCAAAACGCCTGGATCGATTTGCGCCAGCACGTCGATGCAAGCGCCACGACGCAAGCCGCGCCCACTTGGGTCGAGTCGGTGCGAATGATTGCGGCCCGCGATCAGAACAATGGCTCGCCGAAGACTGTTTTTCGGATTCAGGTCGCGCAACCGCCGGGTGACTATCGGATCCTGTTCTTCCGATTGTTCTTCGACGACAAACCGAATGCGCGCCCGCAATTGACCGCGTGGGACGAATCCGGCACACAGCTTTTGCACTCCGGCGAGCTCGGGATCGGGATCAGTTTGCCCAGCTCCGATTCCGCACTCATCCCGATGCAGGGAATTTCTTTGATCGACATCGAGGTGCCCGGCGATGGCGCGACCGTGCGCGGCGCGTATCTCGATTGGATGACGAGCAGCGAAGTGGCGCACCCGCTCGCAGCCCAGCATCGCGACGTGATTCCGGAGCCGTTTTCCTCCATGCCGCCGCTCCATCCGCCGGCTGAGGACACCGAGAAATTCGGCACTGTAACCGCGACGCTTGCCGCCGAGACAATCCAGATCGGCCCGGATGTTCAGGACGCGGCGATGTTTGAGTTCGGTGTCGAAGCGCAACCGCTCCTGGCCGTGCTCACATTCGACGTAGCAAGTCCGCACATCGCCACGCCGCCCCAGGTTTATCTCAATGGCGAAGACATCGGCCCGGTCTCGCTCATCCTGCCCGAGTTGGCCGATCCCGCTTACCGCGGCGAGATGGAACCGCTGCTCAAACAGATGCAGTTCCGCTACACCGGCTGGCTGCGCGCGCAGAAAGTCGTCCCCTTGAGCAGCCTGAAAATCGGCGCCAACAGCCTGATCATCGCCAGCAGCGACAGCTCGGCCGCCGCCATTCGTTCGACCCAAATCCAGCTCAAATATCTCTGGGACAAATCCGATTACATCTTGCAACCGGCGCATTAGATTGAACCCTAAGCCGGCCGGTGCGGTCTGAGTTCGAGAACCAATGAACCTGAGAGAAAATCCCCCACTCATTCGACGTAGTTTTCGTGGCAAAGGCGGAGGTTTCACGTTGCTCGAGATCATGCTCGTGGTCACGATCATCGCCTTGTTGCTGGGCGCGGCGATCTACAAATTGAGCGGCAACGTCGAATACGCGCGCCACACCCGGGTGGGAGCCGACATTCAGGGCATCAGCACCCAGCTCAAAGTTTACGAGAGCATGAACGGATTTTATCCCAGCACCGAGCAGGGCTTGCAGGCACTGGTGACCCAAGCCAGCAGCGACCCGAAACCATCGCGCTGGTACCAGCTCTACACGTCGCTGCCGCGAGATCCGTGGCAGAACAATTACGTCTATCGTTCCCCCGGCACGAAAAACCCGACCTCCTACGATCTTTTCTCTCCCGGCCCTGATCATACGCCCGACACTCCCGACGACGATTGGGGCGATTAAAAAGAACGATCCGCCCCCCTCCAAAACGCGAGCGATCGCGAGCTAAGATCGACAATTACGGACGCCCGCGCGGCGTGGCGACGGTAGGTGGCCGGGTTGACGGTGTCGGGTAGCGCTGAATGGTGCCGCGGACGTGCGGGGTGCGGGCGGGAGCGGGGCCCGGTATCGCGGGAGTGGGCACAGGCACGGCTCGGCCGGGAGCGGTAATGGGGCGGCCGGGTTGTGGCTGCTGCGGCGGCTGCGGACCGGCCGGCGGCTGCTGGCTTAGTAACGCTTCGTTGAAACTGATCGTCGCAAACTGGCCGTCCTTGCTGATGGTCACTTTGGTTGCACCGACTTTCTCCGACCATTCAATGCTGGCGATGCTGTAACCGTCCACTGGCGCTTTAGTCGTAAGATATTCCTTGAAATCTTTGTCCGAGGTTGAGGCGATCGTAACGAAGTCGCCTTCCGACGAATGCCCGGCATTAGCCACGTAGAGGTCCCTGGCAAAATTCGGTGTCGCCGCCGGCGCGGCAACAGCAGACGCGATGGCAAAGGGCGAGCGCTGGAGCATCGTGTCGTAGCGAGCGAAATCGGGGCGCTTCGGCAGGTCGTCGGCGGCCTGGGCCATGCTCGTGGCGATCAGAGCCAGAATGAACAGATGAACTGCGCGGCTCATGTGACTACTTCTTGCCCGGCGTTTGCGTGGGCGCAAACCAGCGGGCCACTTTAAATTTGCCGCGCATCATGGTGGGATCGCTGGTGTCGATCGCCAGGTTTACGCTCTCAAAGACAACGAACGCCTCCGGTTGTTGAACGTCGTAGAGAAAATGGACCACTGGCGGCCAGGGGCTTTTGGTTTCGATCGAGGCGAAGACGGTCTGATGATGGGGCGTGCTCTCGCCGGGACCGATGGCGGGATTTTCAATGAGGATATTGTGTTTGCCGGCGACTTGTTTCAGTTCATCGAGCAAGGTCGAAGGTTCGGCCGGCCCTTTCATGACCGGCTGACGCTGGCGCAGCCATTGGTCGCGTTTCTCCCACACGCCGCGCTCTTTGATGTAGACGGCCGATTCGGCCCGGGCGCCTTTGCGCTGGGCGAGTTCCACGCGAGATCGGCCGATCGCGCCCAAGAGCCAGCTCCAGATCGCCAGATTTAACAGGATGAAAACCGTTCCGGCAACGAGCAGGGAAAGGATGCGCTCCCGGCGATTCATCCGTTCATACCAGCCAAGCAACGTCATCGTGGCCGGCCCTCCAGACGAAATTGAGCGTGACCGTTTGCCAGGATGCGCGGCGCGGCCATGTCGAAGCGAAACAGTTGCAGGCCGGGATTCTTTTTTACTTTCTCGGCGAATTCGTAAGCGAGCGCAGGCGTGTCGGCTTCGCCTTCGACAGAAATTTGCCGGGCCGATTGGTTGTAAGCAGTCACGCGCACAGCCGGCGACGGCAGGCTCTGAAAGAGCTGCAACAAAAGTTCGATCGGGTAATAGCGCGGGTCGATCGCAGGCGCGAGCGCCTTCCACTTTTCTTCGGTCGCACGGACGAACGCTGTCTGCGGCGCCTCGCGCGCGATCTGCCGATTGAGAAAAGCGACGGCGACGCGCATGTAAACGAGATAAAGGAGACAGAGCAAAAAGAGCGCGCCATAAACGGCGCCGGCCCAAACGAACCGTTTGCGCCATTCGGCGCGGCGCGCGAGTTGGGTGCGGCGTTGTCGCCAGCTCTCGGGCAAGAGGTTGAGCTTGATTGCCGCGGGCGGTGTTTCCACGCCCACTATCTCAGGAGCGGTGGCGAGAACCCCCTGCACGGCATCGCGCAGCTCGTAGCAGGTTTCGTCGAGCAACACGTTCGGAAACGAGGCGTTGATTCCCTGCAATTGGGCGCTCAGCGTCAGCTGCGGCAGTTCAATTTGCAATTGCTCCGGGCTCACGCCGTCGAGCGTGCGCGCCAGGCTTACTTTGCCGTTTTCGGTCACGGCTGAGACGAGCGTTTCGCCTTCGGGATAAATGAGGAGAGCGTTGCCTTGCGGCGCGTGAGTGCTCGCGCGTTGCGCCGCGTAAACGGTGACTTGGCGCGGAATGTAACCGCGCTCGAGCAAGGGCGCCGCCAGCTCGGCCAGCTGCTCATTGCGCACCGCGATCGCGGAAATGACGCTCTCGTTATCGTGTTGCTCGATCAATTCAAAATCGGTCGTGACTTCCTCCGGCGAAAATGGGAGCGCTTTCTCCATCTGGATCCGGACCATTTCCGGAAACTCCGCCGGATCGACCGTGGGCAAGCGAAAACGTTGCGCGAGCACGGCCGCAATCGGCAATCCCAGGACAACATCGTCACCCGGCGCAAGCAGCGGCACGGCTTCTTCGAGGGTTTGGAGCGTGAGCACGCTCCAGGCGCTGTTGTGTTCGGCCGGACGCAACAGGTTCCAGCCGTGCGCGGCCGGAATTATGAAGATTAATCGCGATGCCGCTTCGATGTCAAAGCTCCTTCCAAATGATAACCTGGGGGACATTAACATTGGCCGGGCGCCGAATCACCATCTGCACGGTGCGCGCCGCCTCGCCCGATCTGCCTATGCTCACGATCCGAAACACCGGGTCGTGGAAAGCGACGAGCGGGGCGATCTGGCCGAATTGCTGCGGTGAAAAACCCAGCGCGGCGCGCACGTCGTCCAAGCTTTGGAAGGGCGCATCATCACTAGTTCCATCGATGCCGTCCGCCCGCGGCGAAACTGCAGAAACCGATCGACCAAACCGTCGGTCATACCCGGCAACGCGAGCAGCACATCGCGCGACGCCCAGGCCAGATCGATCGGCCCAGAGCTATTGAGGGTGAAATCGTCGTCCCAACCGGCGCGGGAAACGAACTCCTCCCAGCCTTTGATCTGTTTGATTTCATCCACTCGAGTAAGCAAGCGATTAGGCGGGCGATAATCGTCGCTCGCCTCGGCGCCGTTTAAGCGCTCGAGATCATCGGGATCGACCCAGTCGAGCAGGCAATCGATCATCCGGTTGCGCTCGTTCAGGTCGATCCCCTTGTTTTCGAGGTAACGGCGCAAAATTCCCAGGCGCGTCTGGTCCTCGCCGGCAATCAACCAGTTCAAATTCAAGCGGCCGCCTTCGCCGCTCATTTGCACGTCGTATCGTTTGCGATTGTCGATCTTACGCGCAAGATTCGGCGAGCCGGGCTGCACTTTGGGATTCATCGCCACTTCTGCGCCGGAACAGGCGAGCGCTTCGGCTTCGAACCGGCGATTGGCCTCAGAGGAAACAGTGAGCTGCGAATTGATTTCGAGCGCCCACGAAATCACCATCGCGCTCAACAAAAACAGCGCCCACAGGGCAAGCATCAATGCGGCGCCAGAGTTTGATGACTGCTTGCCGGCAGATTGTGAATTTAATGCACGCATACTCAAAAAGGTGTTCGGGCCAGTGGTATAATCATTTCCCACGGCACAGCGGCATCGTTGCGGCCGACCGTAATTCTGACCAGACGCGGCAGCCGGACCGAATCAGCCCATTTATCGATCCAGACGTTGATGCGCGGATCGAAGTAGCGGATTTCGAGGCTGGCGACATTGTCGATTAACGGGATCCAGCTGTCGTTCCCGACGAGGGAATCGTCGTTTGGTTTGCGCAAAAACCCGAGATCGAGCTGGTCGGCCTTTTTATTGTTCGGCTGCAAGCGCAACCAAACGGTGTAATCGCCCGCTGCGTAACGAGTGAGCAGTCCGGGACCGCCATCACAAATCCATCTAATCTCGTCGCGGGAACGGCCGCTGAACTTATAGGGTTCGCCCAGGAGCATGCCACGGCCGACGGGCAAACTTTGCCATTGTGCGATCAAAAGCTCGCCTAATCCGGTATAGCGCAAGTCACTCGCAGTCGCTTCGGAAGAGACGCGCAGCGCGGTTAGATTCGCCTCTACGAAACGGTAGATCGCCAGCGACATCGTCGCGAGAATCGCGACCGCGAGCGTGATCTCGAGAAGCGTGAACCCGCTCCGTGAACGCGGCTGGTTTGTCTTAGCTCGCGCGATAAACATAAAACTCGATCTGCCGCGATTGAGTGACTCCGCTGCGTGTCCACTGCGCGGTCAGCGTCACGAGGGTAATCCCTGTCAACTGTGTGTTGTCCGTCTCAACCAACTGCGCGGCCGCGCTTTTCTGGATCAGCTTCACGACGCCGTAACCGGTGTCGATGTTCGTTTCCTTAACTGCATCGGGCGAACCGGGGCTGGTCTGAATCTCGGCCATGCGATTAGCCAGAATCTGCCGGACGCGATCTTCTTCGGCGCTGAGCGTGGTGGCGTTTAAACAATTTTGCGCGGCCCTGCCGAGCGCGACCACGCCGATGGCGAAGATGGCAACGCCGATCAAAACTTCGTAAAGCGCAAATGCGCCTCTCCACCGCTTGCCCGGATGCATCTTTCTGGAATCACCTCGCGGCATAACTCACAAGCTCCGGCCGCCCGGTGAGCGGCGAATAGCTCGCCTTCCACGAGCCGGACCTGCCTCGGAATTCGACCATGGCCGGTTCGCAGGTGCCGGATGGCCAGAAGATCCATTCGGCCGGCGGACTTTTCACCAGCGCCGCCGGCAAACTCAACTTCAGTACGTCACCCCGATTCAAATCCAGCTCGGCAACCGGTTTGATTTCCTCGTCTTTCATGAAGGCTTCGGGCCGCAGCAACGCTTTGTCCTTTGCCCAGACAATCAGATATGCGCGCTGCTCTTTGATGCTGCGCTCTTCGGCCTGGCGCACCAGATCGTTAAAGCTATCGAGCGAGCGCCGCAGTCGTTTGTCGGCCACCGCGCCGACGAAACTCGGCACCGCCAGCGTAAGCAGCAGCATCAGGATAAAGATTACCAGCACGATCTCGATCAACGTGAACGCTCCTTTCCGCTGCATTGGCCAAGTTATGTGCTGCCCGGCGATTCACAAGATTGACCGCACATCCGCGACTTGTGGCGCGACCGAAACAAGACTGAGGGAGAACAAACAAGCGGAAAAGTGATCATGAACAACAAGCTAGCTGGAAAGAAGGTGGCGATCCTTGTCGCCGACGGATTTGAACAGGTGGAAATGACCAAGCCGCGCGAGGCGCTCGAGGACGCCGGCGCGGAAACGAAAATTGTCTCGCCAAAATCGGGACAAATTCAGGGCATGCACCACGCGGACAAGGGAGACAAGTTCGATGTCGATCTTACGTTGGATGAAGCGCGCCCCGAGGAGTTCGACGCGCTGTTGATTCCCGGCGGGTTGATGAATCCCGACCAGCTGCGTTCGACGCCGGAAGCGCTTGAGTTCACACGGCATTTCTTTCGGGAAGGCAAACCGGTCGCGGCGATTTGCCATGGCCCATGGGTATTGATTGATGCCGGTGTGGTGCGCGGCCGCACCCTCACTTCATGGCCCGCGATTAAAACCGACGTTCGCAACGCCCTCGGCAATTGGGTCGATCAGGAAGACGTGGTCGACAATGGCTTGGTCACCAGCCGCAAACCCGACGATATCCCCGCCTTCAACGAAAAGATGATCGAGGAGTTTTGCGAAGGTAAACACGCGCCGAAACGCGACGCCGTCGCGGCAACCCTCGAGACCTAGGCGGGAATTTCAAGGAGCGGCGGTCTCCAGTGCGCCGACTATCGTAACGTCGGGCACAAGGCCGCTCGTGATCTGCGCACGCTGAGTTGCGCCTCAAGACACCGCATTGTTCTCGACAGCGCGACTCCAATTTCATACAACGCCGGTACGGCTTCCTCCGATATAGATATCCGACTTTTGAGGGCAGTCCGCGCGCGGCCTGCGCCCCTCTGGAATACCCGCGGCCGGAAAAGTGCCAAGCCGCATGACTGGTGAAACATCAACGCCGCAACGCATATGAGAAAGACGAAACGTGGCTCAAAGCGAAGCATGAAAAAGAAGAAAGCTGACCTGGCGCGAACCACGCGTTCTGCAGCAGTAATCAGTGCACGGAACGGAGATGAGGACGTTCGTCGAACCTCCAAAGGCCGCAGGCTCGACGTGCACCCCGATCCTCTCGACTTCCGCGATTGCATGTACGTGCCGACACTGGTTGAAGTGCCACCGTTTCGCCCATTGGACGATTACCGGCGTTATCAAGTCCCCATTCTCGATCAGGGACAGGAAGGAGCCTGCACCGGATTCGGTTTGGCGACGGTGGTGAACTACCTGCTCCGTTCTTTCCGACAGGCCGATTACCGCGACCGCACACCGGTAAGCTCGCGCATGCTCTACGAAATGGCGCGCCGTTATGATGAATGGCCGGGAGAAGACTACGAGGGCTCGAGCGCGCGCGGGGCAATGAAAGGCTGGCATAAACATGGCGTCTGCGCGTCGGAGGTATGGCCCTATCGCGTGCCACAGCCCAGGAACGACGCGTTAACTGCGGAGCGAAGCACGGACGCGCGCAAGCGTCTCCTCGGCGCATATTTTCGAGTGAACCATCTCGATCTTGTCGCGATGCACAGCGCGATCTGCGAAGCGGGTGCGCTTTACGCCACTGCGCAGGTCCATTCCGGATGGGACAAGGTAAAGTCCGATGGTTTTATTCCACAGGAGTCCAAGATCGAGGGCGGTCATGCCTTTGCCATTGTGGCGTACGATCGGAACGGTTTGTGGATCCAGAATTCCTGGGGGAGCGACTGGGGTCGCAGCGGTTTTGCTCGTATCAGTTACGACGACTGGCTCGTGAACGGGACCGACGTATGGGTGGCCCGTCTCGGCGTGCCGGTCGTGTCCGAAGCCGGAGCCAGCACGGCCGTGCTCAGCTCGCAGCTATCAGACAATCCCGCGGCCTACTCGCACGATCAGTTGCGCCCGCACATCATCAGCATCGGTAACAACGGAGAATTTCGGCCCGAGGGCACATTCGGTTCCACGCCCGAGAGCGTGCGCGAAATTTTTCAACACTACATTCCCACCCTGACCGGCCCCTGGAAAAAGAAGCGCATCCTTTTGCACGCGCACGGCGGACTGGTTTCCGAGCCATCGGCCATTCAACGCGTCGCCGAAGTGCGCGAAGCGCTGCTCAAAAACGAAGTTTACCCGCTGGCCTTCGTCTGGAAAACCGATTACCTCACCACGCTGCAAAACATATTGCGCGACGCACTGGCGCACCGGACCACCGGCGGAGTTCTCGATACGGCAAAGGATTTCATGCTCGATCGCGCCGACGATCTGCTCGAACCCGTCGCGCGCCTTCTCACGGGAAAAGCAAGCTGGAGTGAAATGAAGGAAAACGCCGAAGCGGCGACGGCCGCGGCGCGCGGCGGCGCACGACAAGTCGCGGCCCTGCTCACGGATTTCGTCGAAAGCAATCCGGGCACAGAGATTCACCTCGTGGGTCACAGCGCCGGCGCGATCTTTCACGGGCCGCTCGTGCAGTTGCTTACCGCCAAGGGAAAAATCGCAGACGGACCGCTCAAAGGCGTTACCGGTCTTGGACGGAAGATCGCAACCCTGACCTTGTGGGCCCCGGCCTGCACCGTCGCTTACTTTAAGCAGTACTACGAAGCAGCGGTGCACTCCGGCGCGGTGGCAAACTTTGGCCTGTTCACCTTGACCGACAAGGCGGAGCAGGACGACGACTGCGCCGGCATTTATCACAAGTCGCTGCTCTATCTCGTTTCCAACGCCTTCGAAAATCGTTTTCGCATTCCGCTTCTCCGGCCGGATGGCGAACCGATTTTCGGGATGGAAAAATTCATTGAAAAAGATGAACCGCTCCTCGCCTTGCTCAAAGCCAAAGCCGATTGGGTGTTAGCGCCAAACATTTTCCCCGCTGGCTCACCTCGTCAGAGCCAGGCCCGCCATCACGGCGATTTCGACAATGACGCCGCCACCTTGCAGGCGACGTTGGCGCGCATCCTCGACCGCAAAACGGATGCGTTTGCGCGATTCACCCATCATCGCGCGCCGCGGTCCCTGCGCGCACAATTGCAGGGCATGGCTCTCGGCTCGCGCGACTTCAGCGTTCGAACCAGCCTGTGATTCCCAGGCGCGCAGGGTCAGGCGCGCGTTGTCATATGAAAGGGCCTGGAGTTAAAATTGAAGACGCGCCATGACCACAGCCAATAAAATCACCGTCGTCCGGATCATGATGATTCCGGCGTTTGTCACGATGGCGATTTATTATGGTCAAAGCATCGAACGCCACGAACCGCTCGAGTGGCAGCGCTTTGCCGCGATCGTGATTTTTCTCATCGCTTCGATCAGTGACGGTCTCGATGGCTACGTCGCGCGCCGCTACAAGCAGCGTAGTTCCCTCGGCGTCATTCTCGATCCGATTGCCGACAAAGGCCTGTTACTCAGCGGGATCATTACCCTGAGCATCAGCAACTGGAGCAAAATCGACCCCGACTACGGCAGGTTTCCTGCCTGGTTCCCGGTACTCGTCATTACCCGCGATGCCGTCATTCTCGTCGGCGCGGTTGTCCTTTATCTGCTCAACGGCAAAGTCGACGTGAAACCGAATTGGACCGGCAAAGTCGCGACTGTCCTGCAAATGATCGCCATCGGTTGGGTCATGCTCCAGCTCCATTTTCTGCCCCTCCTGATCGTGGTCGGTTGCGCCGGCCTGTTCACTTTGCTTTCCGGCATCGTCTATGTCGTGCAAGGGATTCGCCAATTGCAGGCTGGCGGACACGCGCACGCGCGGGCAGATTAAAGTTTGCGTCGCGGATGAATGATCCACGCGACCTGCCAGACGTCGCGATCGTTGGCCGGCCCAACGTCGGCAAATCCGCGCTCTTCAACCGGCTCGTCGGGCGCAAGATTGCCATTGTGCACGATCAACCGGGCATCACCCGCGACCGGATCTCGGCGATCTGCACACGCGGACCGCGGCCATTCCGAGTTTGGGATACGGGGGGTATTCTCGGTGCCGGCGAAACGCAACTGACTGCCCAGGTCCGCCACACCGCCGAGAACGCGCTGCGCGAGAGCGACGTAGTGCTGTTCGTAGTCGACGCGCCGGACGGTTTGACTCCCACCGACCAGGAGCTCGCCCGCACCTTGCGCAAATCGCAGAAGCCGGTCCTGCTCGTCATCAACAAGATCGACAATGAACAAGCCGAAGCGCTCGCCGCGGATTTCGATTCATTAGGCTTCGGGCAAACGTTTTCCGTAAGCGCCGAACACAAGCGCGGCACCGGCGAATTACTTGACGCAATCGAAGCGCTGCTGCCGCCTTCGAAAAGTCAGTCTCCGGCACCCGGCATCCAGCATCCTCTCGCCATCGCGATCATCGGCCGCCCGAATGTCGGCAAGTCTTCGTTTATCAACGCGCTCCTCGGCGATGATCGCGCCATCGTGAGCGAACTGCCGGGCACGACACGCGACGCAGTCGACATTGCCTGCGAACGCGACGGCGAACACTTCGTCTTTATCGACACGGCCGGAATCCGCCGGCGCGGCAAACATTCCAGCTCGGTCGAAGTCTTCAGCGTCATGCGCGCGGAGCGCAGTATCCGCCGCGCCGATCTTTGCGTGTTGATTGTCGATCTTACGACCGGCGTGACCGCGCAGGACAAACGCATCGCCGGTCTGATCCAGGACGCTCGGAAAGCCGCGATTGTTATTTTGAACAAGTGGGACCTCGTCAAACCGCGGCGCGGTGGCAAACAGACAATCCGAGAGCTGGTCGAGGAAACGCGCGAGCGACTGTTCTTTCTCGATTACGCGCCGGTGCTGGTCGCGTCTGCGCGGACGGGCGAGAACGTCGAGAAGTTGTTTGGGTTGATCGCAAAGCTCCGCCGCGAAATGCACGCTCACATCGGCACCGGCGTTCTCAACCGGCTGTTGCGCGCCGCTTTCGCCGCCAATCCGCCGCCGATGAAGCGGGGCAAACGCTTGAAGCTCTTCTACGCCGCGCAAACAGGCGCGGCGCAAGATCGACAATTCGAACCACCCGAGTTCGTCTTGTTCGTTAATGAGCCACGGCTGCTGATCGATCAATATCGCCGCTACCTCGAAGCGCAGATTCGCAGAACCGAACCTTTTGCGGGGTTACCGCTCATTTTGACGCTGCGCTCGCGGAGTGAACCACTGTAGCCGCCGCCCTGTGGGCGGCGCTTCGCACAGCGAAGCGGCTACAAATGCTTGATCGAACGTTTGTCGCGCCGAATC
This sequence comes from Chthoniobacterales bacterium, assembly GCA_046262735.1. GTDB lineage: Bacteria > Verrucomicrobiota > Verrucomicrobiia > Chthoniobacterales > UBA10450 > AV17. The sequence goes on along the minus strand of JBHEMD010000040.1, from coordinate 4,898 downwards.
TGTCTGAAACCAAACACATGAGATCGACCGAGGAAATCACCGCGGAAGTGCAGCAACGCGGCCATTGGATTGCACCGCTGCGCGAACAGATTGGTCACGTCGTCGTCGGCCAGAAGTATTTCGTCGACCGGCTTCTGCTCGGTCTGCTTGCGAACGGCCACATCCTGCTCGAAGGCGTCCCCGGTCTGGCGAAAACGCTCACCGTCAAGACGCTGGCCGCGTGCATCCAAACCAAGTTCCAGCGGCTCCAGTTTACGCCCGATCTTTTGCCGGCTGATTTGATCGGCACACTCATTTACAACCCGCGCACGGGTGAGTTTACAACCAAGTTCGGCCCGATCTTTTCCAACCTCATTCTCGCCGACGAAATCAATCGCGCGCCCGCCAAGGTGCAAAGCGCCTTACTCGAAGCGATGCAGGAACGCCAGGTCACCATCGGCGAACAAACCTATCCCCTCTCCGATCCCTTTCTCGTCCTCGCCACGCAAAATCCAATCGAGCAGGAAGGCACTTACAATCTGCCTGAGGCGCAGCTCGATCGTTTCATGTTCAAGTTGCACATTGGTTATCCGCAAAAGAAGGAGGAGCGCACGATCCTCGACCTTATGGCGACCTCTGCGCCGGATTTAAGGGTCAACGCGGTCGTAGACCCAAGCCAGATAATCGCCGCACGCGAAACCGTTAACCAAATCTACATCGACGATCGGGTGAAGGATTACATTGTCGATGTTGTCTGGGCGACACGCGAGCCGGCGACCTATAACTTGCGGCTCGAAGGACTGATCCGTTACGGCGCCTCCCCCCGCGCCACGATCTATCTCGCGCTTGCCGCGCGCGCCCACGCCTTCCTCAACGGTCGCGGCTATGTCACCCCGCAGGACGTCAAAAGCATCGGTCCCGACGTGTTGCGCCATCGCATTATCGTCAGTTACGAAGCCGAAGCCGAAGCGGTGAGCAGTGAGACGATCGTCGAGCGGGTCTTCGCGGGATTGCCGGTGCCGTGAGCGATCCTGTCATCCCAAGCGAAGTCGAGATATCCCGTAACGCACCCTGAAAGGTAATGCCGCATGCGCCAAAATTATTTCGTCTACATTGTGCCAAATCAGATACGTACCAACCCCGAATGGCGAGATTTGATTTCCGAGATGTGGGCTGTGAAATGAAACTCACTCTGATACCACGGGCTCCCTCGACTCCGCTCTGCTCCGCTCGGGATGATGAACATGGCGGCGAGCAACGAACCGCGGAGATCCTGAAAAAGATCCGAACGCTCGAGATTAAAACAAAGGGCCTCGTCGAAACCGCTTTCGCCGGGGATTACCACAGTGTCTTTAAAGGGCGCGGGATGAATTTCGAGGATGTGCGCGAGTACCAGCCGGGGGACGAGATTCGCGCGATTGATTGGAACGTGACCGCGCGTCTCGGCACGGCCTACGTGAAAAAGTTCACCGAGGAACGCGAGCTGACCGTGATGTTGATTGTCGATGTTAGTGCATCGGGCAATTTCGGGAGCAGTCTGCAATCGAAGCGCGAGCTGGCGGCGGAAGTCGCCTGCCTGCTCGCGTTCAGCGCGATCCGCAACAACGATAAAGTCGGGCTGTTGCTGTTTTCCGATCGAGTCGAGCTTTTCATCCCGCCAAAAAAAGGTCGCTCGCATACACTGCGATTGATCCGGGAGATTTTGTTCTTTCAACCGCAGGGCCGCGGCACCGACCCGGCCCTGGCGCTTGATTACCTCAACAAAATCGTGACCCGGCGCGCAGTTGTCTTTTTCATATCCGATTTTCAAGCGCCCGATTTTTCCGACGCGCTCGCGGTAAGTGGCCGCCGGCACGATTTCATCGCGGTTCACATCCAGGACGAGCGCGAAGAAGTGTTGCCCAACATCGGAATCATCACGCTCGAAGACGCGGAGAGTGGCGAACAAATCGAGATCAACACGGCCGAGCGCGCGACGCGCAGACGCTTTGCCGAATTGGCGGAGGAACAGCGGGCGGCGCTTTGGCGCACCCTCCGGCGAAATCACATCGACGCGATCGGGTTGCGCACCAGTCAGGATTATTTGCCGGCGCTGCGAGCCTTCTTCAAACAGCGCGAGCGCCGGCTGACCATCCGATGATGTCGATCTTATCCAGTGGCATCGGCATTCTGCCGATGGGACATGGTCTGGGGAGCCGATCCCACCTGGCGGCCGAAGAATTTCACGATATCGCGCCGCCAGTTGATTACTCGCTCATTCCGCCATGGATGATTTTTGTCGGCGCGTTTATCGCATTGACGCTGCTCAGTCTGCTCGCGTGGTGGCTCGCGCGAAAAAGACAACGAGCGCAGCCGCCGAAATTGCCGCGGCAGCGTGCGATTGAAGCACTCGAGCGTGTCGCTGATGAGATCGACCGAATGACGCCCTATCAATTCAGCATCCGCGTCTCGGACATTTTGCGCGGCTATGTGACGGAGCAGTATGCCTTGCCGCTCACCAGGCAGACGTCCGTCGAGTTTTTGAACGCATTGCGCAACTCGGCATCATTTTCCGAGGAAGAGAAATCGTTGCTCGCCGATTTTTTGAACCGGTGCGATCTGATCAAGTTCGCTCGCTACGACGCGACCAGAGCCGACAACCAGTTGCTCCTGGAGGAAGCAATGCGTTTTGTGAAAGGAGGCGAACTTGCAACTGTTTGATTGGTGGCCGGCGAACACCGCGCTGACTTTCGTGCGCCCGTGGCTGCTGCTGCTCTTGCTGGCGGTTCCGTTGCTCGCCTACCTCCGCGGAAAAGCCGGCCCCGCTGCGGCGTTGACCTTTTCCTCGACGACAACGCTGCGTGCCATCGGCAAGCAGAGCGCCGCGCGCGCAGGACAATTCCTGCGCGCGTTGTTGTTTGCCGCCCTGGCATTTTTCGTCATCGCCCTGGCGCGTCCCCAACTCGGCAAAAGTCTCACCCAGGTCGAAGCCAGCGGTATCGACATCATGCTCGTGCTCGATGTGTCCGGTTCGATGTTGACGATGGATTTCACAATCGGCGACCAGGACGCGACCCGCCTTGACGCCGTGCGCGAGGTGACGCGGCGGTTCATTGAATCTCGGCCTAACGACCGGATCGGCATGATCGCTTTCGGCACGCAGCCGTATGTCGGCAGTCCGATGACATTGGATCACGACTGGCTCCTGCAAAATCTCGATCGCGTCCGCATTGGACTGGTTGAGGAAAACACCGCCATCGGTTCCGCCATGGCCGCTGCCGCCAATCGATTGAACGATAAACACTCGAAAAGCCGTGCCGTCGTTCTCCTCACCGACGGCGATAACAACGCCGGGAAAATTTCCCCCGAAACGGCTGCTGAAGCGGTCAAGGCCCTGCGCATCCATTTTTATGCCATTGGTATCGGCACTAACGGGATGGCCGCCGTTCCAATACCCGGCCCCGGCGGGCATGCCCTGACCGACAACGAAGGCCAGGTCCTCTATCAACGCGGCATGGTGCATTTCAATGAGGAGGGATTGAGGCAAATCTCGAATATCGCCGACGGCAAATTTTTCAGGGCGACCGACACGAAATCGCTCCAACAAATTTATGCCGATATCGACAAGCTGGAGAAGTCGACGGTGAGCGTGAAAAAATATCAGCAGTATCGCGATCTTTTCCCGCTCTGTTTGATCGGCGGCATCGGTTTGCTGGTCACTGAGCTTCTCTTGTCGCAGACGATCTGGAGAAAACTGCCGTGAACAACGTGTCGTGTTTGAATGTGGAAGGGACCTCAGTGTCCCGACATTACGGGCGGGCCATTGATCGCGGCGCTAAGGCCGCTCCCACGTTATGAGCTTTGGTGCGCCAATTTGGTTTTGGGGGTTGCTGGCTGTCCCGGCGTTGGTCGCGCTCTACCTTCATGGCCAGCGCGCTTCCGTCCGGCACCTGCGCGAGTTCGTTTCCCCTCGCCTTTTGCCGCAACTTGCCGCGACCGTGGATCGGCCGCGCCGGATCGTTCGATTTTCACTGCAACTGTTCGGCCTGGCCCTCGCCATTGTCAGTCTGGCCCAGCCGCGCTGGGGCTACATGTTTCAGGACGTGCAACGCAAAGGTTTGGATTTGCTCCTCGCGGTGGACACCTCCCGCAGCATGCTTTCGAACGACGTCCAGCCGAATCGTCTCGCGCGTGTAAAACTCGCGGGCCTCGATTTAATTAACCAACTGCAAGGCGATCGCGTCGGGCTGATTGCGTTCGCCGGCCGCGCGTTTCTGCAGGCGCCGCTGACGATTGATTACGATGCGGCAGTCGAGTCGATCAACGATCTCGACACCAAAACGATTCCCGAGGGCGGGACGAACATTTCCGCAGCTATCACGCTTGCCGCGCAAATTTTCGGCAAAAGCGCCACCGGCAATCGCGCACTCATCATTTTCACCGACGGCGAAGAATTGAGCGGCGACGCAGTGAAAGCCGCGAAAGCGGCGGCGGACGGCGGCGTTCACATTTTCACCATCGGCGTGGGCACCCCCGAGGGTTCGCTCATTCCGGTTTCCGGCGAAGACAGCGGCACTGCTTTCGTTAAAGATACAAAGGGGCAGGTTGTAAAATCGAAGCTCGATGAAAAACGTTTGCGCGAAGCGGCTGAGGCCACCGGCGGATTATATCTGCACCTCGAAAATGGCCCGCGCACGATGCAGCAACTTTACAACGAGGGCCTGATGAAAATGCAAGCGGCCGAATTCGACGTGCGCCTGGCGCGCCGGCCGATCGAACGCTACGGATGGCCGCTTGCCTTTGCGCTGCTTGCCCTCGCCTTGTCCATCTTGAGCCCGGAACGAAGGCGCTCCCGCGAAAGAGTTCGCGCGCATGCGCCGGCCAGGATCGCGGCCGCGGCCGCTGCGCTTGTTCTGTTTTCCTTCCAACTGAGTTTCGCC
>JBHEMD010000039.1:0-5089 GCA_046262735.1 Chthoniobacterales bacterium | reverse complement strand
CCGATGGCGAACTGGGCCGACCTCCTCGCAATTGAAGACATTGTCGCGATCTGGATCGGCACGCCGCCTTACATGCATTCCGCGGTCACGATCTCCGCGCTCGAAGCGGGGAAACACGTTTTTTGTCAGGCGCGGATGGCGATGGATTTGGCCGAAGCCGAAGAAATGCTCGCCGCGTCGAAACGTTATCCCGAGCTGGTCACGATGCTCTGTCCGCCGCCGTTTGGAATGCGGGGCGATCTACTGATCAAAAAGCTGCTCGCCGAAAATTACATCGGCCGTTTGCACAATGTGCGGCTGCAAAGTTTCACCGACGCCTATCTCAATCCCGAAGCGCCGGCGCATTGGCGGCAAAAGATCGAGATCAGCGGGCTCAACGTGCTCACGTTTGGGATTTATGTCGAAGTCCTGCAGCGCTGGCTCGGCAGCATCAGCGGCGTCTTCGCGCACGGAAAAATTTTGCAGCCGGAGCGCCGCGGCTATCGGGTGATCATTCCCGACATGCTCAACGTGCTCTGCACGTTCGAGAACGGCGCCGAAGGAATGTTGGAGTTCAGCAGCGTGCATGCCGGCGCTCCCAGCGATTGCCTGGAAATTTACGGCGATCGCGGCGCGTTAATTTATGATTTCACCGATGAGCGGATCCGCTCAGTCAAGTACGGCGCGCGCGACTTGGAAGATGTCGATGTACCGCCCGAGCTGATGACGGAGTGGCGCGTGGAAGACGATTTCATCGCCGCCGTCAAATCCAAAGGCCGCATTCGACCGCGCCCGAATTTTGAGGAAGGCGCCCGCTACATGCGCGTCGTCCAGGCCGTGGCCGACTCCCGCGCCGGCAACGAGTGGGTCGCGATTAAGACATAGTTTCTCCCGGCACAGGCGCCGCTAAGCTGGATAGAGGGAATAGTTCAGTCTAAATCTCGTTAGACCAATGCGTCTCTGCGTTTTCTTGTTTTGCGCTTGTTTGCTCGGCAGCGCGGAGCACATCCTTTCGTCCGAGCCGACGAGTCCATCACGGGCATCAGAGGAGGAGCGGACACTTTGGGACCTTGAGCGCGCATATTGGCGCTACGTCGAGAACAATGACCTGGCGGCCTATTCCGACTTATGGCACAAGGATTTCCTCGGTTGGCCGTCGGTCAGCGCGGTACCTGTCCGCAAAGATCACATCACCGATTGGATCACCTCGCAAACCAGCAGAGGTCTGGCGTTCAAGACGATCGAGTTTAAACCTGCGGCGATGCAGGTGACCGGGGACAACGCTTTGGCGTGCTATTGGGTAACGTTCAAATGGGTGGACAAGGGCGGCAGTGGAGCGCCGCACACGCTCCGGATCACACATGCGTGGCTCCGGAGCGGAAAGGACTGGCGCATTATCGGTGGGATGTCCATGCCAGAGCCTGAAAAGCCAGCGAAGTGATCTAATGCGGGCTCAATGATGGCGCACACTCGCGATGAGGTTGTAGCAGTAGCAGAAGCATCTTTTCCCAACAGCAGTTGGGGGCGGGTGCTGGAGTTGCTCGACACTTATGGCGTCGAATCTTACGAGCGGGAACGGGAGCGCGTGCAGCTTGCGATTTTGAAGCTCAGCGGGGGAGACGAAGAGAAAGTGCGTGAGTTCGTTGCCGTAGCGAAGCGCGATTATCGCGACTTGCTGTTTTGGGCGGAGTATCCCGAGGAGGCGCGGCTGGACACGCCGGAGAAACGACAGCGGATCAAAAACATGTTCGAGAAGTTCGGGATTAAGCCGCCGGATGATTTGTAGCAGCCGGCCTGCGGTCGGATTCGCGTCGCACAGCGACGCGGCTACAGGGATCACAACGCGGCGACGGCGCGTTCAAGCGCGTACCCAATCAGGCCGGTAGTAGGGAGAGTGAAGAGCCAGGCCCAGACGATTGTTTCGACGAGGGTCCAGCGCATTCCGCTGAAGCGCTTGACCGTGCCGACGCCCATGATCGAAGTGGAGATGACATGAGTGGTGGACAGCGGGATGCCGTATAAACTCGCGCCTTGAATAATGAGCGCGGCGCTGGTTTCGGCGGCGAAACCGTGGACGGGTTGCAGTTTGACCACGCGATGTCCGAGAGTGCGGATGATGCGCCAGCCGCCTGCGGCCGTGCCGACGGCCATCGTCGCGGCGCAAACGATCTTTACCCAGAGCGGCAAAACAAACACCGGGGTTCGTAGAAATTCGAGCCACCACGGTACATGCTCGAACCGGCCGGCTTGCGTTCCGGTAAAGAGGGCGAGGGTGATGATCCCCATCGTTTTCTGCGCGTCGTTCGTGCCGTGGCTGTGCGCCATCCAGGCCGCGCTGACGATTTGCAGTTTGCCAAAGAGCGAATGGACAAAAAACGGCGTGAAGCGGTGGAGGATGATGAAAAGTACGAGCATGACGACGCCGCCCAGGACAAAACCGGCGATCGGCGAGATGATCATCGGCACGATCACCTTTGGCCAGAGGCCAGCCTGCCATTTGATGACCGACCAGTCGCCATGCGCGGTGGCGAGCGCCGCACCGCACAAACCGCCGATCAGCGCGTGGCTCGAGCTCGAAGGCAAGCCAAACCACCACGTGGTCATGTTCCAAGCGAAGGCCGCGAGCACCGCGCTGAGCACGGTGCCCATCGTGACGATTTGGGTATCGATCAAACCTTTGCCGACGGTCGCAGCGACGGCGCCGCCGAGCAGTGCGCCGGTCAGATTGAAAAACGCCGCCATGGCGATGGCTTGGCGCGGGGTGAGAACTTTCGTCGAGACAACGGTGGCGATGGCGTTGGCCGCGTCATGAAAACCATTGCTGTATTCAAAGATGATCGCCGCCAGGACGACGATGATGAAAAGCAACATGTCGATCTTGCGCCGCGACCGCGCAGGCTACGTGTGCTTCAAGACGACTTGGAGGACGACATTGCCGGCGTCCCGGCAACGGTCGATCACCTTTTCGAGCAGCTCGTAAAGGTCGCGCAAAAAGATGATGTGTTTCGGATCGTAATTGCCGTGATAAAGGTCGCGTAAAAGTTCCAGCTCAAGTTCGTCCGACTCACCTTCGATTGTTTGCAATCGCGCATTCATCTCACGGGCAGTGCGAATGTTCATTCCTTTGCGCAGTTGCTTGACCATAGACAGGACCGCTTCCGCCGCTTGATCGAGCAGTTGCACTTGTTTCCTAAAACTCAGTTTCGGCAGGTCCTGCGGAGAAATCAGCATCCGCTCCCCGATTTTTTCGACCGTCTTCGGTATTTTATAAAGCGACGCGGCCAGCGCCTGAATGTCTTCGCGCTCGATCGGCGTGATGAAGGTTTTGGTGAGCTCCTCGGTCAGCTGCTGGGTTATGCGTTTGTCTTCGCGCCGGCTCGCGGCAAACGCCTCCAGATCCTGAACGGAATCCTGGTTGTCGATCTTGGCCAAAAGATCGACCAGGTGATGTACGCTGGTGTCGGCCTGTTTCGCGCTCGCCTCGAGCAAATCGTAAAATTTTTCGTCGTGCCCGAGGAATCGGCCGATTGAAAACATGACTTCTGAAGTTGTAACCGGGGTCGGTGACCCCGGCGAGCGGATTTCTCCCGGCGTTCGCCATCCGCGGTCAGACCGCGCCTACCCTTACAGCATGGCGCCGCGCATGATCAACAGCGCAATGCTGAAATAAATAACGAGCCCGGTAACATCGACAAGTGTCGCGACGAAGGGCGCGGAGGACGTCGCCGGGTCGGCGCCGACGCGGCGGAGAAGGAAGGGCAGCATTGAGCCGGAAAGCGTGCCCCACAAAACTACACCGACGAGCGCGATGCCGACAGTGAGCGCGACCAGCGGCCAGTGTTCGCCGTAAGGCTGATGATGGAAATAGTGTTCATCGGCAATCGCCCACGAACCGACGCGGATGATCCCGATGATTCCAAGAATTACGCCTAAGAAAAGGCCGGCCTGCACTTCGCGCCGCATCACCTTCCACCAATCGCGCAGCGTCACTTCACCCAGCGCCATTGCCCGGATCATGAGCGTCGAGGCCTGCGACCCGGAATTGCCGCCACTCGAAATAATCAGCGGCAAAAACAGCGCGAGGACGAGCGCCTTGGCCAGCTCGTGTTGATAATTCGCCATCGCGGTGGCGGTGAGCATTTCGCCGAGAAATAAAATGATGAGCCAGCCGGCGCGTTTCCGCACCATGCGCCAGAGTGAGATCCGCATGTAAGGCTCGTCGAGCGCTTCCATGCCGCCGAATTTTTGGATATCCTCGGTCGCTTCTTCCTCGGCAACGTCGAGCATGTCGTCGCTTGTGACGATGCCGACGAGCACGCCGTTGGAATCGAGCACGGGCAAGGCGGCACGGTCGTATTTGCGGAAAAGATTGAGCGCTTCCTCCTGCGGGTTGTTCACTTTCAAAGACACGAAGTTGTGATCGCGAATCTCGCTCACTTTCGTGTCGAGCGGCCGGAGCAGGAATTCGCGAATGCGCACGTCGTCGATCAAGCGGTTATGATCGTCAACCACGTAAATGATGTTCAGCGTTTCGCTGTCGCGTCCGTATTCGCGGATGAAATCGAGGACTTGCTGCACCGTCCAATCTTCATGGATGGCGATAAAATCCGGCGTCATTAACCGGCCGACGCTGCCTTCGGGATAACCGAGCAGCGCTTGCGCGATGCGGCGTTCCTCCGGCGTAAGCAGTTTGATCAACTGGCGCGCCGCTTCGCTCGGCAATTCCTCGAGCAACGCCGTGCGATCGTCCGGCGACATTTCGTTGAGAATGGCGACGACCTGTTCGTGCGCCATTGCGCGCAGCAGCTTTTGCTGCTCCTCGATCCCGATGTATTCGAAAACGTCCGCCGCCAGTCCGGCCGGCAAGACGCGGAAGATGATGACCGGTTCGTCTTCGGGAAGATCGAGGATCACGTCCGCGACATCAGCCGGCGGCCATTCCTTGAACAGCTCACGCAGCGCGTTGAAATCGCGCGCGTCGATCAAGCTCCTGATCTCCGGTCCTAAAAGTTTGCCGACCATGTGGCGTTTGTAACACCCGGCCGAAAGAGGCGCAATCGATTGGTAGGGTCGTCGCGCGGCGCTGAGCGCGGACGCCGCAGCGCGGCGT
>JBHEMD010000038.1:0-2535 GCA_046262735.1 Chthoniobacterales bacterium | reverse complement strand
TGTTTTGCGCCAGTAATCGCTGAGCGGAACGCGGGCGATGCGGCGGACGAGTTCGTCGAGGAGAAAGCCGAATGTGCGAGGGTGATAGCCATGCGCGGTGCCGGGCGGCCAATTCGGCTGTTGTTGTTCCAGCGCGCTAATCACCGCTTCGTAATCGAGCACGTCGACGCGTCGATCCAAAACGGCGAGGCCTGCCTGGTGTGAAAGCAATTGGGCGAGCGTGATGTTTCCTTTGTCGGCCACTCCAAACTCCGGCCACACCTCGGCGACTCGCCGCTGGATGTCGATCTTGTGTTCCTGCAAAACGTGCAGGAGACAGGCGCTGCCCAATCCTTTTGTCGCCGACCAAATCAGGACGAGCGTATCCGCCGTCCAAGCATGTTCACGCCGCGCGTCTTTGAAGCCGCCGTAAAGATCGACAATCGGTTTGCCATTTTGCCAGACTGAAACGGCTGCGCCGATCTCGCCGAACGTCTCAAAATTTTCGCGGAACAGCGGCTCGAGTCGGGCGCGAAATTCAGCCGGATCCAGTTCCATGATCCGCAACATGGAGGGACGACCTCTGTGTCGTCCATTCTTTCTTAAGGGACGCGACAGCGCGCGTCCCTCCAATCAGATCAATTCCTGAACGGATTTGAGATCGGGGTCGCGCTTGGCGATTTCGCGGAAGGAAGGGTCCATCTTAAAACTGGTGAGCAGATGGACCTGGGCTGATCTGCGGTTGCCGAGAAGCGCGTCGTAGCAACCCATATTATAGTAATAGATAGGCTCCTTGAGGAGGGCGGCGGGGCCTTTGAGCAAGAGCGCTTTGGCCTGCGCAGTTTTGCCCAGCTCGTGCAAACAAAAGCCGGCATGAAGAAATCCGGCGCAGCATTTCGGCGCGAGCCGACAAAGCTTGCGGCTGATAATGAGCGCTCGCGCCCATCTTTTGCGGTGCATGAGATGATGGAGGCGCAGTTGCAGAACTTCGGGTCGGTCTTGATCGGCTTCGTCGAGGCCATTCAATTCAACAATTGATTCGCGCGTCATGCCAAGCTCGGCATATCCGCAAGCCGAGCGAAATCGCCATGCAAATTCCACGGTTATTCCGCTTAAGCAGAGACCTTGCCAAAACCGCAGCGGTGTCGCTGAAACCGGGGCCGCGGTCAGCGACCGCAGCTACAGCCGTGAAATTGCAGGGCAACCGCTCCGGTTGCCGCTTTGGCAGGCGATTGCACCTGCCCTACAACAGCAATTCTTCGAGCTCGGCGAGCCGGCGCTCGAACAAGCCCAGCGTGCTTTCGATCGGCGCGGGCGTGCTCATATCGACCCCGGCGGCTTTCAATGTTTCGAGCGGAAACCTGGAACCGCCGGAGCGGAGGAAATTCAGGTAAGCCTCGACGGCGCCCGGTTCGCCGGCGACAACGCGCTCGGCCAGCGCGACTGCCGCCGAAATTCCGGTCGCATATTTGTAAACATAAAACGCGCTGTAGAAATGTGGGATGCGCAGGCATTCCAGGTCGAGCTGCGGATCGAGGGTAAAGTTTTCGGCGAAATAGGCGGCGAGCAGTTTGTGATACTCGGATTTGAAGACGTCGAGGGTCAGCGCCTCGCCGCTTTCCTCGATCGCGTGGATGATCTTTTCGAACTCGGCGAACATGGTCTGCCGGAAAAGGCTCCCGCGGATATCGTCGATCTGGCGATTGATGATGTAGGCGCGCATCTTCGGGTCGCTCGTTTGCTCGACCAGATGATAGGTGAGCAGCTCCTCATTGAACGTGGACGCGACCTCAGCCAGAAAGATCGGATACTCGTAATCCTGAAACTTTTGCGTGTTTTGGGAGAACCAACTGTGCATCGAGTGACCTGCCTCGTGCGCGAGAGTGTAAACGTCGGCGAAGACGTCGTCCTTGTAGTTCATCAGAATGTAGGGCGGAGCGCCGTAGCTGCTGGAGGAGAACGCGCCGCTGCGCTTCGATTTGTTCTCGTAACGGTCGCACCAGCGGCGCTCGCGCAGGCCGGCGGCGAGAACATCGACATATTCCTGGCCGAGCGGAGCGAGCGCGCCCAGCACCATGTCGATCGCTTCATCGAATGAAATGCGCGTCTCGATTTCGGCGACGAGCGGCACGTAAGTGTCGTAATGGTGCAGCTCGGCCAGGCCGAGCACCCGGCGACGCAACTCAAAGTAGCGAAAAAGCGGCGCGAGATGGCTGCGCACCGATTCGATCAGCCCACTGTAAACCGCAACCGGAACATCGTCCGGGAACAACGCCCCTTCGAGGGCCGATGAAAAATTGCGGGCGCGCGCGCGGAAAACGCCGGCTTTGACGGAATAATTGAGCGACGCGGCGAGCGTGTACTGATGGTCTTGGAACTCGGCGTAAAACTGGTGGAACGCGCATTTGCGCAGTTCGGGATCGCGTTTGACGAGGAACGACATGAACGAGTTTTGGGTGAGCGGTTTTTCGCGACCGGTCTCATCGGTGAGCGCGCCAAATTTCATGTCGACATCGGTGAGCTGCGAAAACGTGTCGTCGTAACCGCGCAGCGCCG
>JBHEMD010000037.1:0-4742 GCA_046262735.1 Chthoniobacterales bacterium | reverse complement strand
AACCTGAAGCGCGAACGGTCAGTGCGCTAAGCGCGCGAGGAAGTCTTCGACGATCTTCCAGGTTTGCTCTGGCTGCTCCAGCCATGGCATGTGACCGCATTTGTCGAAAATGACGCCAAACACGCGGTCGAGCGAGCGTTGGCGCGAGCAGGGTTCCAGTCAGGCGTCGGTAAGAACCTGCACGATTTTCACAATTGTATTCCAATTGCGGGTTGTCGCAGCGACACCGAGGATCTTCTCAATCTTGCCGAGGTAGCCGATGGCCTTCATCTCCCGTCGATACAGGCCGAGGACGAATCTGTTTTGGATGGCGATGATCTTGAGGAACCAATCTTCGTCCGAAGGCAGACTGAGAGGAAGCAAAGGCAACGCCGGAGGTCGTTTGGCCAACACGCTGACGAAGCGAGTGATGTCCGGCCCGGCCGGGTGCCGTGAGAACGGATCCTTGCGCGTAAGATCGACAATCTGCTTCGCGGGACAAATCATAATCTCGCACTTGAACGACAATTTCTTCGCGATCGCCGCACGCAGGGTGGACTCGCTGACATTTTCGCGCACGACAAACGTGCCAACCGCGCCAATGTTCACGACATCAAATTTAGAAAGCTGTTTCGCGAGTGCAGCAGGTCTGCAGAGATTGGTTCCGCCGACGTTGACGGCCCGAAGAAAAACGGCGGAGGGCATCGTCCGATCCTAGGATCGAACAGTGACGAGTGACAAGGAACCAGTGACGAGATGAAGGTCAGAGCTTAGAGCAGCTCGACCGCGTCGCCTTTGCGAATCATTCCCTCGGTGAGAACGGCGCCGTAAACGCCGGCCATGCCTTCGTGAGCCTGAGCGACCTGTTTTAAGATCGCGGGAGTTTTTTCCGCGGTGTCGGGATCGAGCGTGATCATCATGCAGCGTCCATCGCGCGCCAGCACCGAGACAACGACCTTTGGTCCGATCCGCAAAGATCGACCGACGAATTCGTCTTCTGCGAAACCCTCGGTGTTCGTAAGATCGACATATACGTTTGCCCGGAAGCGGCGCTTATCGACTACGACGCCAGTCTCTTCGCCAAGTTTTTTCGCAGTTTGTACCGCGAAGATCGACAAGGGACGGCAATCGGTTATCGCGCGGTCCGAGCGCAGCAAAGTAAGTTGGTGTTTGTCTTCGAGACCGGCACGGATTGTCTCGATCAAGGCCAGATCATCGATCGCGAAAGTTTTTCCGTCTGGTGTTTCCACGTCCACCATCAGTTCGGCGGGACTGGCCGAAATCGGATTGACCAACGGGGACAAGGTTTCCGCTTCGACCTGATTAATCGGCCGTGCGGCCTTGTCCGGATGACGAAACCGCGGCCGATATCGAACCATTTGGCGTTGCTCACGGCCGGTAAAAAAAGGAAAGCCTTTCGGGCTGGCCGAACTTTCGAAAGCAAAAAGGCGATCGCCATACACTCCGGCGTAGCCGGCGAATAGTTCATCTAATTCTTCGCCGCGCATGCTTTTGACCGGATAACGCCAAAGGCTTTCCACTCTTCCGATGATGGCCATAACGAAGGAACTACAAAGGAGAAACGAGAAATTAGGAAGTAAAAAGTCGTTCGAAAAACGGCGTCGAGCGGAGCGCTCAACGATTGGATTGTCAGCTCTGACATTACTCTACAAGATCGACATCATGAAAGAGTTTGAAGGAAAGGTTGCATTGATTACGGGCGGCGGATCAGGAATCGGTCGCGCCACGGCGGTCGCGTTCGCCCGCGAAGGCGCGCAGGTCGTCATCGGTAATCGCAATGTTCAGCGCGGCGAGGAAACAGTCTCGATGATTCGCGACGCCGGCGGAACGGCGACTTTCAAGCGGACTGATGTATTGGTCGCAGCTGAGATCGAGGCGCTTGTCGATCACGCCGCCAAGACGTATGGCCGGCTCGATCTGGCTTTCAATAATTCCGGCATCGAAGGCGACGTCGCGCCGCTCGCTGAGCAGACCGAAGCCAACTACGACGCGGTCATGGACGTCAACGTCAAAGGCGTCTGGCTTTCGATGAAGTACGAGATTCCCAAAATGCTGCAGCAAGGCGGCGGCGCGGTTGTGAACTGCTCATCGGTCGCGGGATTGATCGGGTTCCCGTCGCTGTCGATCTACATTGCCTCGAAACACGCCGTCATCGGCCTAACGAAAACCGCTGCTCTGGAATATTCTGCCCGAGGGATTCGCATCAACGCGGTCAATCCCGCGGTCATTGACACGGAGATGGTCGACCGGCTCGCTGCGGGTTTGGCTATGAAAAAGGACGATCTCACGCCGCTGCATCCCATCGGACGCCTCGGTCGGGTCGAGGAGGTGGCCGAGGCCGTTCTGTGGCTCTGTTCAGACCGGTCGTCTTTTGTCACGGGACACAGTCTGGTTGTCGATGGCGGATTCACGGCGCGCTGACGCGGCTCGCGAATGACGTGATGAGAATTCAAAAAGCGACATTGGAATATTGGGCGCTGCTTGCCGAGATCGCGGGCGCGATCGCCATCGTGGTGTCGGTCATTTATCTCGGGGTTCAGATTCGCGCGAACACGAAAGTGCTGCGCAGCGAGGCGCACTACAATGCGTTGTCGCTCGCCCAGCGGCCCTTCGAGATAGCGATCGCGGACCAGGGCCTGGCCGCTCTGATGGAAACGGCTTATGCGTCCCCGGAAAAGTTGACCGAGGGACAGTGGTTTCGATGCAGCAATTATTTGTTCATGCAATTCAATTCCTGGGAATATTTGTACTATCAAAACATCGACGGCTCTATTCCCACGCAACTGTGGGTCGGCGCCGACGCCTACTTCAAAGAGCTCGTCCAGACGAAACCGGGCCTGAAACATTTCTGGTTCGAATACCAGCATGCCTTCGATGATCCGTTTCGCTCCTATGTGACGAACGAGTTCGCGAAAACAGCTTTCCGGCCGGCGCCAGCCGCCGGGACAGCCGCGCCGGTGAGGAAGTGATTCACCCGCCAGCCAAGCCTGATGCGGCGCGAGTAAATCACGCCGCGCCGACACGGATGTTAATCTCCGATGTGAGGGTGCGATGGACGGGACATTTGCCGGCAATCTCGATGAGCTTGGCGCGTTGCTCCGGCGTAAGCGCACCTTCCAATTCAAGATCGACATCGATCCGGTCGAGCATTCCTTCTTTGGTCTCGCACTCTTCGCAATCCGTGGCGTGAATACGCGAGTGCGAAAGCGAGACGGTGATGTTTTCGAGGGGAATTTGTCTGCGGCGCGCGTATAACCCGACTGTCATCGACGTGCAAACGCCGAGCGCGATGAGGAGATAATCGTACGGACTCGGGGCCGCATCGCCGCCGCCGGCGCTGGTCGGTTCGTCCGCGCGCAAGCGGTGAGTGCCGCTGGTGACTTCCTGCAAAAACTCGCGCGCGTTGCCGCGCACGATGACGTCTGGTTTTCCTTCGTTTTGGATCGACATGGTGAGGAAACGACTGTTGATGCGCAGCCGGGGACACGCAAGATCCCTCTGCACGCGGGCCAGCGGCCGAGTGCTGTGTTGGGCGAGAACTCCGACATCTGATGGAAAGACAAGTTGCGCGGCTGCGCTATAATCGGCTCTGTGCATAAAGGCCCGCAACGCGAACTCCGGCTTGCCGAGCGCATGGCGCGGCTCGGGACGGAGACTGCGTTTGAAGTGCTGGTGAAGGCGAAAGCGCTCGAGGCGCAGGGACGCGACATTGTTCACCTCGAGATCGGCGAGCCGGATTTCGATACGCCGCGCAACATTATCGACGCGGCGGTGGATGCGTTGCACAAAGGCTTCACGCACTACGGTCCGTCGGCGGGATTGCCGCAGTTGCGCGAGATGATCGCGCAATATGTGAGCGCGACGCGTGACGTGCAGGTTACGCCCGAAGAAGTGGTCGTGGTCCCCGGCGGCAAGCCAATCATTTTTTTCAGCATCCTCGCACTGGCAGATGAAGGCGATGAAGTGATCTACCCCAATCCCGGGTTCCCGATTTACGAATCGATGATCGATTACGTTGGCGCGAAAGCCGTGCCAATTCGGTTGCGCGAGGAAATGGATTTCCGACTAAATGTCGATGAGCTCGCCGGGTTGATCAACGATCGGACGAAGCTGATCATTCTAAATTCGCCGCAGAACCCAACCGGCGGCGTGCTGACCAAGATCGACATCGACGGCATCGCGCGCACGATCGGCGACCGAAACATCATGATTCTATCGGACGAAATCTACAGCCGGCTCATCTTCGAGGGCGAACATCATTCCATCATGTCGATCGACGGCATGAAGGAGCGCACCATTTTGCTCGATGGTTTTTCCAAGAGCTACGCCATGACCGGCTGGCGAATGGGTTACGGCGTGATGCGCGCCGATCTTGCCACGCACATTTCTCGATTGATGACCAACTCTGCTTCCTGCACCGCCAGTTTCAGCCAGGTTGCAGGCATTGAAGCGCTCCGCGGCCCGCAGGAATCCGTCGAAACAATGTGCGCCGAGTTCAAGAGGCGCCGGGACGTCATGGTCACCGGCTTGAATAAGATCAAGGGATTCTCCTGTCGATCGCCGAAAGGCGCGTTTTATGTTTTTCCGAATATCACGAAGACGGGCTGGCCATCGAAGAAACTGGCCGACGCACTGCTCGACGACGCCGGCGTCGCCGCGTTGTCCGGCACGGCGTTCGGCGATTTCGGCGAAGGCTATTTGCGGTTCAGCGTCGCGAATTCGATCGAGAACATCGAAAAAGC
>JBHEMD010000036.1:0-14694 GCA_046262735.1 Chthoniobacterales bacterium | reverse complement strand
ATCGGCTTGTTGCTGCTGCTCATGCGGGGGATCATGTGATTCGTTATCGATGGAAACGGACGTAATTCTTCCCGATCTCCAGAGCGCCGTTCTTTGCGAGGACGTCCGCTGCGAAATCAATGGCATGCAAACCCTCGTGGGTGTGCTCAGCGTGATTCCAGCGCCCGCACTGCCGATCAATTACATGAGGCTCTGTATTTGGACTCGCTGGTGCGGCGGAACGGGAAAATTTCGGCAAAAATCCCGGATCGTTGGCGTGGATGAACAGCAGGTCATCGGGCAGGCCGAGGTAGAGTTCGTCTTGAAAGAAATGGAAGGCCACGCGACCAACGTCCATTATTTTGGCGGGGTGCAGTTTCAACAATATGGGCTGCATCACGTGGAGATTTATCTCGGCGCCGAATTGCGGCTGCGTTTTCCACTTCCGATCGTGCGCGTTACGCCGCCGAAGTAGACCGCACGTTCACCTTACCCATCGCCTGGTAGGGACGCCGCGCTACTCCGAAAGCTTTCGGGGGTCGGCGCAGCGCGCCGACCCTGCGGTGTCTCGCCCAGGTCGGCCAGGCGCCGTGAACAAGTGTGAATAAGTTCTTGCCACCCAACCCGCTTTTCGTTACAACGGCGCGCTTATGCGCAGAGCCCTGCTGGGCGGAGCTTTTCTCGGCTTCGCACTTCTCGCCCAGACAAACGCTCAAATGGTCGAACTTCCACGGCAAGCCCTCAACACCGCCGCCGTTTCGATAATTGAGGACGACGAAGAGATACCTGCCGAAACGGTGAAACCGGCCGCACCGCGGAAGGAATCAGCGAAATCGAAGATCACGCTCGACGACATGCGCAAAGCAGGCGCGCTCGCGCGGGAAAAAATCGAGCGCGAAACGCGATTAACCACCAGGTATTTGACGCCTCCGGTGACCCCAATTGCCAAGACCTCACCGCAATTTGTTCGCGCTCCGTTGGATCGACAATCAACAGTCGCCGGATCGGTCTCGTCGCGTCCGTCGTTAGATCGACAATCACCGCGAACCGACGCCGCACCATCGCAACCAATCAGTCTCTTAATGGAGAGCGCGTTCACGAAGCTGGCTGATGGCTTCGATTTCCCGATCGGTAAACCTGACGCCCAAGGCTACTACAAAGCCCGCGGCTATCGCTCGAATGGTCACCTTGGCGAAGATTGTGATGGCGTCCGCGGCGGCGACACCGATCTGGGCGATCCGGTTTACAGCATTGGCGAGGGGGTAGTGGTTTTCGCTCGCGATTGTCACATGGGCTGGGGCAACGTCGTCATTATCCGCCACGCCTTTCGCGAATACGGTGTGGTCAAAAACATCGATTCGCTCTACGGCCACTTAAACAGCATCATCGTCCGGCGCGGCCAGGCGGTTTCGCGCGGACAAAAGATCGCTACCATCGGTAACGCGCACGGCATCTACGATGCGCATCTGCATTTGGAAATCCGCAAAAATCTTGCCATTGGGATGAGCCGGGCCAAGTTCGCGCGCAACTCGAGCAATTACTACGACCCAACCCAGTTCATCCTTTCACACCGGCATCTGCAAACCGTTGGCGGCACCTACCGGATCGCGATGAACACGTTTACGCACGACGCGCTTATTCACTGGGACCGGGAACGCAATTATTCGCACGCGCGCACCGGCGGCGGCTCAGGTGAATCCTCAGCGGCCTTGAAAAAAGCGGTCGCTTCCCAGCGCTGAAGATCGTCGCGCGACGACTCTGCGTTAGTGCGGCGTGTGGTTCTATCGTTAAGCCCGGCCCATTAGCGCAAAGATTATGACAATCAGAAGAATCAGACCAAGGCCGCCGCTCGGGTAGTATCCCCAGCCGGTGCTGTAGGGCCAGGTCGGCAATGCTCCAATCAACAGGATAATAAGAATAATCAGCAGGAGTGTGCGCATGAGCCGAGGCTAGTCGGGCGGTTGGTTGAATAGCAACCCCGAAATGAGGTGCCATTGAGCGAGCCGGGAAATCTCTTGCAGCCGCGCCTGCTCTTCCTATCGTTCCGCGGCAAGTCCCGACTGCGTCTTGCCGGATGCGTCGGGAGAATTTTTTTGCCGAATTGGAATTCCCGATGGCAAACACAATCCTGATCGGCGCGCAATGGGGCGATGAGGGTAAGGGCAAAATCATCGATGTGTTAACCGGCCAGGCCGACATCGTGGTCCGCAGCCAGGGCGGCAACAATGCCGGGCACACCGTCATCCATCGCGGCAACAAGTATGTTTTGCACCTAATTCCGTCGGGCATCCTTAGACGCAGCAAAATGTGCGTGATCGGCAATGGCGTCGTGATCGATCCGATCGCGCTTGTGTCGGAAATCGATCGTCTCCGCAGCGTGGGAATCAAGATCGACAATAACCTTTTGATCAGCGATTGCGCGCATCTTGTCCTGCCCTACCACCGGCTTCTCGATGAGCAGCGCGAGCTGCGCAAGGGACGCGCCAAAATCGGCACGACCAAACGCGGCATCGGTCCGGCTTATGGCGACAAGGCCGCCCGCACCGGCCTGCGCGTTTCCGACCTGATGCAGCCGATTTCGTTTTCGAAAAAGCTTCAGGCCAAAGTCCGCGAGAACAACAGCATCCTCGAGGCGCTCGGCGCAGCCCCGATTAATTTCCGCGAGGTCAACGAAAGTTACCTCGCGGCCGGTGAGAAATTGCGACCGTTTGTTGCGAACACGGTTGTTTATCTGCATCGCGCGCTGGAACGCGGCAAAGAGATCCTCTTTGAAGGCGCCCAGGGCACGTTTTTGGATATCGACCACGGGACTTACCCTTATGTCACGTCCTCAAATACGACCGCCGGCGGCGCGTGCACCGGCACGGGCGTGCCGCCGCACCGGATGGACCGGGTCGTGGGCGTGATGAAAGCTTACACCACCCGCGTGGGCGAGGGTCCCTTGCCGAGCGAAGATCGACAATTCGCCGAGATGCTGCACAAGCTCGGCCGCGAATTCGGCGCCACCACCGGCCGGGCGCGCCGCTGTGGTTGGTTCGACGCCGTGGCGACGCGTTATGCCTGCATGATTAACGGCATTGACGAACTCGCGGTTACCAATCTCGACGGCCTCGATGACGTCGATCCGATCCGAGTATGCGTCGCTTATCGATTGGCCGGCAAACGCCTCAAGGTGCCGCCCAGCGACGCCGCGCAACTCGACAATTGCGAGCCGATCTATGAGGAATTGCGCGGCTGGAAAAAATCTATCCATTCGATCCGAAAGTTTTCGGTGTTGCCGGCCGCGGCGAAAGATTACCTGAGCTACATCTGCGAGCTGACTGGCGCGCCGTTGTCGGTCGTGAGTGTGGGACCGGCCCGCGGCCAGACCATTGTTTTGTAAAATGGCGCCGAGCAGCAAAGCTGTTCCGCGGCATATCGCCATCATCATGGACGGCAACGGCCGGTGGGCGCGCGCGCGAGGTTTGCCTCGGATCAAGGGTCACGAAAAAGGTTCGGACGCGGCGCGCGAGTGTGTGGAAGGCTGTGCCGAACTGAAGGTCGAGTATCTCACGCTTTATGCATTTTCGGCCGAGAACTGGCAGCGCCCAAAGACCGAGGTCACCGCACTGATGCGCCTGCTCGAGAAGTTTCTGAAGGAAAAAACCCCCGAGCTGATCGAGAAAAATGTGCGGCTTCAGGCAATCGGCCGGCTAACCGATCTGCCGCGCGCCTGTCAGGAACAGTTGCATAAAACGATCGAACAAACCTCCGGCGGCACGGGGCTCACTTTGATCCTGGCGCTCAGTTATGGCGGCCGCCTCGAGATCATAGACGGCATCAAGAGCCTGCTTCGCGCAATCGAACTCGGCCACATCGACAAAGGCATGATCGACGTGGAGATGTTCAGCAAACATCTTTACACCCGTTATTATCCCGACCCCGATTTGCTTATCCGCACTTCCGGCGAGATGCGGCTGTCGAACTTTCTTCTCTGGCAGCTCTCCTACACCGAAATTTACGTCACCCAAAAACTCTGGCCCGACTTCAGCAAGAAAGATCTCATCGCCGCGGTCGAAGAATACGGCCGTCGCCAGCGCCGCTACGGCGCAGTCGAGTAGCGTCCCTTTTCACGCCGTAAATTAAACCAGCGCTTCGGCGACGGAGTCGGCAACTAACTTGCCGGCTGGCGTGACCACGAAATTGCCGTTTAACGCTTGAAGCAAACCGAGCCCAACAAGCTCGTTCACCTGATCAGAGCGCTCCGCGAGCAGCTCGGCCTGAACGCCCTCGCGCGTGCGCAGGCCAAGAGCGATGCGCTCGCATCGTTTCATTTCTCGCGTCAGATTTTCGACTGAACCGATGGCCGATTGGTCGGAGCAAACTCGCTCGGCATACGCGCGGTAATCGCAGACATTTTGCCAGCGTCGCATTTCGATTGTGGAAAACGCGCTCGGCCCGATGCCGAGATAATCCTCGCCGCTCCAGTAGGCGCGATTGTGAAGCGACTCGGAACCGCGCCGCGCGTAATTGGAGATCTCGTAATGGTCGTAACCCGCACGTTGTAAGATCGACATCGTTGATTCAAACAACTCCGCTTCGACTTCCGGGTCAGCGCCCATTTCGCCGCGGGCGTGCCGCAGAAAAAACTCGGTGTCTTCCTCGTAAGTCAGGCAATAGGTCGAGATGTGTTCGGGCCCGAGCGCGATCGTTTTCTCGAGCGTCGAGCGCCATTGCTCCAGCGTTTGACCGGGCAAACCGAACATCAAATCGATGTTGATGTTGGAAAATCCCGCGTCGCGCAGAATCAAAAACGAGTCTTCCGCCTGTCGCGCGTTGTGCTCGCGCCCGAGCAGTTTGAGCAAATCGTTGTCCCACGACTGCACGCCCATACTGATCCGATTGACGCGAAATTTTCCGAGCACGTCGGCTTTGCGAGTGGAAACGCTGCCGGGGTTGGCCTCAAATGTCCATTCGCGCAAATCCGACAAGTCGAGCTGGTCGTGAAAACCGGCGAGCAGCAATTGCAATTGCGAGGTGGTTAGCGCCGTCGGCGTCCCGCCGCCAAAATAAATGGTCGAAGGACGAGGATGTCGATCTTGTGCGTGCTGGCCCAGCTCCCGGAGCAGCGCGTCACAAAACCGCTCGCTTTGTGCGCGATCGAGCAGCTCCTTGTAAAACGCGCAGTAGGGACAAATCCGCGCGCAAAAAGGAATGTGCACGTAAAGGTGACGAACCGATTGTCGGAGTGGCGGTCTGTGAGTGTCGCACTTGTCAGTTGCCCAGTTGTGATTCGCCCGTGCGCCCATAAGTTCGTCAGCTTCTGTTGTCATTCCGAGCGGAGTCGAGGAATCTCTCATTGTAACATTGATCCCGCCCGGGCGGGAGACTTCGCTCGACATGACAAGAACGTTAACCTTAGCTCTTGTTTTGCTCGCCACTATTTCACCCGCGCTCGCGCAGTCGCCGCGGCCAACTCCGACGCCCTCGATTGTCTGGGCAATCCACGACGCAGATGCGATCAAAAATTATGAAACGAACGCGCCCGTCGTGCGCGCGATGGTCAACCGGCTGGTCATGGCCGCGACAGGCCAAACCGATGTGGCAAAAGCGTGGGGCTCGCTCGTTTCGATAAACGACAAGGTTGGGATCAAGATCTCGGCGGCGGGCGGCGAGCTTTTTACAACTCATCATGATGTCGTCAATGCGATCGTCGAGGGACTGGTCGCCGCCGGGCTCCACCGGCCCGATATCATTGTGTGGGACCGTTCGTTAGGCGGGACAGATGCCGCCGGTTATCGGCGCAGCGCCGATGGGTATCAGGTGAAGCCGATCGCGCCGCGCGATGGCTACGATCCCAAAACGGTGCTGAGCGCGCCGCTGATGGGCAAACTCATCTGGGGCGACTTCGATTACAAAGGCAGCAAAGGCAAAATGCCGCTGCTCTCCGATACCGAAAACATCAGCACGATCAGTCATTTTTCTCGAATTCTCTCCAGCGAAGTCACCAAGGTCATCAACGTGCCAGTGATGAGCAGCAGCGAAACCAACGGCATCGCCGGTTGCCTTTATAACATGACCATTCCGAACATCGACAATTGGCGCCGCTTCGCCCAAGGCTTCGGTTTCGGGGCCGAAAGTATCGCGCAGATTTATGCGCATCCGCTCGTCCGACCCAGGGTAGTGTTCAATCTGATGGACGGCCTCGTCGCCCAATATGCCGGTGGCCCGCAATCTCAACCGAACTGGGCGCTGCATCATGCCACTCTTTATGCGAGCAAGGACCCGGTCGCGCTTGACGCGGTGGCATTGAAACGGATCCAGCAATGGCGCGCTCGCGCCAGCCTGCCGAAGATCGGACACATCGCGGATTACATCCCGATTGCGAGCCAGCTTGGCTTGGGCAACGCGGCGCCGGACCGAATCGAGATCAAAAATGTCAGCCCATAGTTCTTCGGGCCGCCCCGCAGATTCGATCCTGCGCTCGGTCTCGCGCTCTTTTTATCTTTCGATCCGCATTTTGCCGGCACGCCTGCGTGAGCCCGTCGGATTGGCCTATTTGCTCGCGCGCACCACCGATACGATCGCGGACACGGCGCATAACTCGCGCGAGCTGCGATTACAAAAGCTCGCGCAATTGTCTCAACTGATTCGGGGCGAGGATGAGCCGGGCGGGATTGTCGATCTTGTCGGTTCGTTCGGGCCGTTGCAGGAGAACGTCGCCGAACGCATTCTGGTTGAATCTTTGCCGGATTTTTTATCTCAGCTCAACGCGCTCGATCCGGCTGATCGCGATGAAGTACGCGCGCTCCTCCAAAAAATCACGCGTGGGCAAACTTTGGATTTGGAACGGTTCGGCGGCGCAACGCAAGTCCGCGCGCTCGCCACTGCCGCCGAGCTCGATGAGTACACTTATCTGGTCGCCGGCTGTGTCGGCCAATTCTGGACACGGCTTTGTTTCCAGCATCTGCGCAACTTTTCCCGATTGAGCCAGGAAGAGATGCTCGCGCTTGGCAAAACATACGGCATGGGACTCCAACTGGTTAATATTCTGCGCGACGTCGGGTCCGATCTGCGCGCCGGCCGCTGTTATTTTCCGGTCGCTGAACTGGCTGCCGTGGTTTTGAAGCCGGAACAAATCGTCCAACAGCCCGAACGGTTTTTGCCGGTTTACGCCAAGTGGCTCGACAAAGCCGCCACTGGGTTGAGCGCGGGAAGGCAATACTCACTCGCGGTCCGAAATCATCGGGTCCGCGCTGCCACGGCGTTGCCGGCCTTGATCGGCCGGCGCACGCTCGCGCTTTTACGTGACGGCGGCGCGACAATTTTGCATCGCACGATCAAAGTCCCGCGCAGCGAAGTGCGCGCGTTGATCGCGCAGCTGGCGATCACCCTCGCCAGCCGACGCGTGATCGAGAAAATGTTTCGAGAACCATCTCGGTAGGGCGACGCTCTGCGGAGCCGACATCTTCAACGCGTGAGCATTCGTCGGTTCGACAGAGTCTCGCCCTGCCGAATCACAAAAAATAATTGCGTTGCTTGTCAGTGATCGGGCGGTCGAGGCGTTCGAGCACCTGGAGCATATCTTCCCAGACCTTGCGCTTTTCCGACGGCGACTGATTGCGGAGGAGATACGCCGGGTGATACGTGATCATGAGCGGTGTCTGATTGTAAGTGTGCCAGCGGCCGCGCAGGTCGCGCATCGTCCCGCGGACACCGAGCAAACCTTCGACCGCGACCGCGCCGAGCGCGATGACGACCTTCGGCTGAATCACATCGATCTGTTCCACGAGATATGGCCGGCACGTTTGCATCTCGACCGGCGTCGGCACGCGATTGCCAAAGGAGCCGGCCGGCATATCCGGGCGGCACTTCAAAACGTTCGCAATGTAAACGTCCTCACGCGCAAAACCCATCGCCTTGATGATCTTCGTCAGCAATAGACCGGCGCGACCAACAAATGGTTCCCCTTGCGCGTCCTCGTCCGCGCCCGGTGCTTCACCGATAAACATCAGTTCGGCATCCGGATTGCCGACGCCGAACACCGTCTGCGTGCGGGAACGCGCGAGATGCGGACATTTCACGCAGGCGCAAACTCGCTCGCGAATCGGCACGAGCAATGCCGCTTTGTCTGAGGGATCGCTCTGTGGCCGTCGTCTGGTGGGCGACACATGCGCTTCCCGCGGGGAAGCGACTATAGGACCCCCCGCCTCCAATCCCGCGAGCGCGCTCCGCGACGCCTGCGGCAAGCGATCGCTCGTCTGCCGAATCTTCTCCAGCGCCGATACCACCAAATCGAGCGCCGAGGGGAACTGCATGTCGGATGTTGGGTAAATTCTTGTCGTCGTGCAATTTTTTTCCGCGCGCGCAACAGCTCTGGGCAAACTGTAGGGGACGCTGTTAGCGTCCCGTATCGAGAAGCAAACTGCTTCCCCTAAAGAAACAGAACGTGACCTCGTCAAATGAGCACGCGATTGAGCGATTACGATTATCAACTCCCACGTGAGTTGATCGCGCAGCGCCCGTTGCCGCGCCGGGAAGAATCGCGGATGATGATTTTGGATCGCGCGACGCAAGCGATCGAACACCGACAATTCCTCGAGCTGAAATCGCTCCAGCAACCGGGCGATCTGCTCGTGCTCAATGACACCCGCGTTCTGCCGGCGCGAAAATTGTCCGATGATGGCGCAATCGACTTTCTCTTCATCGAACGAGTCGCACCGGCGCGCTGGAAATGTTTGGTCAAGCCCGGCCGCAAAATGCGCGTCGGCGCGACCGCCAAGATCGACAATGTGGGGTTGCGAGTGCAAGAGGTCCTTCCCCAGGGCGAGCGCGTCATTGTCCTGGAGAAAGATATCGACCTTTACGCCGGCGGGTCGATGCCCCTGCCGCATTATATTGACCGCGACAGCGATGCCCAGGACGAGACCCGTTACCAAACCGTCTACGCGCACACATTGGGCGCGTTAGCGGCGCCGACCGCTGGACTCCATTTCACGAGCGCGATTTTGAAAGAGATTCCGCATACTTTCGTGACACTGCACGTTGGCACCGGAACATTTTGCCCCGTGCGCAGTGACAATATCACCGAGCACAAGATGCATGCGGAGCGCTTCTCAATCTCCGAAGAAGCTTCTCGCCGGATTAACCACGCGCAACGCGTGATCGCTGTCGGCACAACCATGGTGCGCGTGCTCGAAACCGCCGCGCGACAAACTCGACGGCTTAAAGCCGTCGAGTCTAGGGAGCGCGAAATCCATGCCGGGTCAGGGGAGACGAATATCTTCATTTATCCGCCATTTAAATTCCGCGTCGTCGATGCGCTGCTGACGAATTTTCATTTGCCGCGTTCGACATTGCTCATGCTGGTGAGCGCGTTCGCGGGGCGCGAGTTCGTGCTGCGCGCTTATCGCGAAGCGATCGGGGAGCGGTATCGCTTCTACAGCTACGGCGATTGCATGTTGATTGTTTAGAAAACCACAAATAAACACGAATCCACACAATGAAGATCGACACGAATGGGCAGATTCAGTACTGGATTCGTGTCTATTAGTGTCCATTCGTGGTTAAAAAAATGTCCGACCAACCGCAGGGCGAGCTCGTCATCCAGACGATCGCCATGCCGAAAGATACGAATCGCGATGGGGACATTTTCGGCGGCTGGCTCGTTTCGCAGATGGATTTGGGTAGCGCAATCCTGGCCGCTCAAGTGGCAAAGGCGCGTGTCGTCACGGTCGCGATTGAAGCGATGTCATTTCTGCAGCCGGTACGAGTTGGAGACACGGTCGCCTGTTACGCGCGAGTGGAGAAGATCGGCCGCACGTCCATGAAAATTCCAGTCGATGTCTGGGTCACGCGATACATGACAGGGGAACAGGTTCACGTCACCCACGGCGTCTTCACCTACGTGGCGGTCGATTCGGCCGGAAAACCGATCCCGGTGAAACGGGGCGCTCCTCAGGGGGACGGCTCTTGAGGCGGCGCTGAATCTGTCGGCGCAGCTTGTGAACCGGCATTCCCCGCCTGCGATTCACCTGGCGATGTGACCGACTGCGGCGACCCGCTTAGCTGCGTCGTTTCTTTCGGCTCCGACGGTTCAAACTTTGGAATGCGCGGCGCTTTCATTTTCGCCCGCTGCCGATCGCGATTTTTGCTGCACTTCCGCACGTACTTTTCATATGCGAGCTGCTGCCGGCCGCTTTTGGTGAAATACGCGCAGCCGTCGAGCAACGTGACGGCGATGAAAATCAAAGCCAGCAGTTTAGCGAACCGTTCCAGCATAATTGGAGTAGAAGCAGGACTTGTGCGAAACAGTGACACGTGGCGCAGTTTGCTTATCTCTTCGAGCGGTTCCCGGCTTTTTCTCAGACATTTTGCTACCGCGAGGTCGCGGAGCTTGAGCGGCAGGGTTTCCGGCCGCCGATTTTTTCGATCCGCAAACCGGAGAATGAGCCGGCGCAGGACTGGGACGAGCGCATCGTCACGCGGCTGTATTATCTCCCCGGCGAAGAGGAATTGGCTGAGGAAGTTCGGGGCGCGATCAAAAAGGGAAAACTGAGCGGCGACGCTGTCGCGGCGCTTGAGAGTTGGGGCAAGCGCACCGATTTCCTCCGGCTTTATCAGGCGGTCTACGTCGGTCTGCGCCTGCGGGACGCGGGAATCAGTCACGTGCACGCGCACTTCGCCGGGCTCGCCGCGCGCACCGCTTTTTGGATCGAAAAGTTTTTCGGAACCCATTTCAGCTTTACCGCGCACGCCAACGACATCTTCGCCCCGCGCGAATTCGAGATTGGCCTTGATCGACTTGTCGATCTTGCCCGCGCCATCGTGACGGAGACGAATTACGCCGCGAATTTTTTGAAGGAACGTTTCCCCGGGCGCGCGGATCGGATCCATCGGATTTACAACGGACTTGATCTTGCGCAGTTCAACCGGGCGGGTTTCTCAACCGCGCCGCCGGTGCTGATTGCGGTGGGTCGTTTAATCGAAAAGAAAGGCTTTGCCGATCTAATCCGCACGTGCGGTTTGCTGAAAGAGCAGGGGACAGTCTTTCGCTGCCAGATTATTGGCGACGGTCCACTGGAGGAACAATTGCGTCGCCAAATCGAGGAGCTTGGTTTGCAAGAACACGTGCGATTACTTGGGCCGAAGCCGCAACACGAAATTGCGACGTATCTCGCAAACGCGACCGTGTTTGTTCTCCCGAGCGTCATCGATCCGCAGGGCGGCATGGACAATCTGCCCACGGTGATCATGGAAGCGATGGCAACGGGATTGCCCGTGATTTCAACAGCAGTCGGCGGGATTCCAGAAATGGTGATCGACAACGAAACCGGGCTGCTCATTCGGCCGGGCGAGCCCGATGTGCTCGCGAGCGCCATCGAAAAGCTCATTGTCGATCTTCCATTGGCCCGTCGCCTCGGCGACAACGGGCGCAAACGCGCGGAGGAACTTTTCTCAATCAAAAAGAATGCGCGCGATCTTGTGGAGCTGATCGACAACGTTGCCTTGTAGCCACGGGCCTACGGCCCGTCTGGGCTGACGGCTCATTGTGACGGCGCACAGCGCCGTGGCTACAGTAGCTCGCGAACGCAGTTGAGTGCGCGCAGGTAAATCTGATGCGGCCCACCGCGCATCAGTTCCTGGCTGACCAAGCTGGCTGGATCGTTGTTTTGCGCCGGCATCATTTGGGGCATGGCGGTTTCATTTTCACCGCTCCGTGAGATTTCGAGCAGATCGCCGCATCGCGCCGGTGCGACCCGGAACTGAATGCCCCTCGAGTTGATGGTGACTCCCCCGATCGGGCCGCCTTCGCGCCGACGCAGCTCGATGTCGATCTTGCGATTATTTGCATCCACCATCCTGCAACTGCCGTTGGCCGCCGGCTCGTTGACACGCCAACTCAGCTGTGCGCCCAGCCAGCCGAGTAAAAGCAGAGCAGTCGATTTGAATCCGGCGGCGTAATCGATGTTGAGATTTTCGATTTTGGCAAAGTGATGGTGCGACGCGGGGTGATCGAAGAATTGCGCGATCGCATAGCGCACCTTGTCGAGTCGCGTCCAATTGAGATCGCAAAGCACGATCCGTTGTTTCGCTTCCTGCTGTGCGGTTTCCACCAGACGCATCTGCGCGCCAAAATTTTTCCAGGTCTGGCTGTCGAAAATCAACCGATCGACCCACGCCCAAAGTTGCGGGTCCATCGGATCGGGAAAATCCTCCTGCCACCAGAGATAAAGCGGCAGATCGGAATCGAGATGGGAAAAAACGATGCTGGGAAGCAGTTTTGTGCACGGACCTTCGAGCAGAAAAGAAAGTTGCTCGGAACAAATCTGTTTACCTCCAGCGCGCGCGACATGGCAGTGCGCATTGAGCCAGGCCTCCACTCGGTCCTCTTTTGATTTTCGATTCGCTGAAATGACGAGCGCGCGGCAGGCCTGATTCTCAATGATCTTCGCGATCAGTTGCGTGTTTTTTTCAAGCGAATCCGGCTTTTCGCTGTAGATGGCAAGATTGATCAGCGACGCCCGCGTCATCACGCCTTCGCTCTGTTGCCAAAGCTTCTTCAGCTCCCGGTCGATGTCGGCAATTTCGACCGGCATGCCGCTTGAATGAGTTTCAGTGACAGCCATCGGTGTGGAGGGCGCCGCGCTGTCGGCGCCCACAATCATTCGGACGCGATGGGCCGTGGCCCTCCATTGGTGCGAGCTTCATAACCGCCTCCAAGTTCGCCCGTCACGCGCGAGCAAGTCGTCGGCTTGTTCCGGGCCCCACGAACCGGCGGGATAGAAGAACAGCTCCGGTGCATCGTTCTTCGCGCTCCACGCCTTTTCGATGATGTCGATAAAAGACCACGCTTCTTCCACTTCATCGTGTCGGGCAAACAGGGTGGCATCGCCGCTCATCGCGTCTAGGAGCAGCCGTTCGTAGGCCTCGGGGCTGGCTTTGCCGAATGAAGTCCCGTAGTGAAAATCCATTTTCACCGGTTGAATCCGCAAACTCGTGCCCGGTATCTTTGCCTGAATGCGCAACGAAATTCCTTCATCGGGTTGAATCCGAATGACCAATACGTTTTGGCCAATGGCGGTGGTTTCTTTGTTGAAGAGAACTGGCGGGGCGTGTTTGAAGTGGATCGAAATTTCGGTCGCCGATTTCGGGAGCCTTTTGCCGACGCGCATGTAAACCGGCACGCCTGACCAGCGCCAATTGTCGATGAACAGCCGTAGCGCGACGAACGTGTCCGTGCTCGAGTCGGCCTTCACTTTTTCTTCCTGCCGGTAAGCCGGCACCGGTTTGCCGTTGATTGCGCCCGCGGCGTACTGGCCACGCACCACGTTGGCCGCGATATTTTCTGCCGAGTAACGCCGGATCGAGCGGACAACTTTTACTTTTTCATCGCGAATGCTGTCGGCGCGCAGACCGGTCGGCGGTTCCATCGCGACGAGACAAAGCAGTTGCAGCAAATGGTTTTGCACCATGTCGCGCAATGCGCCCGCATCTTCATAGTATCCCGCGCGACCTTCCACTCCGAGCGTCTCGGCCGCAGTGATCTGAATGTGATCGACATAATGCCGGTTCCAGAGCGGACCGAAAATCGCGTTCGCGAAACGCAGCACGAGAATGTTTTGCGCGGTCTCTTTCCCGAGAAAATGATCGATCCGGTAGGTCTGCTCCTCACTGAAGGAATGGCGGACGAGCCGGTTGAGCTCCAGCGCCGAGGCGAGATCGTGCCCGAACGGTTTCTCCACGATGACCCGCGCCCAGCTTCCGGCGCAGGTTTTGTTTAACTCCGCTGCTTTGAGGTTTTTCAGGATCGGCTCGAATTGATCGGGCGCGGCCGCAAAATAAAAGAGACGATTGCCGCGCGTCCCGCGTTCCTTGTCGATCTTGTCGAGGCGCTCGGCCAAACTTTTGTAGCCGGCCAGATTCTCGAACTCGCTCTCATGATAAAAAATTGATCCGGCAAAGGTTTTCCAGATCTCGTCCCGGACAGTTTGCCGGGAAAAATCGCGCGTCGCTTTTTCCAGCTCGCTGCGGAATTCGTCGTCGGTCTTTTTTCGCCGTGCAAAACCGACGATGGTGGTCGCCGGTGGCAATTCGCCATCGGCGGCGGGGTTGTAAAGCGCCGGAATCAGTTTGCGATGTGCCAGATCACCGGTCGCGCCAAAAATCACAATGCTGCACGGCTGCGGCACCGCGCGCGTCGAAAGTCCTTCGCGCAATGGATTCTCCTGCGGCTGGTCTGCGGCTTTGTTCATCGCGTTACCAACAATACGCAGACGCCATGGTGAGCGAAGCCGAATCCTCGTCTTTACGAGCGACCGGCGGCCGCGCGTGCGAGCACCACCAGAAACACCACCAGCGACAACGCCGCTACAATCAGACAGGCGATCAGGCCGAGCATGAACCATCCGGCCCGAAACTGCGAAAATAAACCCACCGCTCCGGCTCCGGCTAGAACCCCGGACACGACCAGCAGCAGTCTCGCCGCGCTCGGAAAAAACCGCACCCGCGGCGGATGTCCCCCTTTCGTCAATTTGTGTCCCCAGACCATCATCGCCCCGCTAAAGAGGATCACAAAGATCGACATGACAAAGCTGGCGATGACCCAAACAAGTTCATTGCTTAAGTGAAAGGACGCCAGCAACAGCGGCAGCACGCTCAGGAAAAGCGCGCCAAAGCTCGTCCCGAACATCCACGTCAACGACCAAATATCGCGCGCATGCCATTCCGCCGGCG
>JBHEMD010000035.1:0-4796 GCA_046262735.1 Chthoniobacterales bacterium | reverse complement strand
GAATTCGTGAAAGCGCGCGATGCCGCAGTCGCCGCGGTACACGGGTACGCCGATGAGCTGGAGAAACGCCTGCCAAAAATGGTCGACTTCGCGCCGATGGGCGAAGCGAACTACAACTACTACCTCAAACACGTGCTGCTCCTGCCGTTGAGTGCGGCGGAAGTGGAAATGATCGGCCGCGCGGAGTTGGCCCGCTATCGCGCGCTTGAAGCGCTCCTGCCCGACCCGAAACTGGCCGATCCCGATCCGGCGCGCGCCCCGAACGTCCCGCCCGACCAGGAATCGTTTTTGAAAGCGTACGAGAATCGCGAGACCGAGATGGTCAATTTTCTGAAGGAACACAGTCTGATCACGCTGCCGGATTATCTCGGACCGTTTCAGATTCGGCAGTTGCCGGACGCATTTAAGCCAACGAGTCCCGGCGGGTTCATGAATCCGCCCGGTGTTTACGATAAAGATGCGACCGGCTTCTTTTTCATTCCAACTTACAATCCGCAGTCGAAAAACTTTTACATCCGGGCGGCGATCGAGGACCCGCGTCCGATTCTAGGTCACGAGGGTATTCCCGGGCACTTTCTTCAGCTCTCGATCGCGAATCATTTGACCGACGAAATTCGTCGTCAGCACGAGGACGGCGTGTTTGTCGAAGGCTGGGCGCTGTACGGCGAAGAGATGCTAATGCGCACCGGCCTCTATCCGAATAACTCACCGGCGCAGGGACAAATCCTTCGGCTGTCGCGTTACCGCGCGGCGCGGATTGGGGTTGACGTAAACCTGCATACCGGCCGGTCGAGCTTTGAAGAGGCGGTGAAATATTTCATGGAAGCCGGCGGGCTCGACCGCGAAGCGGCCGAAGGCGAAGCGGCCGGCGCGGCGTCAAGTCCGCACCAAAAGATCAGCTACATCATCGGCAAATGGCAGATCATGAATTTGCTCGGCCGCTATAAGGATCGACCAGGCGACAATTTCCGGCTCGGCCAATTTCATGACGACCTGATCAAGAACGGCAGCCTTCCCGTCGCGATCATTGAATGGATTTTGCTCGATGATCCAACTTCAATTCAAAAAGTACTGCGCTGACGGATGCGGATGATGACGAACTTCGCCGGCGTCGCAGGAGCAAAGCTGACGAGGCAACTCAGCCGACCGTTGTCGATGTCGATCTTACCCGCTTGTGCTCTTTTGGGATCGTGTGCAATAGGCCTCGTCTCGTGTGCCACCCACGAGCGCTTCGCCGCGCCACCGCGTGTTCTGGAAGTTTATTCAGAGCGGCGCATTGCCACGCTGCACTTTCCGCGCGGTTCTTACGTTTTGAGCTCGGAAGATCGGCGCGGCTATTATTACCGCGCGCCCGGGGGCGTGATTGAGCACACGGCTGCCGGCCGGGTCCGGCGGGACGGCGGGATTTTTGTCAGCAACCGCGACCGGAATCATTTGCGCGGTTACGTCAAAATGTCCTACGGCCTTACCCACGTGGGGAACTTCTCCCGGATCGAACACCAATTCCGCGAACCGCTCGCGCCGGCGGAAGGACCCGAGTTACCGGCGCCATAGCGGCCTAAATCCTGCTCGTTCGTAGCCCAGCAGGAGGAGAAGCGGATGGGTATTCGGGACGAAATGCTGAAGTTGGAGATGGTCGAAGGACTGCAACGCGCACTGGACAGAAATTTCGAGCGGGTTCGCGAAGATGCGCGC
The DNA here is from genome assembly GCA_046262735.1 of Chthoniobacterales bacterium. GTDB lineage: Bacteria > Verrucomicrobiota > Verrucomicrobiia > Chthoniobacterales > UBA10450 > AV17. The sequence goes on along the minus strand of JBHEMD010000035.1, from coordinate 3,101 downwards.
CGCCAATGGGAAGCGCGATTCGGCGGCACTGATCCAAGCGATGTGTGCGTGAACGTGCGAATTAGCGCAGCCGCACAGGCCAGATTGTCAGTCGTGCCAGCGGCGGGTATTCTCGCGCGCAAAGCCCTGGCGCGAAGCGGCAAGATGCAACCCCTGCTCGTCTAGAGTTTTCAAATTCGCTGCGTCTTCGGTAAGGTTCGCGCGTGGATCCCTACGCCAAACCGAACGAGCGCAAGATAGGCCCGAATCGGCCGAAAATTTCGCATCTCCCGCGCACGATCGACAATCGCACGCGGAAGGAGCGCGAGGCAGACAAACAAACCGTCGCAGCCGAGCGGCGCGCGATCAAAAAATCCGCGCGGCGACATCTGAAAGAGCAATTGCTTGAGGAGCTGGAGGAATTGTAGCCACGGGCCTGTGGCCCGTCCTGTTTTTTGGTTGCTTTTTCGACGGCGCACAGCGCCGTGGCTACAGGGGATTAGCGTGTCGCGCGATTATATTTCTTGAGCAGCTCGCGCACGCGCTCATGCGGGAGGGCTTCGACGCGGTGATTATCGCGACCGCTCATGTCGTGATTGTCGATCAAAGCGTTCACGACTGCTTCTTCCGTCGCTTCGACTGTCGCGGCGAAGAGCGGGTCCATCCGGTCGTTCGGAACGGTCTCAACCGAATGGGTGATCGGCTCGGAACCGGCTGCGCCGGGATTAGCGGTTGAAAACGCGACGAAGAGATCACCCGAGCCGTTCCCCGATACCGTGCCGGTGCGAGCGAGTCCGAGCGAGACGCGGCGGGCGAGTCGTTTGAGCTGATTCGGCAAAAGCGGCGCATCGGTCGCGACGACTGCGATGCACGAGCCGCTTTCTTCCTTGTAAACTTCGCCCGGGATCTCTTTTCCGATCGGGACACCCGCAATCATGAGCTGGCCACGCCGACCGAAGTTTGCCTGAAGAAAAACGCCCACCGTAAAAGTGCGAACCACTTGGCCTTTAGCCTTCATGTCGATCTTGCGCGAGGCGGTGCCGTTGCCCCCCTTGAATTCGTAACAAATCATTCCGGTGCCGCCGCCGACGCTCCCCTCTTCGACTGCGCCGGCATGCGCCGAATCCAGCGCATGTGCGACGTGCTCCGGTTTCACATGAAATCCGTTGATGTCGTTGAGCCAACCGTCCCACGTCTCCGCGACCACGGGAAGGCTCCACCAGTAACCGGTGTTATCGGCAGCGCCGTGTTTGACTCGCCAATCGATGGTGGCGTCGCGAGCGATACCTACACTGTGAGTGTTCGTGATGACGATCGGGCCTTCGAGAAAACCGCTCTCCTCCACCCACGCGGTGCCGGTCATCTCGCCGTTGCCGTTGAGGGAAAACACGCCGGCGTAAACCGGATCGTTGAGCGAATCATGGCCGCGCGGCAGGATCGCGGTCACACCGGTGCGGACCGGTCCCTGCCCGACGAGGAGCTTCCCCTCGCCCGCAATCAAAGTTGTGTAACCGACTTCGACGCCGCCAACGTCGGTGATCGCGTTCAGCGGGCCTGGCGTTCCGTCGAATGGAATGCCGAGATGGCGCGCGCGAATGATTTGGGTCTTGCTTGTCGATCTTGCCGCGATCGGCGGCGATCTTTGTGGCTCGCGCGCGAAAGAATCGAGCACGAGCACCATTACGAGCCGGAGCGCGAATGCAGATGTCGATCTTGTGAGCATGTGAAATTTTGGTCGCCAGAATCGTTTTCTATTTTCGGGAATGAAGCAACGCATTTAGATTGAAAGAGTGAGCTACGAAGTCTTTGCTCGGAAATACCGGCCGCAGACGTTCGACGATCTCGTCGGGCAGGAGCACGTCTCGCAGACGCTGAAAAATGCAGTCGCGCAGAATCGCCTCGCTCATGCCTATCTGTTTGTCGGGCCGCGCGGGATTGGCAAAACCTCCACCGCACGGATCCTGGCAAAGGCGCTCAATTGCATCCACGGGCCGACGGTGGCGCCGTGCGGCGTGTGCGACAATTGCCGCGAGATCGCGGCCGGAAACTCCCTCGACGTGATCGAAATCGACGGCGCGAGCAACAACAGCGTCGAGGATGTGCGCGAGCTGCGTGACAACGTGCGCTATGCGCCGGCCAAAGGCCGCTACAAGATTTACCTGATCGACGAGGTGCACATGCTTTCGTCCGCGGCCTTCAACGCGCTGCTCAAAACGCTCGAGGAACCGCCGGCGCACGTGAAATTCATTTTCGCTACGACCGAGCCGCAGAAGGTGTTGCCGACAATCTTGAGCCGCTGTCAGCGCTTCGATCTGCACCGCATCCCGGCCAACCTCATCGCCAAGCATCTCCAATTCATCGCCGGAAAAGAAAAAATCACGCTGGAACCGGCGGCGGCGCGCGCGATTGCGCGCGGCGCGGAAGGCGGTTTGCGCGATGCCGAGTCGATGCTCGATCAGTTGGTCGCATTCTGCGGCGATCCGATTACCGAGGCCGATGTCCTGAAGGTCTTTGGATTCACCAGCCAGCAAACAGTCGCAAACCTGACGGAGAAAATTCTGCACTCGGCGACAGCCGACGCGGTGCAACTGCTGCACGATGAATGCGAAGCGGGCAAGGACATGATGCGGCTGATGGCCGATCTCATTTCGTATCTCCGTGACCTGCTCGTCTTCAAAGTAAAACCGGAGACGCTGAGCGAGGATGTCGATGAGGAATTGCAAAAGTCGCTCGCCGCGCAGGCCGAATTGATTGAAACCGATCGTCTCCTCGAATTAATCGATCAATTCGCCGAAGCGGAAGGCCGGATGAAATGGGCGCCGAACAAGAAACTGCATTTCGAAGTCGCGCTGATCAAAGCCATTCAAAGCCTGAGCCAGGTCACGTTGAACGAAGTGATCGAGAATTTGAACGCACTGCGCGATGGGAAAACTACTACGCCACAGGTAGCTGCAGCCGGCGTCGCTGACGCCGGGGCCGCGGTGAGCGACCCCGGCTACAGTAAAATCCAAACAGCGCGAGTGGCAGAGAAGCCCGCCACTGACGCGGTCGACGCATCAAAAATCTGGGAGGGGGTCTGCGCAAAAATCCCACAGGAAAAAGCTTTTCTGCGAATGCTCGTT
>JBHEMD010000034.1:0-6925 GCA_046262735.1 Chthoniobacterales bacterium | reverse complement strand
GGCGGCGGCGGTGGTGGCGGCGCAGCTGCGGTGTCCGCTGGCACCGGAAAGGACACCCAGGAGTCCACTGGTGGCCATCAGCTTATTAGTCGCGAAAACGCCAAGGACTTTCTCGAAAGTCAGGGCGTGCCGTTCCCGGCCGGAGCGAGCGCGAATTTTCTGCCCCAGAGCAGCCGGCTGATCGTGCGTAACACCGCCGATAATCTCGAATTGGTGGACGCGCTCGTCGAACAGGCCAGCGTTGCCGCACCCAAACAGGTCGAGATCGAATCCAAATTTATCGAGATCACCCAAAACAACCTGAAGGAACTCGGGTTCGACTGGTTGCTCGGTCCTTTTAATCTCGGTAACGACCTGCTCTTTGGATCCGGAGGCACTGCAGGAACAGGACCGGCCGTGAATCCGGCCAATTTTCCATTCAACAATGGCGGCGGCAATCCTATCGGGAACAGTCCAACCACCATCTTTGGTCCCGGTCAGCCGGTTGGTGGAGGCGGCCCGCTCACTTCCGGGAACCGCAGCGGGAATCTGGCCATCAGCGCAAACGCGATCGACGCATTGTTGTTCCCGGCCACCGGCGCGAGTGCGCTGGCGCCTGGAATCTTCGGCATATCGGGACTTTTCACCGATCCGCAATTTCAACTTGTGATTCGCGCGCTCAATCAAAAGAAAGGTGTCGATCTTCTCTCCGCGCCAAAAGTCACGACCAAGAGCGGCCAGCGCGCGGTAATTGAAATCGTGAGAGAATTCCGCTACCCCACGTCCTTCACGCCGCCCCAGGTGCCGAGCATCAACGGCGGGACGGGCGGCACCGGCACAGTGGTGATTGAAGTTGTCACACCGACAACCCCACAAAGCTTCGAAACTCGAAATACCGGTGTCACGCTGGAGGTTGAGCCGGTCGTCGGACCCGACGGCGTGACTGTCGATCTAAATTTGGTTCCGCAGGTCGTCGAATTCGAGGGGTTCATCAATTACGGCAGCCCGATTTTTGGCGTGAATCCCAACCTGATCAGCAGCACCGTCATTCCTCAGATTCTCTTGACCGAGAACGTGATCAACCAGCCGGTCTTTAGCACGAGAAAGGTCACGACCAGCGTCAGCGTGTGGGATGGCCAGACGGTCGTTCTTGGCGGGTTGATGCGCGAAGATGTTCAGAAAGTCGAGGACCGCACTCCGATCCTTGGCGACCTTCCGTTGTTTGGACGGCTCTTCCGCACCAATGTCGATCAACACATCAAACGCAACCTGATCATTTTCGTCACCGCCAGACTCGTCAATCCAGCGGGGCAGCCGGTCAACCCGACCGAGGAGGAAGAAGAGACCGAGATCACGCCGCCCGCGCTGCCCGAGACGCCGATGTACAAGAAGTGATGATCGCCTGCAGATCGCGCTTCCTTGTTTGCTCGGCTGGTGCTCTCGCTCTTTTTACCCTGACCGCGCTGCCGGTCGGCGCATCCTCGAGGAAGGCCGCGGCGACTCCGACTCCCACTCACCTAATCACTATCATCAGCGCCGTCACCGGCAACTCCATCACGGCCGAGACTCAGACTGTCGCCGATAAGGGCGGCAAAGTCCTGGATAAGACAAGCCGCACGTATCGGATCACCCCGTTCACCGAAATCACCGTCAATGGGCAGCGCGCTAGCGCCGCCGATCTCAAGCCGAAAATGAAAGTCAGCGTGACAATCGGTACCGATCCGAGCCAGGCGGCGCGCATCGTCGCCAACGGCTAACGCTCGGAACTTGTCCCGCCAGCCGGGGATTCCCGGGCCAAGCATGCGGCGGCTCAATCTTCCTCATTTGAGTTTTGGTGATTGGGATTTCTCTGGAGCTTGGGTATTGGTGCTTGAAGCTTCATCGTCATGCCTGCGATCGGCATTACAGGCGGAATCGCCACCGGCAAAAGCACGTTTCGCGATTATCTCCGCGACCTGCATCCGGCCGCCCAATTTTTCGATGCCGATGAGGCCGCTCGTCAGCTCGTCGATCTTGCCGACGTCCGCGACGCGATTCGCCACGAATTTGGCGCGAATGTTTTTTCCGATCGCGGCGACTTGAATCGCGCCGCACTCCGCGCGATAATATTTCGCGACGCCGCGAAAAAACGCGCGCTCGAACAAATTCTTCATCCGCGTATCCGCCGCCAATGGCAGGCCGAGGCGGAAAAGCATCGAAACTCACCCGATTTTTTCGTTGCTGATATTCCACTTTTGTATGAAACGGGCGGTGAAACGCTGTGCGACCGCGTGGTGGTGGTCGCCTGCTCGCGCCCGGTTCAACTGGCTCGTTTGCGCGACCGTTTAATGGACGAAGCGAGCGCTGAACAAATGATGGCGTCACAAATACCGCTCGAGGAGAAAATCAAACGCGCCGATTATGTGATTTGGAACAACAGCTCGGCACATACCCTGCGGGAGCAGACGAGGCTGCTTGTCGATCTTTGGCGCACAGAAACATGGACGAAAGTCTGACAACCCAAAACGCCGCACAGGCTTCCGACGCTGTGCCGACGGTGGATGATCGCACGCCGGCAGCCGTGGCGCCGCCGGCGGCGCGCGATCTCGATCTAAACGAGCTGCAGAAGCTTTCCGGTGACGAGCTCGAAGCGCTGGCCCTGCAGTTCGATCTGCGGCTTCATCCGACGCGCTCACGCCATTATTGCGTTGTCGATCTAATCCGCGCCGCCCTGCAACGTGGCGCCACCGTCACGGCCAGCGGGTTGCTGGATCAGCTCGGCGACTCCTTTGGCCTGCTTCGTTGGCCGGAGTTGAACTTTTTGCCTGTGCCCGAAGATGTATGCGTTCCGCGCGCGATCATTGAGCAATTTCATTTGCGCTCCGGCCAACAGCTTTCCGGAACGCTCCGTCTCCCGCGTGACCGCGAAAAATCGCTCATGCTCGATCAGGTGAAAATGGTCGAAGGCCAACCGGCCGAGCAATGGTGCGAACGCACCGATTTCGACAAGCTGACGCCGCAATTTCCGCAGGGCCGCATCATGCTCGAGAACCCCAAGACAAACTCGATCAGCGCGCGAGCGATCGATTTGCTCGCGCCGCTTGGGCGTGGCCAGCGCGGTCTGATCGTGGCGCCTCCGCGGGTGGGCAAAACGATTTTGCTGAAGGAGATTGCGAAAGCCATTCGGGTCAATCATCCCGAGATTGTTCTCATTTTGCTGCTCGTCGACGAACGCCCGGAAGAAGTGACCGACCTGGAGCGCGAGATCGATTGCCAGATCTATCACTCAAACTTCGATGAAAACGTCCAGCGCCACGTCCAGGTGGCCGAGCTTGTGCTCGAACGCGCCAAACGTCTGGTCGAATTGAAAAAAGACGTTGTCGTTTTGCTCGATAGCCTCACCCGGCTCTCGCGTGGCTACAATAATTTGCAGCCCGGTAAAGGCCGCATCATGTCGGGCGGCGTCGAGGCAAAGGCTTTGATCAAGCCGAAGAAATTTTTCGGTTCGGCGCGCAGTGTTGAGGAAGGCGGCAGCCTCACTATTCTCGCCACCGCCCTGGTTGAAACCGGCAGCCGCATGGACGAATTGATCTTTGAAGAATTCAAGGGCACCGGCAACATGGAGCTGCACCTCGATCGCGCGCTCCAGGAGAAACGCCTCTACCCGGCGATCCACGTGCTGCAGTCGGCGACGCGGCGGGAGGAGTTGCTCTATCATCCGGAGGAATGGGAAAGGGTGCAGCTGTTACGCAAAACCATGGCCGCCCTGCCGCCGATCGAAGCGATGGAGAAATTGATCGACAATCTCCACGCGACCAAGACCAACGCCGAATTGCTGCTCAGCGGACTAAGATGATGCGTGACAACAGCATCGGCGTCCGGTTTGTTTGTGTCATGTCGGAATGACAGAAAAGAACCCGCGCGAAAACACGCGCCCCTCAAATCCGCCAGAAACCGTCATTGCAGGCGCCGCGCAGCTCGCTGATCTGATTTCAGAAATCAAGCTTGCCGAACGCGTCGCCATCGACACCGAAGCCGACAGCCTGCATTCCTATCGGGAAAAGCTTTGCCTGCTCCAAATCAGTCTGCCCACCGGTGACTTCATCATCGACCCGCTGGCCGATGTCGATCTTGCCCCGCTCTGCGCCGCTCTCGGCGATAAAGAGATCGTCCTCCACGGCGCTGATTTCGATTTGCGCCTGCTCCGCCGCAGTTTGAATTTCATTGCGCAGCGAATCTTCGACACTGTGATTGCCGCGCGCCTGCTCGGCATTCGCGAGTTTAGCCTGGCTGCACTGGTCGAGCGCTACTTCGATCACAAATTGGCGAAGGGCTCGCAAAAAGCCAACTGGGGCCGCCGCCCGCTCCCGAAACGGATGCTCGAGTACGCGATCAACGATACCCATTATCTTTTGCCCCTGGCTGACCGCTTGGAAACCGAGCTGCGCCAGCTCGATCGCATCGATTGGTTCCGGCAATCATGCGATCGGGCCATCGAGCAGGCCGCCGTCTCTCGCGTCCGAGATGAAGATGAAATTTGGCGCATCTCCGGCTCGGGCGCGCTGCGCGGCCGCGCCGCGGCCGTACTCCGTGCGCTCTGGCGGTGGCGTGAAGATGAAGCCGCGCGCGCCGATCGCCCGCCGTTTCATATCTTGCAAAACGAAGAGCTCGTCCGCGCAGCGCAAAGCTTTGCTGCCGCACAGACGCCCGATTATCATCATTTTTCGCCGCGCCGCCGCAAAGCTTTCCGGGATACAGCACAAAACGCATTGCAATTATCAGAAGCAGAATGGCCGATCACGCGGCGGCGCTTCGGCGTTCGCCCGAGCGCCGAGGCCGTTCGTCGCACCGACGAGCTGCGCCGACGGCGCGATCACGCCGCGAAGCAGCTTGCTTTGGAGCCCTCATTCATCGCTCCGCGGGCGACCCTCGAAGCAATCGCCGCTGATGAAAGCCGCGCCCAAACTCTACTCGTGGCCTGGCAGCGCGCGGCGTTGGAACCGTAACGGAACGTGAGTTTCGTCTGGCCCAACATCGGGCTGAAATTAATTAAACTTGACGGGCGCTATCACAGGGCTCAAAAAGGCGCGCTTTTTCTTCCATGGTCGGGCCGGCAATCTTGCGTCAAAATGAGGTCCTCAACGCGGTGGCGCTCTCATGCCTGGCGTTGCTGTCGATCTTTTCGGCAAGTTCCAGCGCGCAAACTGTGCAGACCAGCCGGGACGTCGAGCGCGCAGGATTATTGCGCGGGACACCCGGTTTCCCGCCTGCACCACTCGGCTCGCCCGCTCCGGTCGAGGGCGGTTTCGCCGCCGCCAGTCCGAACGACGCTGATCTGGGCCAGCAACAAATCCTCAAGGCTGTCGAACAATACAAGGCCTTCACCATCCAACTGGGTGCGCCGATCTATTACACTTCTAACGCCGCGCTGGTTCGCCGTGGTGAACAGGGTGACGTGATTATCGCGCCCGGTGCCGGGATAACGTTCATGCCGCCGATCACCAAGACCCTTTTCATGGAATTAGGCATCCAGGAGCAGGTCTTTGAATACGCCGAGTTCGACGAGCTAAATTTCCAAAGCTTGGACATGATCGCGGGGCTCGTCTATTACCTGCCGCAGTTTCACAACCTGACGCTGCGCGCGCTCTACGACTTCAACCGTCTGACGGACCAGGATTGGGAAGAATTTTACAGGAACCACTTTTTTACTGTTGGCGCGGAGTTGCCGATCCGTTACAGTCGAGCCCAGCAATTTTCGATCGGCGTGAGGGCGAACCTGAGTGTTTCTGCGTTTCCGGAAGAGCCGCAGCGCAACGATTACGAAGCGTACGTCGGCTATCTGGCGAGTTTGAGCCGCTCCTTTGTCGTGGATGCGGTTGCCCGCGTCGTCGTGCACGATTATCACTTCGGCGATCGCACGGACGTGAACGAGATTCTCGGACTCGGCGCCAGCTATCGGATAACTGACTGGTTCGCTGTCAGTGCGCTCGCCAATTTTGCCTGGAATCAATCAAATCACAGCGTGTTCGACTACAAAGTCGGCAACGTCGGCGGTGCAGTTGCGCTCACGTTAAGGTTTTAATGCGTATGAAAAATGTCCCTCCTCTCTCAATCTCGTCGCTTCGGCATTGGATCGTCGTCATCACCGTCTCGATCGCTGGCCTTGACGTTGTCTCCGCAGCGCAATTGAAAGAAGCAAAAGTCACCCAAGTCATCAAAGAAGTGCAGTTGCTCCCGTCACAAGCGGCGCCGCGCCCGGCAGCCCTCAATGACACAGTCCGCAATGGCACCGCCGTGCGCACCGGTCTGGAGTCGCGCAGCGAACTAACGTTTCCCGATCTGACCATCGCGCGGCTCGGTGCCAATACGATTTTCAGTTTCAACGAAGGAACTCGCGATCTCGATCTCAAAAACGGCGCCATTCTCCTGCGCGTTCCGAAGGGCGCAGGCGGCGCGAAAATCAACACCGCCGCGGTCACCGCCGCCATCACGGGCACGACCGTGATTATGGAGTATCACTCCGGCGGATCTGTCAAAGCGGTGGGACTCGAGGGCACATTTCGCATATGCCTGAAAAAGCAGGTGGGGGAATGCGTTCTCGTTCACGCCGGGGAGATGATTATTCTGCGCGCAGATGCGACGCATATGCCCGATCCCGTCCATGTCGATCTTAAGCAGCTGCTCAAAACATCGCTCTTGATCACCGGATTTCCGCCCTTACCCAGCGAGTACTTGATCGCGGAGGCGGTGCAGGCTCAAGCGGCTGAAAAAGCTGCGGGCCAATTGGTTGATACGAATCTCGTCATCTTCGGCAGCGGCACGCTGGTCTCTTTGTTGGACACGACAAATCTCGACCTGCTCTCACAGGCAACAGCTCCGCTAGGTTCTGAATCACAACCCCCGCCGTCCGGAGAACCGCCACCGGGACCGCCGCCGCCGCCGCCACCTCCGCCACCGCCACCTCCAC
>JBHEMD010000033.1:0-22537 GCA_046262735.1 Chthoniobacterales bacterium | reverse complement strand
CAGCTACGAACCGGCCGAATCGCAGAGCGGCCTCTTCGGCGGGAATTCGAACTGGCGCGGCCCGGTTTGGTTCCCGATCAATTATCTGCTCATCGAATCGCTCCAGCAGTTTCACCATTATTACGGCGACGATTTCAAAGTCGAATGCCCCACGCGCTCGGGAAATTTCCTGACGCTGCGACAAATCGCCGACGAACTTTCCAATCGTCTGATCAAACTGTGGCTGCGCGATCAAAATGGCGCGCGCCCCTTCGAGCGCGCCCAAGATCGACAATCGGAAGCCGTTGTCTTCCCACGGCGGTCAGCGCCCGCGGCTACAACCGATCATCGATATTTGTTTCACGAATATTTCCATGGCGATACCGGCGCCGGTCTCGGCGCCTCGCATCAGACCGGCTGGACCGCCCTCGTCGCGAAACTGATTCAGCAACAAGGCGAATTCGGCACGATCACTTCAGCCGCAAGCTGATCCTGCTCCTGCTCGATTTTGAAATAGTGCGACGCTCATCCGCCTTCGCCAAGGCGACGGCAGACAAGTAGACCGCCGCCACAAGCGGCCCGCGAACACCTCAGGGGCGACTCGCTGTAAACGCGTGGTCGAAGACGTAGTCGGCGATTTGTTGGCCTTGGATGATACCCTGGGTTTTATCGAAGGCCCAGTGGATGCCGAGGTAAATGCGGCTTTGGCCGTTTTCTTCTTCTGCCTGCGACAATGAAGTGAAAGTGCGCGGCATGTAGGGGCGCACGTTGCCCTGGTTGTCTTTGGTGATGCCGTTGAATTCGTCGGACACGAACGTGAAGGTAATCGCGTCGGTGCCGAAAAAGCGGCGCAGGGTTTGAAAGAGCGCGCCGCCGAAGCCGGCGTGACCAGAGGGATAAGCGGGGAAGGGCGGAGTGAAGTTGGGGCCACTGAGATTGCTGGCGGGCGCGCCCAGCGGAGTGAAGTTTACGTCGCCAACAGTGTCGGGGTTACCGTCGCCCAAACCGGTGGAACCGGTGCCGGGATCGGATTCGCGGATGCCGGCAATCGGTCGCCAGAAATCCCAGTAAAACTTGGATTCCCAAACCGCCATGCCGGCGTCGGCCAGGGCGGTGTTCACCAGCGCGAGCAGCCGCGCAAGATCGACAATGTTCAGGTGCTTTTGATCGGCGAGCTGGACGGTGATCTGATTGTAGAGGCGCGGCGGCGCGCACAGACTGGGGGTTCCGTCGTAAGCCCAGAAGGTGCCGATGAACGTTTGCTCTTCGGTGCGCGAAGTGGGCGTGACAACGCCGTCGCCGCCCACACTTTTCACTTCGTTGTAAGCGGCGGTGTATTCGGCGCTCGTCATGTCCGGCGGCGCAGGCACGCGGAATTGATCGCCCGACTGGAGAACAAACGGTTTGCACTCGCCCCAATGGGCGCCGAGCGCGATTGGCTGCTGACCGATGGGATCCTGGCGCCAGTGACCCGGTTGATCGCTGGTGAAATAATCAACGCCGAGCACCGGCTCTGGAATTTCCGAGCCGTCGTTGGCACGCAGCGCGAGCACCGCCGAAGCCACCCGCTGGCCGAGATCGATCCCGTTGTTCTTTGCGATTTGGTTCCTGATGCCGGCCAAATCATTCGCCAAGTCGGTGTCGAACGTTTGCGTCTGCGATGGATAGACCGCAACCAGCGCGTCGTGCGCCGCCTGCGCAATCGCGGCGCTGAGCGACACGGGACGGTGCGTCAACTGCACGTCTGTATAACTTTGGAAGCCGTGCGTGATTGCGCTGACCGCGTCGGCGATGGCGATGTGGACAATCGCCATCGCCCGACTGGCGCGACCCGGCCCAAGTTGCTCGCCGAAGACGCGGTTCTCCCCCGGCTGGACCGGAGTGTGATCCAGTCCGGTTGCGTCGATCGCCACCTGGTTCCAGCGATGAACTGCATCGAGCGGCCGGCCTTTGGCGCGAGGGTTGGTCACCTGACGGGCTTGGAAGCGCGGCCCGTACGCCTGATCGAAATCAGTGGGTTGCGCGTCGGTGATCAGTGGCAAGTAAACCGCTGCGGCGATCAAACAGATGGCGGGCAATTTCATAATCGGTTCTCGTTGACGTTTGGCCGGCATTTCCGGAGACAGCGATTTTACAGCGGGAAATCGAAGCCGATTGGAACAGCGAAATCGCAGTCACCGCCGGGGCAACTGCCATGGGTTTGCCCATCGAGGTGGTAGGCAACGTGGATCTGAACGTCGGCCACGCCGGGTGTGTCCAGCAAACACGGGCTGACGTTGTACGGAAAACAGCCCAGCGGTCCCGGCGGCACGACAGCGGAAAGTCTTCCCCTCCCATCAGCCGTCGCCTGGAAACTGTTTTGGCTGCCGTCGCTTTTTCCAACCGGGCCGAGACCGAGCAGGTTGCCGCCCGAATCAAACAGGACCACCCACGCGGTGTAAACACCGTTTGGCAGCAGGCCGGTGAGCTGAACGTTGACACGAGTGCCATTGCCGCCAGTGCATTGCATGGTGGCGGTGCCGTTGGCATGGACCCATTCGCTAAACGTGACCAGATGTCCGTCCGGCGCGACGATCGGGTTGATCGGATTACAAAACGAATTGTAAACGACCGGATTCGCAATCGGGTCGCCGTTCTCGTCCACGGCCGGATCGACCGGGACGATAACGCCGGAGTCTTTGACGAATGGCGTACCTCCGCTTGGATGCACGGCCACGCCACTTTTGATCTGGCGACCGTCACCGGCGGCCAGGCTCGCAACTGCGGCGATGATCACGAGCACGAGGTTCATTTTGAGGATTGTTTTCATGGTAGAGGTTTTGTGGCCGCGGCGATGACGAGCGCGACCGGTTAATTGGTTGAGTTTGATTGTCATCACCTCATACAGAACGGAACCGCGCCGGAGGTTACGGAAAAGTGGAGGATCGCGGTGCTGTAGAGGCAGCCGTGCCGGCTGCGAAACCAAGTTGTTCTAAAGTGCAGGCGACACGCCTGCCACCACAGCTGCTACTGAAGTGGGATCGGCTTGGCAGCCTCGACGAGAATTTGACCGAAACGGGGGTGGCTCCGCAGCTGATCCCACCACGGCGCGAACTTCAGCTCACCGTAGCTTAAGTCACCGGGCATCTTGACCACAGTCGAGAGCTCCTCAATCGCGCGGTCAGACTCGCCGACCAAAGAATAAACGATCGCCAGGGCCCTCACGATCTCCGGCCCTGCGAGCGCGTCTTTGGTGATTGGCCGTAGCTCCACAGCGCGCCGGCCTTCCTGGAGCGCCGCCTCTTTTCGACCGAGCATCGCATCAACAATTGCAAGTTGCGCGAGCAACTCAGGCTGAGCGTTCCGTCGATCGCGCAACAGCGCAACGTAATGTTGACGTGCTTGCTCAAAAGCCGCGCGGGCCGGTTCGGTTTGCCCCTCGGCACGCGCGGTAAGGGCTTCGAACCAAATCCTTGGAGTCCGCGCATCGTCGGGCAGATGTTGTTCCGCGACGAGCTTCAGGATTTTTTCCGCTTCAGGAAAGTTGTGGTCGCCGATGGCCAGATTCCACTGCTGCCACCAAAATTCTCGATGCGGTATCGGGACATTGGTGAGAAGAGCCCGCATCGTCTTGAGATCGCCTTTTTGCAGAGCCGTGTTCGCTTTCCAGAACTGGAAATAATCAGCTCGCTCGGGAAGGTCGGCGATCGCGCGATCGGCTGCGCGGTCCACCGCCTCATAATTACGAAGGAGCATGTTCGCAGTGATCGCCTGGTCCCTAACCTGCCAATCGCGCGGGTCGAGCTCGGCTCCTTTTGCGACGTGCCGCAACACATCTCGCCAACGACCCAGCCGCTGTTCGACGCGCGCGCTCAGGAGGAACACCACCGCACTGTTGGGCAACGACCGCGCCGCCTGCTCGAGCGATTCGAGCGCGCGGTCGTAATCGCGGTTTCCCCAGTAAAAGAAAAGCGCTTCGGCCAGATGCGTTTCACCCGTGTCGGGCGCGAGCCGGCGCGCCGCCTGCAATGCAGTCTCTGCCCGGTCGCGCGCCCCGAGCACGCTCTCATATTTCCAGTGCAGGTTGAGGTTGGCTTCGGCGAGTAAACAGTAGGCGAGCGCGAAATTGGGATCGCGCGCGACGGCTTTTTGCAAAAGATCGATAGCCTCGGAAAAGATCTCGACTGAGCCGCTGTTGTTCATCGTGGTGTTGTGCACCAGTTCCTTGGCCCGAAGATAAAGTTCGTACGCTTGCAGGTCGCGAGTCGGCTTGGTTTCGATCGCGGCCTTTTCCGCACGCGTGATCTTCGTGCTCAGCTGACTGGCGATGTTTTGGGCCAGCTCGCTTTGAATCGAGAAAACATCCCTGAGATCACGATCGTATTGCTCGGCCCAAATGTGTCGATCGGTGCGAGCGTCGATCAACTGGGCATTGAGGTGGATGCGGCCGTCGGACCGGCGCACACTGCCTTCCAAAACGTGGGAGACGCGCAGCGCGCTTCCGATCTTGCGTACGTTTCGCTCGCCGCGGTACTCCATCACGCTGGTGCGACTGATCACTTTGAGGTCCGCGATTTTGGCCAGCTTGGTCAGGATGTCGTCCTGAATTCCATCGGCAAGAAAAGCGCCATCTTTCTCATTGCTCAAATTTGCAAACGGGAGCACCGCAATACCGGTCGGCGGCACGCCGGGTTCGCGGTTCAAAAACAGAAACGCCGCCAGCGCGATCAAGCCGGCGCATGATACCATCAAGGCGGCGGCTGTCGGATTGCGGCGGACCCATTTGCCTGTGCGGCGTAAAATTCCGGTGCGCCGGGCGACGATGGGTTCGTGTCGGAGCCAACGCTCAAGGTCTTCGGCCAGCGCGAGCGCGGACGCGTAGCGCCGTTGCGGATCTTTCTCCAGGCATTTCAAACAGATCGTTTCTAGATCGAGATCTACTTTCGAATTCCACAACCGCGGTTTGCGCGGCTCGGTTTCAAGGACCATCCGGATCGTTTGGTAGGTCGTGCCGCCGGCGAATGGCGGATGGCCGGTGAGCAGTTCATAAAAAACTGCGCCGAGTCCGTAAACATCGGTCGCGGCGGTCAGGTCTTTGCTGTGACCAGCCGCTTCTTCCGGTGCCATGTAGCTGGGTGTACCGAGCACTTCCATCGTGCGCGTGACAGTGCTCTCGCTTTCGACGAGTCGCGCGAGTCCGAAATCGGTCAGATGCGGCTCGCCATCGTGGTCGAGGAGAATGTTGCCCGGCTTGATATCGCGGTGCAGGATGCCGCGGTCGTGCGCGAAGTGGACGGTGCCTGCCACTTTCGCCATTAGCTCCACGGCGCGCCGGATCGACATCGGCTCGCGCCTAACGACCTCGTCGAGCTGGCCGCCATCGATGAGCTTCATGCTGAAGTAGCATGAGCCGTCGCGCTCGCCGATGTCGTAGATCGGCACGATGCCCGGATGATCCAGGCTCGCCGCCGCTTTCGCTTCGAGACGAAAACGTTTCAGGTGCGACTCGGTCGCCCAATGACCGAGCGCAATCACTTTCAGCGCTACGATACGATTGAGGCTTTTCTGCCGCGCCCGGAAGACGACGCCCTGCCCGCCGCGGCCGATTTTTTCGATCAACTCGTAATCGCCGAAATCCATCAACAGCGGCTCAGGCGTACGGCCTGTCCTGAGCGCAGTCGACGGATCGACATCTGTTGCGCCATCGTTTTCCGCCCCATCCAGCCCGGCCTCGAGCAAGCAGGCGCTGCAGGATTGCTGCGGCGAATTGGGCGGAACGGTCGCGCCGCATTTGCGGCAAAGCCTTTTCGCGATGGTGATTCTCATCCCGTCCTCATCCCTGCTCTCCACTGGATAATGCACGGTATTCGACAAAAGGTTACGAGCGCAGCGCGGCGATGAGGTCGCGCAGCTCATCTTCGATCTCGGCTGGGTTCGCGACCGTCTGCGCGACTTCTTCGCGCAAGAGCTGCCGATAGCGGTGGCGCAAACGGTGCAATGCCTGTTTGACTGCGTTCTCGGTCATACCGAACTCGCGCGCGATGTCGGCCTGGGAGGGCTGATCGGGTTCACCCGAAAGTGACTTGCTCAATCGGTCCAGCAGCGATGAGTTTTCTGATCCGGCAGATTCCTCGCGTAATCTGGCGAAAACACGCTCAAGCATCGTCAACGCCCAGCGTCGATCGTAGAGCCGATCGGCGCTCAGTGTTTCGGTGTGCTCGAGCTGGACAAAGTCATCGACGCCCAATCCGTCGAGCGGGATGAACGTGCGACCGCCGCCGCGCTTGAGCGCCGCCGCATTGCGGCGTTCGTTCGCCATGAAATTCTTGAGCGCGGCGAGCAGAAACGAACGCAATCGTCCTTTCTCTTGACGGACCGACTGGAAATCTTTGCGTTGCAAAAGCAGTGCAAAAAATCCCTGCGTAACATCCTCGGCCTCGGCCGGACTGTATCCCTCATAGCGCACGAACCCATAGAGTGGGCGCCAATACGTGCGGCAAAGATTTTCCAGCGCGGCCTCGGCAGCGGGCGAGCGGCCCTGCGCGGCGAGCACCATGCTCCAGTGCGTCGTCACAAAAATGCCTCGCGACTCGGCCTCGCCATTTGCGGCCACGGCTCCAATTACACCGCAAATCAGTCGTTGGAATCAAGCGTGCCGGTAACGGCCTGCTTGTCGGTAGTGCTGGCCAGTTGTCAGTTGCGAAATGGAACATTCCGACGTCTCGGGCCGTCCATCGTGCCTGCGACGCCTCGTCGCAAAGGGTGCGCGCGACGCCATCGTCGCGCGAAAGCGCACAGCTACAGCCGGCGTACGAGGTCAATCTCGATATTTATTCCACGAATACTTCCACGGCGACACCGGCATCGGCCTCGGCGCGTCGCATCAGACGGGTTGGACCGCGCTCGTCGCGAAACTCATCCAACAGCAGGGCGAATTCGGCACCATCCAGCAGACCACATGTTTGTAGCGGCGGTCTATAACCGCCGCGAAATCCAACAAAGAACGCGCGGTTGCGCTACGAGCGCGCGGGCAAATGAATAGTCGCGATCATGCAGCGTGCACTGCCGCCGCCGAGTTCGATCGTAGGAAGCTCAAGTGACACGAGCGCGGCGCAGCGGCTTAATTGTGCGCGTTGTTCCTCGGTCAGTGCTCGAACAGCGCGGGCAGAGAGCACGAGAAGTTTTCCGCCGCGCTTGTCCCCTAATTCAATCCCATTCCCTGCGAAGTTTGCGATTTGTTCAGGCGACAGCTCCACAATGTCTCTGCCACTCTTCTCCAGTCGTCCGCGGACCTGCTGTCTCTCAGCCGCATCTCGAATCATGCTGAGGCCGAGGAGCGCAAACTCGGTCCCAAGGCACATCATCACGTTCGTGTGATAAATCGGCCGGCCGTCGGATCCGATGCTGGTGAACATGACGGGCTGATACCCGAAATCCTCGGCGAAGCGACTAATCACTTTCGGGTTGGATCGATTCGAGAGCGAGACGTAGGCGATCTTGTTCACGTGATCGAGCACGAGACTGCCGGTGCCTTCAAGACAACAACTTTCCTGCTCGAAAGGCGAGTAGTCGATCACTTCCCTCACGCGATAGTGCTCCCGCAGCTCGTCGATGATGTCGTGCCGCCGCTCTCGTCGCCGTAGTGCTGAATACATCGGAAAAAGCGCAATCCGCCCGTCGTGGTGAGTTGAAATCCAATTATTGGGAAAAACCGCATCCGGCTTTTCCGGCTCGGCCGTGTCTTCAAAAACATGCACGGTCACACCGGCTGTTCGCAGCGTTTGCACCGCGGAATCAAACTCATCTCGCGCGGCGCGCGTCAATGCGTCCACGCCGCCATCAGCATCCTGCTGAAAAGCGTTATCCGCCGCAGTTTCCGGATTCGGATAAAAGCGACAGGGTCGGATCATCAGCACCGAGTTCGTGCTCTGGCTTGGAGTATTTCCACAAGCGTCTGACATCGTCCAAACACTTTAGCGGCGGTCTGTGACCGTCGCATTAATTCGTCCGACCCCGAAAGCTTTCGGGACCGCTGAAAGGTCAGCGTCGCATGATGTGGATGGCAAGGATGCGGCTTTGGTGACGGGCGAGAAGATAGTCGATGAAATCGCCGATGATCGAGTTTGGTTTGTTGCCCAGTTTTGTCACGACGCGGCAAATGAGGGTGCGGCTGCGGCCGTGCCATTCCAGGTTGATGGCGCCATGGGCGTCGCGCGAGCTATGGATCTTTGCCCAGCCGTGCGAGCGCCCGGGTTGTTTCGCCCAGACTTTGATCAGACCAAATTTCCTTTCCAGTTGCGGATCGCGGGTAATCTGGCTGCGCAGCGATCCATCCCCGGTCGTGATTACGTAAATGACCGTCTGCATGCTCAGGCCACAATTCCGCCTAACGAAACGAAATTACAAACACGAATTATGTAGCCACGGCGCTGTCGCCGTGTCGCTGCGCCTCGACAGAGCGAGGCGGCTACAGCAGCGAGCGAAACATGACGTAAACATCGACATATCCCTTGGTCGGATGGCGAAATGCGCTTGGCAACGTGCCGACGATTTGCATTCCCAGCTCTTGCCAAAGTCGAACGGCTGAGTCGTTGGTCGAGACAACGAAGTTGAATTGCATCGCGCGGAAACGCAATCGCCGGGCTTCGCACAAGCAATGCTCACCCATGGCGCGGCCGATGCCTTGACCGCGCGCAGTCGCCGTCACGATGAAGCCTGCGTTCGCCACGTGCGCGCCGCCGCCTGATTGGTTCGGATGCAAACTGTAGCTGCCGACGACATGTCGATGTTGCGTTTGCGATTGCGCTGCAGGGGACGCTGTTAGCGTCCCGGGGAAGCTAGCAGCTTGCCCTACAGTTTCTAAATTTTGCTCTGCAACGTAAACGTGAGCGTCGCGTTGAAACCAATACGCCAGCGCATTTTCGCGCGGAATGTTCGTATTAATCGGGTACGTTTCACTGGCCGTGATTACTTCGCGAAATATTTCCCAGATCGCGTCACGGTCGGAATCGGTCGCGCGTCGAATCGTCATTTCCACTGGCGCGATTTCGGATCCCAGAATGGACCCGTTAGACCAATTGAGCTGAAAATGGACACCATTTCATCCGGCGCGGGACGGCGCCATTCGATTGTCAGTCGGTTCGCGTACCAATGCACCGCGAGCTGCCAGAGTTGCTCAAGGCTAATGAGCGGACGCCGCGGAACCTTGTGCGCCGCGCACCAAAGATTGACGGTCTCTTCCGACCGGAAGAGCAGCATCGTTGCTCACGTGAAAATGAGGTCGTCCCACCAATGCGCAGCCGGTACCGCAAAATGGGCGACATACGGTTTCACAACCGGCCGGCCGTTTTTCACTTCGAGCGTCAACGGTTCACCGGTGTGACCATCCAAAGCGTGACTCACTGCATCGCAATGCAAGGCGGCGGCAATTCCGTACGCGTCCCAAACGCAATTCGCGAAATATTTTTTGCCATTCGCTTCGACCGGAAATGCCGTCGGAATTCCGGAGAATGGAGGCGCCATTCGAATCCGGGTCGGGTCACCAGGTTCGGGAAGCACAAGCCGCTTCGCGTGCAGTCGGCCAAAAGCGGCAATCACATTCGCTTCGTCAATGTCGAGCTTGCGAGAAATCTCCGAGGAATTCGGGCCGCGACCGGTCTCGGCTGTGACCTCGTAGATCGCGAGCCTGACTTTCGTATCGAGATCGTAGTCTGGCATGGGCAGGTTATTGCCGTTTGAAGTACTGCACCGCTTTTTCGTGCTTCTTGGCCGCGGTCTTTGTCTTGAATGTACCGAGATTTCGGCGCTTGCCGGTTTTCGGATTTTTCTTCCGCGAATACAGCCGGTAACCGGATTTAACTTTTCGAATCATACGTAGATTGTAGGGTGACCGCTCCGGTTGCCGAAACGAAAAATCCGGCAGGCGATGCGCCTGCCCTACAATTCCGCTTTGGTTCGGTGGGCAAACAACAGCGCCACGAGCGCCAGTAAAATGGAAAGATCGATCGCCATGTGTTGGGAAAAACTCCAGTTTTGGCTGGCGTGACCGAAGCAGCCGCAGGTGATGTCGAGTCTGCGCGCCTTTGCGGCCACGGTGGCACCGATGAAAATCAAGACCAGCACAGTCAAGATCGACAATCCACCGCGATAAAGAAATCTGAAGATTAAGGCGATTCCACAGAAGATCTCCAGCCACGGCAGATAAAAGCCGAGTCGCACGCTGACGAACCAGGGGAGAATTTTGTAATTATCGATGTCCAATCCGAACCGGACCGGATCGAGCGCCTTGAGGATGCCAGCGTAAACAAAGACGCCCCCGAATATAAGATCGACAGTGCGCCACACGAACTTCGGCAGAGCCCTCACCGGCCGCTTCGCGGCTTCCTCTCCATCAGGTAGAGGATTGAGGTAAGGGTCAGTCTTTTCTCCTGTGCTCGTCATTTGTCACTCGTCACTTTTTCTTGAGCCATTCTTCCCAGCCGCCATCGAGCACGAAGACATTTTGCATCGGAGGCTGCGTTGATTTACGCAGCCGCTCGGCTACTTCGCGCGCGGCATTGCAACTTTGCGCGCTGCAGTAAACGATAACTTTTTTCTCGGGAGACCAGACGGACTGAAATTGCGGCAGCAATTCGTTCCAGCGGTCTTCGTTTAATAAGAATGCGCTGGGCACATGGTCGCGCGCGAAGTCGTCATCCGGGCGCGCGTCGACCCAGATCGCGCTCGCACCCCAGGCGCGCGCTTGATCGACAGTGACCAGCTCCGAAGCCGGAACGGGCGATTGCCACGAGACGCGGTCGCGAAAGTAAATCGCTTCGCCGATCGCCGGAACCAGCGCCGCGCCTGCGAGCAGAACAATCTGGCGCAACAGCGCAAGTTTCACTGTTCAGTGTGTCGCTGGACTGGCGGCGTTGGCCGGCGCGGGCATCACGCGCGCTGTGGCGTAAAAGATCTTCGGCGAACCTTCGGGCTGAATGGTGAGCGCGACGGCAGAGGGATGGGTTGTGTCCTTCGGAGTCACGTCGATTTTGAACGCGCCACTGGCGGTGTCGCGACCGACCTTGGTCGAAAACCCCGGGTTGGCCGAGTTAACCTTGAGTTCTTTCACCGGGAAATCTTTGCTCGGCCGCACCGTGATCGTTTTCGGTTGAGGCGTCTCGCCCATGTTCCAATAAACGAGCGTCGGCTGAATCTGGAGCAGTTCGGGCAGGACTGCTTTGAGCGTGAGCACGGTATTGGGATGCGTTGGGTCGTCCGTCTCCACCGTCACAGTTTTTATCTGTGTGCCGGTGCGATCGCCGATCTTGAACGTCGCGGTGATTTCGCCTTTTTCGCCCGGCGGGACCTGCTCCTTCTGCGTCTGCGCCGTCGTACAACCGCACGAGGAATGCACCGATTTGAACGTGACTGGTTTATCGCCGGAGTTTTGATACTTGAAATGGCCGATGGCCTCCTTGTCGGTCACGCCCGGGTGTAATTCGATCTGGGTCTGTTCCCACTTCAATTCGGCTCGCGCGCTGAGCGGCAGCAGGATCAACAACGTAAAAACGAGAATGCGATTGTTCATTTTGGGAAATAGAAGTCCTTAAGATACTCACCAACGGCGTCGCGCCAATTCCGCGGTGCTGTGCCGGTGAGCCCGATGTATTTGGCCGTAGAAAGGACGGAATAGACCGGACGGCGCGCGACCCACTTTTTCATGTCGCTCAATTTAATCGCACCGACCGCTTTTGCCTTCAATGGCACGCCGAGCGAGCGGCAACAATCGAGCGCGAATTGCCCGTATTCCTGCCAGCTGCATTCGCCGACATTCGCGAAATGCAAAACGCCGCCATAATCCTTGTAGCCGCGATCGGTGATCGCGGTGCCGGGGTCACCGACCCCGGCTACAGCTCGGCCGAAAAAACGCGGCAACATTTTGGCAATGTCAGCGGTGTAAGTCGGCGCGGAAAATTTGTCCGCGACGGCGTCGATTTGTTCGTGTTCGCGGGCGCGCTTGATCATGGCGTCAACGAAACTGGGCCCGTCGGGTCCAAACACCCAGGAGACGCGCACGACCAGATGCCTGCCCGCCATAGCCTTGGCGGAGGCGGATCGATCTTGCACGGCCAAAACATTCTCTTCCCCTGCCCTTTTCGAGTCGCCATAAACGCTGATCGGGCGCGCCTCATCCTTTTCCAGGTAAGGCTCGCGCTTTTCGCCATCGAAAACGTAGTCGGTGCTGAAATGGATCAGCTTGGCGCCTTTGTCGCGGCAAATTTCGGCGAGTAGTTTCGGCGCATCGGCGTTGATCAAGAAAGCTTGGTCGCGTTCCTTCTCGCAAAGATCGACATTGGTAAAGGCGGCGGCGTTGATCAGAACATCGAAGTCGATTGGAGCGAGTTGCCGCCGAAACTGGTCAAGGTTTGCGAGATCAAGTTGCGCATGATCGAACCCAGTGACCTCAAACTTGTCTCGATACTCGCGCATGAGTGCAGCCCCGAGCCGTCCTCCGGCACCGACAACGACGATTTTCATTTTCTCTGCAGGGACGCTCTATGAGCGTCGCACTATTTTGCAGCGGTCATCCGCCTTCGCCAAGAGGCTACGGCGCGACAAGTAGACAGGCGCGAGAGCATTAATATCTCCCAGCCCGTTCGAGGAGGGTTTGCCACCACGGTTGATTGTCGATGTACCACTGGATAGTCGCGTCGAGATCTTCCTTAAAATTCTTGCGCGGCTTCCATTTCAACTCGCGCTGGGCAAAGGAGGAATCGATCGCGTAACGGCGATCGTGCCCGAGCCGGTCGGGGACGAATGAGATCAGGCTCTCGGATTTGCCGAGCTTTTTCAAAATCATCTTCACCAGTTCGAGATTCACCATTTCGCTGTTGCCGCCAAAGTTATAGACTGCCCCGGGTTTGCCTTCAAAAAGCGCGGCCACGACCGCAGCGCAATGGTCCTGCACGTGGATCCAGTCGCGAACGTTGAGGCCGTCGCCATAAATGGGGAGCGGCTCGTCGCGCAGCGCTTTGATGATCATGAGCGGAGTCAGTTTCTCGGGGAACTGATAGGGGCCATAGTTGTTCGAGCAGCGAGTGATGACGACTTCCTGGCCGTAGGTTTTGTGAGAGGCGAGTACGAGCAAGTCGGCCCCGGCTTTGCTCGACGAATAAGGCGAACTTGGGTCGAGCGGCGATTGCTCGGTGAATTTCCCGGTCTTACCAAGTGAGCCGTAGACTTCGTCAGTCGAAATTTGGACGAAACGCTGGACACCGTGGCGGCGCGCCGCACTGAGCAGCACGCTCGTTCCGATCACGTTCGTGTGAATGAAGTTCTCGGGGGAATTGATGCTGCGGTCGACGTGCGACTCGGCGGCAAAGTTAATCACGGCATAAAACTGGTGCTCGGTCATGAGCGCGTCCATCTGGTCGGCATTGGCGATGTCGGCTTTGAAAAACTCGTAGCGTTCGCCATGTTCCTCGACCACGCCGTCGAGATTGGCGAGGTTCCCGGCGTAGGTGAGGATGTCGACATTGGTCACCGCGGCGGGCTTGTAATGTTGCAAAATATACCGAATAAAGTTGCTGCCGATGAATCCGCAGCCGCCCGTGACCAAGATGCGCATCGCAGCGCGTACTAGCAGCGGCCATCGCGGCGCGCTAGCAGATTTTCCGATCGTGCGCGACAAGATCGAGACTTGGAAGACAGCGCTCGCCGCGAGCGGTTGGACGCCGTGGTTGATTATCGGCCTCGCGACATTGCTACGTTTTCTTTTTCTCGGGATCAAACCGCCGCATTTCGACGAGGGGATCAACGGCTGGTTCGTCGATCAGGTGATCAAGAACGGCTTCTATCATTACGACCCGACCAACTACCACGGGCCGCTCCATTTTTACGTGCTACTCGTCTCGGAGAAATTGTTCGGGCGCAATCTCTGGGCGTTGCGGCTGCCGGTCGTGCTGGTCAGCATCAGTTGCGTCTGGCTGACGCTGAAATTCGAGCCGTTGGTGGGAAAAACAGTCAGTCGACTGACCGCGCTCGGCATGGCTTTGTCGCCCGGCTTCATCTTTTACGGGCGCTATTCGATCCATGAAGTGTGGCTCCAGCTTTTCTCGATGTTGTTCATTCTCGGCGTGCTCGGGCTGTGGAAGTTCGGGACGGCGAACTACCTCTGGTGCATCGGTATGGGCGCGGCCGGTATGATCCTGACGAAGGAGACGTACGTGATTCATCTCGGCTGCGCCATTATTGCGATCCCGGTTTTGTCGATCGCGAATGCGATTGCTCCGATTCCCGGCGCGCGACCCGCGCGGCGTGAGTGGGACTATGTCGATCTTGCCATGATCATTGCGACCGGCGCGGCGCTGATTGTTTTCTTTTATTCGGGCACGTTTTTCCACTGGACCGGTTTAAAGGGACTTTACCAGGCTTACACGGCATGGTTTGCCACCGGCAGCGAGGGGCACGGGCACGAGAAACCGTGGTATTACTGGCTCAAGACGATGGCGCCCTCGTTCCAATCGGGGCGCGCCGATTATTTTGGTTACGAGCTGCCGGCGATGGCGGGCGTGTTGCTTTCCCTCTTCAGTCTTCGCTTCAAGAACCTGAGCTTGCGCTACCTGGCGATCTACGGGGTAGGAACTCTGATGGTTTACAGCTATGTCAACTACAAGACGCCATGGTGCGTGATCAGTTTCCTCTGGCCGTTCTTGTTCCTTTTCGGCGCGTCAGTGTTGCTCGTGCCTTTCAAGTTCGACAACGCAACGAACACTGTGCTGGGGGCGCTCTGGTGCACTGCACTTGCGGTGGGGGTGTGGTATTCACTGCGGGTAAGCTCCGAATACGCGTGGGCCATTTGTTATGTCGTCGGCCTGGCGATTCTGCTGCTCGTCCTCAGATATCGGCAGGCTCTGTATGCGTTGATCGCGTTATTATTAACGGCTTCGCTTGGCTCGGCCGTTTGGCTCAACTATTTCCAGTACACAGCTGAGAACGAGCCGTATGTCTATGTCCAGACGTTCAACGACATCAACAAGCTGACGAAACCGTTGTTGGCGTTGGCCAAAAAGGATCCGCTCACCTACCAGCGACCCGGGCACATCATCCGCACCAGTGCCTACCCCCTGCCGTGGATCCTGGGCGATTTTGTCAACGTCGGTTGCTACGTGCACGAAAACCTGCCGGCGAAGCTCGATGCTGCGGTTCTCCTCGTGCAGGAGGACAAGATCAAGCAGGTGGAACCCAAATTGCACGAGTCTTATTACACCGACATCGTCCGGATTCGCGCCTATCAGGACAATTCCAAGCTCTATTTGAACGCGAAGCAGTTCAAAGATTTCTTCCCTGGCCGAGAGCCCGACTTCAAGGGCAACCCGCAAGGCTGATCCTGTGCATTGGCGGAAATGAAATGGCTCGGCGCGGGGATCACTTTCTTTAATCTCTCGACCGTCGTCGGGCTGGTGCTCGGAATGCTCGCCGGCGGGCTTAACCCGCTGATCGCATCGGCGTCGCTTCTTTTCGGCGCCGCGATGGCGCTTTATCTCATCGCCTCACAATCGACTGAGCCCGAGCTCGTCGGCTCACCGCAACCGCCGGCAAAGGCCGGCAAGCCACAGCCCAAAGCTCCGCGCATTTCCGGTTGGGCGAAGTATCGCTCTTTCTGGAAATGGGCCATGGGCGCGTGCTTCGCCATATTTGCGCTGCGTTGCTTTTGCTGGCTCATCTACATCGACGCAGACGAGCTGCGAATCCAGTCGCCGAATAACCTCGGCGATCTCGCCCTGCACATCACGCACATCAACTACTTCGCCAATGGCGTGCCGCTCTGGCCGGCAAATCCCATTTATGCCTTCAGCGAGCACCTGCGTTATCCGGCGGGCGCGGATTTATTCAACGCGCTGCTCTCCTGTATTGGGGTCGATCTGCTGCAAGGTTTGGTTTGGGTCGGTTTACTCGCGTCGGTTGCGACTTTCTATGCGTGTTATCGATGGGGCGGCGCATTCGCCGTGGCCGGTTTCCTTTTCAACGGTGGCATCGCCGGTTTTCACGTGCTCGCGAATGGCGACTGGAAGGCCTACCAGGATGTCTCTTCGATCGCTTGGAAAAGCATTCCTCACACGATGTTTGTCACTCAGCGCGGTCTGCTTTACGCCATCCCGGCCGGCCTGCTTCTGCTTTGGAATTGGCGGCAAAAATATTTTCCAGGAGCGGGCGCGTTGGACCCGCGCAAAATGACAGTGAACGGGACGGAGGCGAAAGCCGCTTCTGTGGATCGTCCGCTGCCGTTCTGGGTCGAGTTATCGGTCTATGCCTCGATGCCGCTCTTCCATGTGCACACGTTTCTGGCGCTGACGATCGTGCTCATTTTTCTGTTCGTGTTCCAATCGCAGGACGCGATCAAACGCATTGTCGATCTTGTCCGCGAAGAAGGCGGCGCCGGAGTTAGCGCTCTCATGTCCGCACCCGCACGGTGGAAGCAATTCTTCCCGGCTGCTGAGATGCGCGCCGGTCTTTTGCTCGCGGCCGCGTTTCTTCCGGCCACCTTTTTCACCTGGCTCATCACCGATCATTTCAAAGCCGGCTCAGTCTTTGAATGGCATCCCGGCTGGGTGCAGGACGACGGCGAAATGGCGGCGCCCTTTTTTCGGATCGGTCCCGCCACGTTTGGCTCAGCAGTTCCGCTTCTCGGGCCGCTGCTGCAGAGAAGCTGGAACGGGATTATCGCGCCGTTTTTCCAATTCTGGCTCGCGAATTTTGGAATTCTTATTCCGCTCGTTGTGATCCTGTTTGCATCATGGGGTTGGCGACTGTGGAAATCCCGAAGTGAGTCGCGAGAAAAGCTCGACGCCGAAACGGTGTTTCTTTTCGCGGGGCTCACCATTTTTCTACTCGGCTTCTTCATCAAAATGGCGCCGTGGGGTTGGGACAATCTCAAGGTGATGATCTGGGCATACTTTATTGTGCTGCCATTTTTGTGGACCAATCTGATCGCGCACTGGCCGGTCCCGATACGTGCGGCGATTTGCATTTTGCTTTTCGGGTCGGGCTTCGTCAGCCTGTTCGGCGGACTGGCCGCGGGAAGGCCTGGTTTTGGGTTTGTTAATCGCGCCGAGCTTGATGGCGTCGGGGCGAGCGTGCGCCGGCTGCCAGTGGAAGCGCGTTTTGCCGCTTACCCGATTTACAATCACCCGCTTCTGTTGCAGGGGCGCAAAGTCGCCCTCGGGTATCCCGGCCATCTCTGGACGCAAGGTTTTGAAGATTACGGCAAGACCGAGCAATTGCTCAGGCAATTGATGCAAGGCGGACCCAACTGGACCAATCTCGTGCGGCTATTCCGCGTTCGCTACATTTTTTGGGGACGCGAGGAACAAAAGAACTATCCCGCGAGCGCGCATCCGTGGGAACGTTCCGCGGCAGTGGTCGCGCTCGGGCCGTGGGGAACGATTTACGATCTGGAACAGCCGCGGCCGACGCCAGCCGGCAAGCCTCCCACTAGCCATTGACGAAATAAGCAAACTTCCAACTGCCGTTGACGCGCCGGATGCCCGCGCGATACCCATCGTAATTGAGCGCCGGATTGGCGAACTGGGGCGGCGCAACCATGTAGTCGCCCTTTTTAGTGAACTTTTCCGACAAAATACCCTGCAGCTCCGGCCACAGACCCTGATCGTCCCAATACTGAAAGACTCCGCTGCCCGCCGCTTCCGGATTGAGCCGATAACCAAAATCGTCCGTCATCATCGACTTCAGAGTCGCAGCGTCGTGCTCCGCGATGGCCTTGCGCAAGCGGCCGACGAACGCTTGAAAATCCACATCGCTCGATTCTTCCACTGGTTTTGCCGGAGCCTTTTTTGTCGTGGCCGGCTTTTTCTCGGCGTGGAATTTCCGGGGCGCTTTGCAACCGGCGAGCGCGACGGCGCAGGCCAGCAAAATGAACCCGACGATCCTCATTGGGTTAGATGTTAGTCAGGTTTGGGTTTTGGATTCAAGACCCACCTGCGGGGATTGGCCGGACGAAGCGCGCCGTGCTTGCCGCCGCACTCTAAAAGGGTGAGCAACGAAAATGAAATACGCCGTGCTGAGAAGATCGACAATCGAACAGGGCGGACTGGTGAGCCGGAGCGGGCCGCGCCGCAGCGCTGCGAAAACGTTCTCAATTGAGAGCACACCAGGGCGCGGGATGCTTGTGTAATGCCGGCCGAACGCATGAAGCTGATGCGCGTCGGAAGTGGCAATGAGAGGTTTGCCGAATCGCGCCGCCACTTCCGCCGCGCGCCGGTTCGGATTCAAAATTCCCTTGTGAAAATGACAGAGCTCAATCGCATCGAAGCAATCGATAAGATCGACAATTTTCTCGCCGATCGATGCGCCAAGCACATAAAACGGATGCGGCGCGATCGTGAAGACGGAGTCCCCGCGCCGCGCGCGGAGCTGGCGAAGGTCGTCAAAATTTTTCAGCGCCGCGACTTCCTCGGCTCTCACATTCAATACGATCACGTCCGCTCCGCGCAGACGAACTTCCGCGGCGGGAATTAGCAGGATTCCCATCGCGGCCGCGTCGGCGAAAACCTCCGGCCGGTCAAACACTGCGTCGTGCAAAGTGATGGCGAGCACACCGAAACCGAGCGCCTTGGCGCGCTCGAGTAGTTGGTGCGCCGAATAATCGAGGACGTCTTTCGGATCCTCGAGCGTGTGAATGTGCAGATCGACTTTGATCCAGTCTTCGGTCGTCCCGCTCGTGCTCATGCGCATACTCATGCTCGATTGATTTCGATCAGGAGCAAGAGCGGGAGCAGGAGGAAGAGCGCGACAACCCGCTTGCGACCGAGCCTGATCAATCTACCATTCACGGAAGCCAACGGCTTCCTTCTACGCTCGGGTGGTGGAATGGCAGACACGTACGTTTGAGGGGCGTATGCCGAAAGGCATGGGGGTTCAAGTCCCCCCCCGAGCACCATTTTTCAGCCCGTTGATAGTTTAGCGGCTCATTGATTTCCGCGCTCCAAAAAGGTCTCGTGGAAAACGGCTTAACGCGCAACATTGTCGAGCCGCCAAGTTTTTTAGAATTTTTCAGGTCTGTTTGCCGTCTCCGATGCGATTTCACGCTTGATGGCGCCGTTTCGGAAAAAACAGGCGCAATCCAACCGAAAACCGAATAGAGCGGAAGCTAAAGGGGATAGGATGATTTGCGCCGTGTGCGGCCGCGTTATAAACGCGGGCCGTAGCGATACGCCAGTGATTTACAGCGTTTGTACGAACTGCAAACGCACTTCGACGGGCCGCTCGCGCAACCGGTCGAGCAATCCTGATTCGGCGGGGAATTAGCCGGCGAAACGCGGTTTCCCAGGCACCGGCATTGGCCCGCGCGAGCCTCCGCTGCCCCAGCGCGCCTCGGCAGACGGTTTCGGCGCTTGTCACAACCAGCGCGACAACGTTACGTTTCGACTCATGGATGCTCTTTCTCTGGTCGGTGTCGCGGTGCTGGCCGTTTTCGGACTCGTTTTCGCGATCATTCTTTTCAACTTTTTCGGACTCTGGCTGCGAGCGCGCATCGCCAACGCGCCCGTAAGCATGGGAAAGATGGTCGGTATGCGCCTGCGCAAAGTGCCGGTGGGCTTGATTGTCGACAGCCGAATCACAGCAGTAAAAGCCGGTTTGGAAATTCCGAGTGATCCACTCGAGGCGCATTATCTCGCCGGCGGCGACGTTAGTCAGGTGATCCTCGCTTTGATTGCCGCAGACAAAGCCGGTATTTCGCTCGATTTTAATCGCGCTTGCGCGATCGATCTCGCGACCAAGGGCACAGGCAAGACCGTGCTCGAGGCGGTACGCACGAGCATCAATCCAAAAGTGATCGACGCTCCGAATCCCGCCATGGGGCGCCAAACCATCGATGGCGTGGCCAAGGACGGAATCGGCGCGAAAGTCAAAGCGCGCGTGACGGTGCGCTCGCATCTCGACCGGTTTGTCGGAGGCGCCACCGAGGAAACGATCATCGCGCGCGTCGGCGAAGGCATCGTCAGCGCAATCGGCTCGGCCGATTCTTACAAGGACGTGCTGGAAAATCCCGATCGCATTTCAAAAGCCGTGCTGGCCAAAGGTCTCGACAGCAATACTGCATTTGAAATTCTTTCCATCGACATTGCCGATGTCGATGTCGGCGATAATATCGGCGCGAAATTGCAAAGCGAACAGGCCGACGCGGACAAGCGGGTGGCCCAAGCGAAGGCAGAAGTGCGCCGCGCCGCGGCGGTAGCAGTCGAACAGGAGATGCGCGCGAAGACGCAAGAGATGCGCGCCAAAGTGGTCGAAGCCGAGGCCCAGGTGCCGATGGCCATGGCCGAAGCGTTCCGGGCCGGCCATCTCGGCATCATGGATTATTATCGGATGAAGAATGTGCAGGCCGATACGACGATGCGGGAATCGATCGCTGGGACGGACAAGCCGCGGAGTGAGGCAACGTGATGTGATCGGTTAGAAGTGAAAGATGATTAGCCAAATGCTCGCGTTCGGATTCGAAAATGTCCTTTTTCTTTTGCTCATCGTGGGGGCGTTGTTGTTTCAATTACTGAGTCGAGTCGCCAGCGCAGCCAACAAGGATTCCGAGGAGAGCGACGCGGAGCCGACAGCTCCGCCGCGGACACGGACCCCGATGCCGCGCCGCCGACCGGCGAGCGATCAGGATCGGATTCGCGAATTTCTTGAAGCGCTTGGCCAGCCAACCACGGCAAAGCCGCCGGCGCCCGTGACGCCGCGCCCGACCTACAGCAAACCGGTCGTGCTCCCGCACGTCCCGCCATTCGGATCGCCGTTACCGCCCCTGACCACGCGACCGCCGGACCTTCCACGCGAAATCCATTTGCCCGGGCAAATACCGCCGACTCGCCGAACGAAAGTTTTTAGGCCGCAAATCCCGGGAGCGCCATCATTTGAGGTTCGCGAGGCTGATGCCCCGCTTCCGGCGCCGACGGCCGCACCTACAACTCCGGCCGAGGTTTACGCCGTCGCAACTCAACCCGCGGCAGCGCCGCCGCGATCGGAAATCAACATTACGGCGCTGCTAAGATCGACATCTGGTCTGCGCGCGGCGTTTATCTTGCGCGAGATCCTCGGCCCGCCGCGCAGTTTGCAGCCGCTCGATTTGGTCGCGAGTATTTGAGCTTCGCCGCGAAGCTCGTATTCTTTCGCTCCCCTTCTCGCACACGCCGGCGTGGCGGAATGGCAGACGCGCTGGACTCAAAATCCAGTGGCCGCAAGGCCGTGTGGGTTCAAGTCCCTCCGCCGGCAGTTCGCTTCCAACTTCAGGCGAGTCTGTCTTTCGCATTCTGAAACGAATTTGCTTTCACCTCTCCCACTGCTCCACAAGACTGCGCTCTCGTGAACCCACGCAGAATTCTCGTGCTGATCTGCCTCTTCGGCGCGCTGCACAATCTTTACGGCCAAGCCCAGTCCCAACCCGCGGGTGAATGGCAAAAACTGAGCGACGATTTCTGGTCCTGGCGCGCGAGATACGCGCCGTTTACGGGCGACGATGTGAACCGGATCGAGCGGCCGGGCGGGATGCGCGATTGGTCGCGGGCGAAGATCGACAATCAACGCAAAGAGCTCGCCGAATTTGAGGCGCGCTGGAAAAAGATCGATCCGGCTTCGTGGGCGATTTCGCGCCAGGTCGATTATCGGCTGATCGGCTCGGCGCTGGCGCGGGTGCGTTGGGAACTGGATTTCAATCCACGCTGGAAACGCGACCCGACCTTTTACATCGAGCAGACACTCACGCCGATTGTCGAGGCGCTCACTGTTCCGGGGCCGTACAACGCCGAGCAGGCGCGCGAGATTTTGACGCGGATCGAAAATATTCCCGCGATTTTGCAGCAGGCGACGCAGAACCTGGCGAACCCGCCGGCGCCGTTTGCGTCCGTCACGGTGCAAGCCCTCGACAATATTCGCGTCCATCTGCACGAGATGGCGGCAGCGTTGCTAAGATCGACAATGGAGCCGGCGGGAGCCGAGCGACATGGACGGGAAAGCCCGAGAGGGGACGCGAGCCGGGAGGCGAGCGTATCAACATTAAAGCCGGATGAGTTGAACGCCGCTTGCGAGCGCGCGGCGGACGCGCTCGAGAAATTCCAAGCGCAATTGAAAGAGAAGCTCGCGAGTTTGCCTAACGAGAGCGCGCTCGGTCGTGACACTTACGTCTGGTTTTTGCGCAACGTCGCGTTGATGACGTTCACGCCGGAAGAACTGCTCGCGATGGCGAATCAGGAGTGGAATCGCGCGGTCGCGTTCGAAGCTTACGAAACGGACCGGAACAAAGACGTCGCACCGCTGAAAATGGCGGACAAGATCGACAATTGGATCGCGGACGCGGCGCAGAAGGAATTGTCGATCCGCAAATTTTTGGTCGAGCGAAATATTCTGACCGTCCCTGATTGGCTCCAGCATTACACCCTGCGGCCGTTCCCGGAATATTTGCGCGCGTTCGAATTTACCGAAGCCGATGATTTCACATCGCCATCGCGTTTGACGGAAAACTGCATCCGCTATGTCCCCGAGCCTAACGACAAGCTTGGTTATTTCTTGCGCGCGACGGCGATGGACG
>JBHEMD010000032.1:0-23661 GCA_046262735.1 Chthoniobacterales bacterium | reverse complement strand
TCCATTTCCCGGGCTTCCAGCGCCAGTGACGGAACGCCTCAATCGCGGATCGATCGAGGGCAGGAACTCGGGTCGACTGAATAACCACCACGTTAGTCACAGAACCTGTCTTCAGATCGAGCGTGAGTCGAAGCACTCCGGATCCCGTATGGTGACGGCTTCTTTGTTCGTAAGAGTACTCCGGCTTGCGGCTCGCTACTACATCGTCCATCCAAGGAGCACGGCCGGGATAATGATCTCCGTAATGTCGCACCCCATGTGCATCAAAAGCGCTAGAGAGGTGCCACGATGGATGTCCTTGGCCACGTAATAATGGCGCTGCGAAAAGTACGGCAGTGCAGATGAGGAGCATGCGCGCGGGGAAGTTCATCTAACGAGACGGAGCTGAGCCACCGCTGGCGAGAGCGAGCGTGGCAAACACGGAGAACTGTTTCATAAAATTAAATCTGCGCATCGCGACGGCCAGCGGTTGGCTCCAGCGATTGGTTAGGCCTTGGCGGGCCTCATGGCACGGGCGAGTAAGCGAACCACCCCTGATGTAATAAGAAGACTATCCATGCGATAAGCGGCACCTGAAACAAGACTCCTGCGAAAATGAACCAGCTTCGTGAAGCGGGCGCGTGGCCGAGCCAGTCGTAGATGTCATCGCGGATGCCGCGCACCAGAAGCGACAAACCAAGCATAGCCAATAAGCCGAATCCGATAAAGCCGCCAGCGATCCGTGGACCACCGATTTCACGCAATGACGCTGAAATGAAATGCAACACACGTGGAGGCCTAACTATGATTAGACGAACGTTCGTAAAACATGGCGAACAATTGTTCGTCTAATTCAGGCGTCATAGGTGCTCGTCAATCGCGGTCTTGTCGAGCGCACGCGGCTGGGAAAGGAAGCGGTCGACTTCGTCGTTGTAGGTTTTGAAGGGGTCGCCCATGACGAGGAAATCACGGCTGTCGCAGGCGATCGAGTCCCAGTTGATGACGTAGGAATGGTTGCGCTGCTGGAATCCGGCGACGGCGCGGGCCCGGCCGGAGGCGCGAGTATTGGCGGGCGGTGAGCGCATCGCTTCGACGCGGCGGACACTGTTGTTCCATTCGCCAATTCGCTTGCCGGGCGTGACGCCGAAGTAAAGGCCGCGCGCCGGATCGATATTGTGATACTCAAGATCGACACTTTGCAGCCATGGATCGTCCCAGGTCAGACCTTCGGCATCGATCAACGTTCGGAGCAACCATTTCTTGGTGATCCAATCGACGCCGCCGATGAGTGATTCGGAATTTTGCTCGAGCGCTTCGAGGACAAAGCTCCAGCTTTCCAGGAGCCAATCGGTCTCGGCGCTGTTTCCTCGGAGATGTTTTTGCGCGAGATCGTAAAACTGCCACTGCACGTCGAGCGCGCCGATGGTCTTGCCGTTCTCAAGATCGACAATCCAGCGCTGCGTCGGGTCGCGCGAAATATCCCGGGTGCTTTGCACGGCATCGGCCAGGACGAGGTTGCGCGGCAGGCGGCTCTCTTCGAGCAAGGCGAGCACGCACGCGGTCGTGCCGATTTTGAGCGCGCTGGCAAACGGGCTCATGTTCGAGTCGCCGATGAGCAGGTGCAGCCGCCGGTATTTGCGATAATCGGCGAGCGGCTCATCGCGCGCGTTGATGATGGCGCGATTAAACTGCACCCATTGATAGATGTCGTTGACGATGTGGTCGGCGCGCTGGCTCAGCTGGAAGTTCACCTGCCCTTCCTTGGCCGGCGGTTCGAAATCGAAAGCGAGCGGGTTTGCCTGCCCCACCCGCCCCGCGCCGGTGAAGACTTGTCGCGTGGCGAGAAAGGTCAGCAGCGTGCCGAGCACCGGGGGCGTGAACTGCGCTTCGCGTTTCATCAGGTAATTCTCATGGCAACCGAAGGTGGCGCCGGTGTGATGATCGATGTTGTTCTTGATGAACGACACCTGCCCGGCTGCGCCGAGTGCGACGAGCGAGGACTGGAGCAAATCGTCCCCGGCAAGATCGTAAGTCACAAGGTCGCGCAGATGCAGGCACTCCGGCGACGCGTACTCGATATGCCCCATGTCGAGATACAACCGGCCGCCGTTGAGGAGAAAACCGCCGTTGCCGGGCGGCTCCTCGTAGTCGCGGTAATGGAGATCGATCGTGCCGGCCTGGGCTTTGCGGAAGAGATAATTCTTTACCCGAGCCGGCCACGCTTCCGAGCTCAAGTGCGGTTCTTCTTCCCGGAGCAAACACCCATACTCGGTTTCGATCCCGACGATCCGGTCCACGGCGGCAACAATCCCTCAGCGCGCGCCTACGGACAAGAGCTATTGCGGAAACTGTAGCCGGATTCGGTGACCCCGGCGGCCGCAGTTAGCGACCGCGGCTACAAAGGCATTGAGCGCAGGCTTGAAAGACGCCGGAAAAAAACGCACACTCGGCTGGCGATGAGAGAACTGGGTCTGCGCAGCCCTTACGCAAAAGTGGACGGGCTGGTTTATTTCGGCCGGATGCTGGACAAGATTCGGCAGCACGCCAAAGGGCAATTGCCGCCGGATTATCAGGCAAATCTCGGCCGCGGCTTCGACGCGAGCTGCACCATGTTTTTGCGCGTGGATTACAACCATCTTGTCGAGCGCGTCAAACAGGGCGGCAGCGACGAAGAGATCTTGCAATGGTGTTTGAGCAAGGGCCGGCAACCATCGGAGGACGAGATTTACGTTTGGAACGAGTTCATGCGAAAGCGCGGCTGGAATGACGAGATTTCCGAAACACTCAAGCGCCGCAAGAAAGAAGCCGGCATGGCCAGGCGCTCGGAGATTGAAACAATGTTCGCCTTCATCGATGCCGATGAAGGGCGCTCGTTTGTGACGAGCCGGTAGGCTGTAGCCGGCGTCGTTGACGCCGGCCGCGATGACCGATCGCGGCTACAGCTTTGGCGCTGGCGTTGCAACCTTGTTTGGCGGCGGAGGTGGCGTTGTTTGATAATCGATATATTTCCAGACCGCGATCACGACAAGGATCACAACGACCGTCGCGAGCCATAACCGAAGTGTGCTGTGACTTGGACTCGTCACCAGTCACTCGTCACTATTCGGCGAGCGTATCGATGCGCTCGGCCAGCGCGAAATCGAAGTCGGTGAGGCCGCCTTTGCTGTGGGTGGAAAGAAGCAGCTTGACCTTGTTATAGCGGATATCGATGTCGGGATGGTGTTCTTCTTCCTCGGCCACTTCGGACACCGCGTTTACGAAATCGATCGCGTCAGCGAAATCGTCGAACTCAAACGTGCGCTCGATATGCTTTTTCTCCAGCTCCCACTCCGGGACTTTTTTCATCCGCTCCTTCAGCTCGGCTGGCTTGATCAATTCGGGCATAACGGCACAACGAGTAACACCCCGAAATCGTTTTGCAATGCCGAATCGAGCGATGTTCAAAGATCGAGAATCCGGCGGAGATTTTTCGCCGAATCGAACACCTCGATGGCGCAGCGGCGCGCCTGCCGCGATTGTCGCGACCAGTCGGCGATGACCTCTTTGACGGCAGCCGCAGCTTCGTCTGCGCTGGCGACAAAATGAAAGCCGTTCTCGTGCGGTAGATATTTTCCGGCGCCGGTGTCTTCGGTGATTACGGGGCGGCCGGAAGCGAGAAAAGCAGCCGCCCGATCGCTCAACCAACCGGTGCGCCACGTCACATCCACGCCTTTGATCGCAGTGAACTCCGCGAGCGCGCCGGCGATGTAGCGCCGGTATAGTGCCAGCGTGCGCGCGACCCGGTGCGGATCGACAACGTGCCAACCATGCCGCGCGAGCCGCGCCTTCTCGCGACCGTCGCGCCCAATATTCATCGCCAATTCGAAACGTGCGCCTGGCACACGCTTTGGAAGATCGACATATGGTTCGAACGCGAACTTTTTGGAAAGATCGAGAAATTTGCCGTCCACCTCAACGTTTCCGCCCCAATACCATTGCCCAATAGTGATGAGCTTGGGCACGCGCGGTCGCGGCTGCGCCTTGAACAATTTTGTATCGACGAGCGGATAGAATGTTTTCCAATGTAGCCGCGGCCCTGCGGGCCGCGTGCGCGCGTCGCGCAGCGACGCGGCTACAGGTGGCAATTTTGGCAGCCGGCAATCGGGTCTCTTCACATTGAGTCCGATGGTCCAAAATTCGTGATGAAAAGACTGGCCCATTTCGAGTTTCGTCATCCAATAAAAAATTTCGCTTGGATCGAGGTCGCAAAAGATTCGGCGCTCGAACTGAAGAAGAAACGGCGGGTGAATCGAGTAACTGAGATTCAGCAACGCGTTCGGCCCGGCGAGTCGATCCAGCAGCTCGCGTTTTGAAATGCCGACGCAACGGAGTTGGTCGAGATCGTGCGCATCGTTCGCAGGGTTCTGGTAAAGCAGGCAATAACGGCCGGCGAGTCCGTGCGCGCGCAGTTGCCGCTGGAAATTGTCGATCTTAGCGTGGTCGTCGCGCGCGTTTCCTTCACTGGGCAGCAGCTCCAGCCAAATCGCGTCGATTTTCAACCGCCGCAGACCGAGCATCCATTGCAGCGGCACTGAAAAATTGCCGCCGCCCACAAGATATTTCGCGGCAAACCCGCAGCCAAGGAAGGTGGTCACGCCAAAGTGCAGGCGCATCGCGGGCAATGACGTGACGCGGATTTCAATCCTTCGTCACATTCTCTTTGCACGCGACAATTTGTAATCGCCCATTGACTTTTTGTAACACCCAAAGTTCGGAAGCGGTGCCAGACTTCTCGGGTTTGCCTGGCGCCGACAATTTGTAGCGGAAGGAAAAGCTCACTTTCACCGAGTCCGCTTCAGGGTTTGGGCGCTGGCCGGTAACGTCGCTCCTAATCACGTCGATCGCACCCACTTCGTAGGTTCGCGTTGAATAACGGCTGAGATATTTTTGTTGGTCTTTGAGAATGAATTCGCGATCGCGCACTCCGTGTTCGTAGTAGTCGACTTGGGGAGCATAAGTTTCCATGACGCCGTCGAGATTGCCCTTTGCTGTTGTCGCCATATGATCTCTGACGAACGCGCGGGCTTCCTCCGTCGTGATCGCGTTCGGGGATAAAGGCGCTTGCGTCAAAGCAAAGGAAGCCTTGGGCGCGACCGCGGTGTCATTCAGCTCAATCGGCGAAACATTCGTCAGGTCGGGCCCGGCAATAATTTCTGTGGCCAAGGCATTGTCGCCGCGGCCGAGCAATATCTTGTGCTTGCCGGCCTTTACTCCGGTGACGACAAACATGCCGCTGCGATCGGTAAAGACGGGTGCGTATTGCTGGCCCGATTCGTCTTGCAATGTAACGGCGATGTTGGCGACGGGCTCGCCCGCGCGCACAATTTTTCCCCGCACGACGCCGCCGTACTCTGATCCTGCTGTTGCCGGCAAGGCCGCGGCCAGAAACGCGCATGAAGCCGTTAGGCAAACAAAGCGCCGAAAATCCATTCGAGCCCGGCTCGTCATAATCACCGAGCCTGAAGTTAACATCATGGCGTCGATTCCTTTGTCAGCTCGATCACGTCGTCGATGTTAATGATGCGATTCGGCTCATCGATGGTCTTGCTGTATTGTTTGCCAAGTTTCGCGCTGATTGGCTCAAGATGAATCGTTTCCGGGAAATATCCGGCTTTTGAAATCTCGAGCGTCGGCAACCGCGCGCTCTCGCCAGCCGACTTATCTTTCACCACTCGTATTTCAAACAAACCATCGCGGTAGACTTGGGGCATCGGCAAAATCGCGATCCCCACTCCTTCCATCGGCGTACTCCCGCTTCCTTTCAACGCTACCCGGCCGCGCACTGTCCAGGCTGTTCCGAGCTCAGTCGCGTCGTTCAGTTTAGCCGTCAGTTGCGCGATCTGATTGCGGTAATTGCGGGATTTTTCCCCCGGCCCGTAAAACAGGCTGCTGCAAAGGAGGAGGACGAGAAAATATCCCGCGAACGCTCCCGACAAATCGAGCCGCAACCCTTTGAACGGCCCGCGCACCACCGTCTTTTGCTCGAACAATTTGTAAAGAATGACGGCCGGCACCAGTGGCACGAGTACCAAAAATGCAATGGAGATGATTGACCACCAATCATTCATTGGACGACCTCAGGACGGACTCGGTGGACCGAGTGTATCACGACGAAACAATCTTCACAGAGTTTTCCCGCGGCTTGACGCCTTAGGACGTTGGGCGTTCGGCGTTTTCTTCGTAGATTTTCACCGTGAGTTTCATATTCACAATCATCGGTTCGATGCTGCTGCTGGACGCGCTCTGGTGGTGGATCCTCGCGCGGCAGACGGATAATGTTTTTGCGCGCGCGCTGCTCGGGATTTTTATGGGCGCGCAAATGCTTTGTTTGGTTTGGCTCGTTGCTTCAAGGATTCTGCAAACTGGATGGAGCCGCGCCTTGCCGAAACCGTTCGCATCTGCGTTGTTCATCTGGCACTTCATCGGACTGGGGATTTTCACGCTCATCGGAATTGGTTTAA
This sequence comes from Chthoniobacterales bacterium, assembly GCA_046262735.1. Classification (GTDB taxonomy): domain Bacteria; phylum Verrucomicrobiota; class Verrucomicrobiia; order Chthoniobacterales; family UBA10450; genus AV17. The sequence goes on along the minus strand of JBHEMD010000032.1, from coordinate 17,182 downwards.
TCCCAGTCCTGTTCGCCGCAAAAATCGCGGGCAGAAACACAGTTCACTCCGCTGCGGCATCGAATGAGCGAAATGCGTGGACGCGCCGTCAGTTTCTCGGATTTGCCGCCGCCGCGGCTCCGCCATTGTTGACGTTTGCGCTTACCGGCATCGCGCTGCCTCAACTGAACAGCTTTCGCGTCCGACGACTCAGTATCCCGATCGCCGGACTGCCGGATGAGCTGGACCGAACCACGATCGCGCAGGTGAGCGACATGCATGTCGGACGGTTCACGTCCGGTCGCGTGCTCGACAAGATGGTCGCGACCGTCAACGAGCTCGAAGTCGACCTCGTTCTGCTCACGGGCGACTTGATCAACGATGCACTTGTCGATCTTGATCGTGGCTTGGAGCTCGCGCGCCAGATGCATTCGCGGTTTGGGTTGTATTTGATCGAAGGCAATCATGATTTGATCGATAACCCCACTGAGTTCGAGCGGCGCGCGAAAGAGTCGGGTATTCCTTTTCTCCTCGATCAATCAATCATCGTCACTGTCCGCGGCGCGCCGATTCAACTATTGGGCCTGAGTTGGACGCGTCACCACGCCGCGGATCACGATGCAGAAATCGCGCGCGCGGTTCGCGCGCTTTTGCATCAGCGCCAGCCCGATGCCTTCGCGATTCTGCTCGCGCATCATCCTCATGCGTTTGACGTTGCGGCGGAGGCGGGAATTCCGCTGACGCTCTCCGGTCACACCCACGGCGGGCAATTGATGTTGAACGAGCAGCTCGGGTTCGGCCCGGCAATGTTTCGTTACTGGTCTGGACTCTACGAGCGCGGCGCGAGCAAACTCATCGTCTCGAACGGCGTCGGTAACTGGTTCCCACTCCGGATGAACGCCCCCGCCGAGATCGTGCACATTACGCTGCTCCGTGCCTGAACGGTTGACGCCTGACGTTTCGTTCGCAAATTAGTCGCTCTTTGCGGCGCCCGTAGCTCAACTGGATAGAGCATCTGACTACGGATCAGAAGGTTTGAAGTTCGAATCTTCACGGGCGCGCTTGTCCCTCAAAACGAAACAACCCGCCGACATTTCATCGGCGGGTTGTCGATGTTAAACGAGCGCGATTTTACTTTCGACTGCCGCCACCGGTGATGTGGCTACCGGTGCGCGCGACTGGGTCAGCCTGCCGCTGGGACTGCTGGAAGCAGGCCACGTCGTACTGGCTGTTCGAGTGCGGGTTCTTTGAGTTCTGCGGCTGTGTGCCGGCGTACTTGGTACCGGCAACGCCGTCCTCATTGAATGGCGAACCCGGCGCCGAAGCGGCGCCCCCTGGGTGCGTCCCGAAGTCCTCACATTCGACATTCGGCTGACCGGTGCCGGGTGGGTTGGCGGCGAATGCCAGGGCGTAGGATACTCCCAGCCCTGCTAATGTGACCATTAGTTTGCGTATCATCTTTGTTATCTCCTGAGGTTGTGCGCGTTTGCTCCGGCATCTAATGCTCCCGCGAGCCGCCTGTCGCGGACAAATGCCGGCTAAGTGCGCGGTTTCGTTATACAAATAATACGCCGCTGAGCCCCAAAAGTAGCGGAGATTTTTCTGGCCGGTTGTCGTTCTTTAAGCGCTTACTTCAAACTGGCTCATCAACTTGAAGGTTTCGTAGCGCTGCTCGATCTCGGCCATGGATAAACTGCGCAACCGGTCGAGGCTGAATGCTTCCACGCTAAAGCTCGCGAGCACGCTGCCGTATATCATTGCTTTGCGCAGATCGGTGAAACGAACGGTGCTCACCTTGCCGGCGAGATAACCGGCGATGCCGCCGGCGAAAGTGTCCCCTGCCCCAGTCGGATCGTGGATGTCCTCGAGCGGATACGCGCCGCAGCTGAAAAATTCGTCATCCCCAAAAAGCAGCGCGCCGTGCTCGCCTTTTTTGATGGCAACATAGCGCGGACCGACCGCGCGAATTTTTCGGCCGGCTTTGATGAGGCTCGTTTCCTTGGTCATTTCGCGCGCTTCGCTCTCGTTCAAGATTAGCAGGTCGACCCGCGGCAGGAGTGCGTCCAAATCCTTTCTCGTCGTCTCGATCCAGAGGTCCATCGTGTCGGCGACGACAAATCGCGGGCGTTCCATTTGGTCGAGCACATGCGCTTGGAGCGAGGGGGCGATGTTGGCCAGCAAAACGAAATCGGTCTGCCGGTAACTTGCGGGCAACTTCGGCTGAAAATTTTCAAACACATTCAGCGCCACCGAACGTGTCTCGCGCGTGTTCAGGTCCCACGCGTACTCTCCCGACCAACGGAATGTTTTGCCCTCCACTCGCTGCACGCCTTCGATGTCGATTTTGCGCGCTTTCCAAAAATCGAACTCCGACTGCGGGAAATCGCTGCCCACGATCCCAACGAGCTTGACCGGCGAAAAGAAACTCGCCGCCGCTGCGGCGTAGGAAGCCGAGCCGCCAAGCAAATCACCGCGCTCTTCGATCGGCGTTTTCACCGTGTCGAGCGCGATAGAACCAAGGATTAAGACAGACATAATCAAAATGACGAATGACGAATTGCGAATGACGAATTCAGCACTCGTTTTACCTCCCGCGCATAGTCGGTAATATCGGTGGCTTTGAGTAAGCCGGAAACGATGGCGACGCGCTGCGTGCCGGCGGCGATCAGCTGCGGAAGGTTGTCGATCTTGATTCCACCGATGCAAAAGATCGGCAGAGTTATATCGGTGTGCACCTGTTTGATCCCGGTCAAACCGATTGGCGTGTAATCGGGTTTGGTAGGCGTTGCGAAGATTGGACCGAAGCCGAGGTAATCGGCGCCCTCGGCTTGCGCGGCGCGCGCTTGCTCGAGGCTGTGGGTTGATTTGCCGACCAGGAGCGGGCGCCGCGCTTTTGCGCGGGCGTGAGAAATCGCGTCGTCGTCCTGGCCAACGTGCACCCCTTCGACCGCAACTTCGCGCGCGACTTCGGCGTGATCGTTCACGATCAACGGAACTGAAGACCGAGCTGTAATCTCGTGGAGTTCGCGCGCAAGATCGACAAGCTCAGTGACTGGCTTGTCTTTGCCGCGCAGTTGAATCAGATCGACACCGCCTTCAATCATTTGCGCTGCGATCCGCGGGCAATCGCGAGAGGCGATGTAACCCAGATCGAGAATCCCGTAGAGGCGGCAGTCGCTCAGGTTGCGCAATGCTTCTTACTCGTGTAACCGCGCCGGTGGTGGCACCAGCTCGAACGCCTCGGAGTTCATCACGCGCTCGACGAAACCGGTGTCGTATTTGCCTTCCCGAAACTCAGCGTTTCGCATGATCGCGGCGTGAAACGCGACCGTCGTTTTGATCCCCGTGACGTAGTATTCCTCGAGCGCACGCCGCATCCGGTCGATTGCCGAAATCCGCGTGGCGCCAACCGTAATAATCTTCGCGATAAGCGAATCGTAGTAGGGCGGCACGATGTAACCGGTGTAAGCGTGGGAATCGATCCGCACACCGCGTCCGCCCGGCGCATAGTAAAACGCAATGCGCCCGGGCGAGGGCTGAAAATCCCTGGCCGGATCTTCCGCGTTGATCCGGCACTGGATGGCGTGCAGGCGTGGAGTGGCATGGGCGACATGGGGCGAGAGCGGCTGGCCGGCCGCGATCCGGATTTGTTCCTTGACCAGGTCGCAGCCGTAAACCTCCTCGGTAATCGTGTGCTCCACCTGAAGGCGGGTGTTCATTTCCATGAAATAGAAATGTCGATCTTCGCCGACAAGAAACTCGATCGTGCCGGCGTTTTGGTAACCGACTGACTTCGCGAGCTTAACCGCGGCGTTTCCCATTTTTTTCCGCAGGCTCGTGCTCATGAGCGGCGACGGACATTCTTCGATCACCTTCTGGTTGCGCCGTTGAACGGAACAATCGCGCTCGCCAAGGTGGACAATGCGGTCGTGACTGTCGGCCATGATTTGGAATTCGATATGATGCGGATTAACAATCAGCTTCTCGAGGTAAACGTCGCTGTTGCCGAAGGCCTTCTCCGCCTCATGGCGCGCGCTGTGAAAGCCGCCGATCAAACTGGGCTCATTATGCGCGGCGCGCATGCCGCGGCCGCCGCCGCCCGCCACCGCTTTGATCATCACCGGGTAACCGATTTTCTTGGCGACTTTGATCGCGTCCTTTTCCGTATCGACGATGCCATCGCTGCCCGGCACGACCGGCACGCCCGCTTTGCGGGCGGACGTTCGCGCGACGTTTTTGTCGCCCATCAGCCGCATCGCCGCCGCCGGTGGGCCGATGAATTTGATTTTGCAGCTCTCGCAGACCTCGGCGAAATGCGCATTCTCGGCGAGAAAACCGTAGCCGGGATGAATCGCGTCCACGTCGCCCACTTCGGCTGCGCTCATGATCCGGTCGATCTTCAAATAACTTTCCGTGCTCGGCGGCGCGCCGATGCAAATCGCTTCATCGGCCAGTTGGACGTGGAGGGAATCGACATCCGCTTCGGAGTAGACCGCGACTGTGCGGATGCCGAGCTCCTTGCAGGCGCGGATGACGCGCAATGCGATTTCGCCCCGATTAGCGATCAGAACTTTTTCGAACATGGCGACGCGCGAGTCGGGCGCGCCCGGCGGTCGCGCCCTACCGGTTCAGCGAATTCGAAAGAGCACCTGTCCGAACTGGACCGGTTTGCCATTTTCGGCCACGACTTCAGCGATGACGCCGCTGGTTTCGGCTTTGATTTCGTTCATCACTTTCATTGCCTCGATAATGCAAACGACCGTGTCTTCGCTCACACTTGTTCCAACATCGACAAACGGCGCGGCATCAGGCGACCCGGCGCGGTAGAGTGTGCCCACCATGGGCGAAACGATATCGCGCAATCCCGCCGCGGTAGTTGCCGCCGGCTCGGCCCCGGGCGGGAGTTGAGCTGTGGCCGAGCTGGGCGCGATGCTCGTCGGCACGGAGATGATTGGCAGCTCGCCAGGACCTTTTTGCAATTTTAAGCGAAAGCCATCCTTCTCCATCTCGAACACGGAGAGATCGTTCTTCTTCATCAAATCGATGATGGCTTTGATATCTTTGAGGTCCAAGGCGGCGTCCTTCGGTTGAAATCGAGCGGTTTAGGTAAAGCGGTTTTATAAGTGAGGTCAAGTCAACGAATCTACCGGCGCGACCGGCTCACTGCCACTGTCGCCATTGCCGCGCGATAAGGAACGATGTCGAGACCGCCGGCAGCAGATACAAAATAAAAAACGGCCCGAGCAAATCGGGCTGCACGCTCAAGTTCTCCTGGAGCGAGTACTTGCCGGAGAGAGTTCCAGAGGTAACCTCGACGATCAGAAAAATAAATACGGCCGCTGCCACCGTGAAAACTCGTCGCAGGCCGACCCGGTAACGGTAGAAATAGCCGACGAGCCCGCCCACGGCGCCACAGAGTGCCACCGGAATCACTATGAGCGCCGACGCAAACATGTGCCAAATGCCGAACCGCATTACTGATTCGCAGACAACATTACCGCCGCGCTTCAGCGTTGTTGCCGAAACGAGCGATTATCTCGTCGTCGATAAGCCGCCGCGACTACTCGCCCACCCGACCAAACCGGACGGTCAACCGACCCTTTGGCAACAACTGCGCGAATTGCTCGCATTCGAAATCGCAAACGGCGGGCAGGTTTCACTGGTGAACCGGTTGGATCGGGAAACGAGCGGTTTGGTTCTGGTTGCGAAAACTTCGGCGACGGCGCGGCGGTTTGGCTTGCTCATGCAGGGGCAGCGCCTGCACAAGGAATATCTGGCGATCGCCTGGGGCTGGCCGGAATGGGACACGAAAATCGTGGACGCGCCGCTGGATCGGCAAGGCAAACATCAGCAATCGCGCGTCTGGCTGAAACAAATGATCCATCCCGCCGGCGCGCCCGCGCGCACGGAGTTTTTTGTCGAGCGACACCTCGCCAGATCGACAACCGATAAGTTCAGTCTGATTCGCGCGGTCCCGCACACTGGCCGGACACATCAAATCCGGGTGCATCTCGCCTCGATTGGTCACCCGGTTGTCGGTGACAAGATTTACGGTCCGAACGAGGAGCTATACCTGCGCTTCATCGAGACTGGCTGGACGGATGAGCTGGCGCAGCAATTACTTCTGCCGCGACACGCGCTGCATGCGACGAGGCTGGCGATTGAGGGTGAAGCCGAATGGGATAGTCCGTTGCCTGTCGATCTTGCGGAATTCATCAGGTAAAAACATCGCACTGCGACGTCCGGCGAACGCCGCAGCGCCGGCGTCCCTACCAATTGCAATCTAACCAACTCCTCCTATCGTCAGCGCGCCGCATGAAAAGGTCTGTTATTTCGGTCCTCGCGCTCATCGCGGCATCGCAAACATTTGCCGGTACGCCGACGGCAGGCTCAAACGCGCCACTCGGAGAATTTGATCCACCGCGTTTCGATTTCGCGGTTGAGTCCGGCTACTTGTTCGGTGTCTTCGATCCGCCACAGACATATCAGATCGGCGCGGAGTTTTTGACCGGACGCGTGCGTTGGGGAGTGTTGGACCGTGACGATTGGCTGCGCGGCTACCATCAATTTTATGTGAGCGCGATCGCCGAGCCGATTTTTCGCGGGATCGAAAATCACTACTTCGGATTGAATTTCGGGATGCGTTACAATTTCGTTCCGCCGGGCTCGCGCTTTACCCCCTACGTTTCCGGCGGCCTCGGCCTGGGTTGGATCGACAGTCACGCCAACATTCCCGGAGCACAGGGGCAGGATTTTACTTTCAATATTTTAAGCGCCGCAGGGGTCGCTTACCAAATGAACGACCACTGGGCCGTAAACGTGGGAGTGCTTTATGAGCATCTTTCCAACGGCGGCCAAACTGATCCGAACCCAAGTTTGAATCTGCTCGGTCCGCAGGTCGGCGTCACCTGTTCGTTCTGATTGGATCCACGTGGCAATGAGTCAGCTCGACGAAAACATTCTCGTCGTCCGGCGAAACTTATTTGATGAGCTGGGGAGTTTTCAGGGACTCAACTTCGAGCCGCAAGAATATCTCGCGACGCTCCTGTCGCGCGGGAACAATTTTTTTCTGCGGCGCTCTCAGGCCGAGAACGACCCAGGTTATAAACAAGTTATTCCGTACGTGCTGCTCGCGTTCGGAGACAAGGTGCTTTACTACGTTCGGGGAAAAAAAGCCGGCGAGCAGCGCCTGGTGGCGAAAGGCTCCATCGGGATTGGCGGACACATGAATGAAGCCGACGAAACGCTTTTTGCGTTGGACGAATCGGCTTACCGCGCGGGTGTCGAGCGTGAAGTGAACGAGGAGGTCAAGATCAACACCAATTTCCACGATCGGATCGTGGCGCTTTTAAACGACGACACCACCGAAGTCGGTCGTGTGCATCTTGGCATTGTGCACGTTTTCAGATTGGTTGAACCGAAGGTCGAAAAACGCGAGGCAATGATCACGAACCTGGCATTCCTCACGAAAAACAAGCTGCTCGCGCGCCGCGAATCCCTCGAGAGCTGGTCGCAGATTTGCCTCGATTCTCTCGACCGCCTCCTCGCCTGTTGAAAAATAGCCAATCAAAACTCGACCGCTTTAAGCGGTCGAGTCTAACGAACCTTCTAGATCGACAATCGTCAGGGCGCGGCAGCGGTGCTCAGGCCGATCGTGTCGATTTGCCAGCGACCAACCGGGTGAGACACGGCCAGATCCATGCGCATGGCGCCGGTGGGATAATTCAGCGGCGCACTAAAGTTACCGTGCGGCTCGAAAAACTGCGATTCGAAATAGATATCGCCCTGGACATTGAGCTGACCGACGGGCGTGCCGAGCTGTTGCAGTTTTTGCATCAGGTCCTGCTGGGCCATCGGCGGCAAATCAAGCTTCGCCTGCGGGCTAAGGCTCGAGGCCAGGAAATTGGCGTCGTGATTGATAACCAGCCGTTCGATGACCTGCCGGCCAAAGGCACGGCCTTCATTGCGCGCCGTATTGCGGGAGCTGAACAACCACCAGAAGCCGACCCCAATGATGGCGGCCAGGACGATCAGCACTCCAAAAATCTGGCCGGACTGGCGGACGAAAGAATCTCTTGTTCGTTTCATGTTAGTAACCGAATCCCACTCCTTTAATTACTTCACCATTCCGAATCAATGCGCCATGCTCTTGTTTCCCAGTGTAAGCGCCAAAGCGGTTCCGAGCGTTCACCGTCAAGGTAACGAGATAGCCGTAAAGGTGTTCGCCTTTCTTGCCCAGATCGGTCGGTTTCGGTTCGCCTTTCCACTCGATGCGTGCGCTTGATGGATCGATCAATTGGGTCTGTAACCATTGGGTGACGATCTCCTTGTAGTTGGTGGGATAAGGTCCGTAAAGGCTGGGGTTTGGGGTGGGCGTTTGCGCCAGCGCGCCGATCAGGGTGGCTTCGCCGATCAGTAACGCGCAGAATAGAAACCTGAGCGTCTTCACGAATTCATCCTGCGCTGAGCGAAGTTGTTCGTCCAGCGCAATGGCGCGTTCGCCTGCAGGTGTTTGCTTTTCTTTCCTTCGTCAGCGGCTTATCAATTCCGCCATGCTCAGACCCTGCATCATAGCATTCCTGTTTCACGGTCTGATCCTGATCATTCCGCTTACCGCGCATGGTCAGTTGAGCTCGCCTTCTGCGTCGCCGTCCTCGGGCTCGGTAGAATCGGCACCAACGTTCGATCCGGCCGCGGCTACTCGAGCTTGGCTCGCTACTGTGCCGGCTGATGAGCGTGCAAAGTCCGACGCGTATTTCGAGGGCGGCTACTGGCTGCTTCTATGGAATTTTCTGCTCGCCGCCGCGATCTCGTTCTTGTTGTTAGGCTCGCACATCTCGGCGCGCCTGCGCGACTTCGTCGAGCGCAGAACGTCGTTCAAAAACGCACAGGTCGTGCTCTATGCGCTTCCTTATCTTGTCATCGCGTGGGTGCTCAGTTTTCCGCTGAATGTCTACCAGTATTTCTGGCGCGAACATCAGTATGGGATGGCAACGCAGAATTTCAGTCAATGGTTTGGCGAGCAATTGATCGCACTGGCTGTCGGCCTCGCCTTCGGCACGGTTGTGTTGCTCGTGCTCTATGGCGTTTTCCGGCGCGCACCGCGGACGTGGTGGGTGTGGGGCGCTATTGTCGCGATGCTTTTTTCCATGATCGGCTTGTTGCTTGCGCCCGTTTATGTCGAGCCGCTCTTCAATACCTACAAGCCGATCGACGGCCCGGCGGTCAAAGAGCCGATCCTGGCCATGGCTCGCGCCAACCAGATCCCGGTGACGCAGGTCTTCGCCGTCGATGCCTCGCGCCAAACGAAGAGGATCAGCGCTAACGTGGCCGGGTTTCTCGGGACGACGCGGATCGCGCTCAATGACAATCTGCTCAACCAATGCACCCTGCCCGAGATTCGCGAGGTGATGGCGCACGAGATGGGCCATTACATTCTCAACCACGTGGCCAAGCTTTTGGCCTATCTTGTAATCACGCTTTTCGTCGTGTTTGCGTTGACGCGAATTATTTTTGACGCGGCCGTCCGGCGCTGGGGAGAACGATGGGGAGTGCGCGGAATCGCCGATCCGGCCGGAATGCCGTTGCTCGCGTTGATTCTTAGCGCGTTCGTCTTTCTGCTTACTCCTTTCAGCAACACGGTCGTGCACGTGACCGAACGCGAGGCCGACGCCTTCTCGATCAACACCGCGCGCGAACCGGACAGCATGGCGAGCGTTGCGCTCAAGCTCGGCGCGTATCGCAAACTCGATCCGGGTCCGCTCGAGGAATTCATTTTTTTCGATCATCCCAGCGGCCGGGCCCGTATCCGGATGGCGATGGATTGGAAAGCGGCACATTTGCCGGCTGGTGAAACTCCTCGATGAATCCAGACAAACTCTTCGACTATCTCGAGGGCAAGCTTCCTGCCGCGGAGCGCCTCGCATTCGAACAACAACTCGCCTCCGACGAGCAACTGCAGCGCGAACTGGTAGTCGCGCGCCAAATTCACGCGCAAATGCATGGCGACTCGCGCGAGGTCGTTTTGCCGGGCGAGCCTGATGATTCCGAGCGCGGCCGTAAACTGGCCCGCCGGGTCGGCGTAGCCTTCATCATTTTAATGGTGGCAAACGTCGGAGCCGGTCTCTGGTTCATCGCGAGACACGAATCGAAAAACCCGAATCGCGCGTTGCTTGACGCACAGATGCGCCAGCAACTCGCCCAATCGCTCGAACACGCAGCAGCCAGCGCTCTTTCCCCTGCGCCATTTGGCGTGACCGAGATTCGGCTCTCAGCGGAGCCGGGCCGGTTGAATGCGGTCACGGATGAAATCGCCACGATCGTTCGCCAACTTGGCGGCGCGGTGACAAAAGGCATTCCCGAGGAAAATCGAATCGGTCTGCTTGTCGATCTTCCCCCAAATCAGGCGGCGGAATTCCGGCGAAAACTTGCGGCGATCGCCGGAACCACCACCAGTTCTCCCGCGCCTGAGACCACTGCGCCGGGCGAAACGAGTAGCAGCAGCTTCGCCGTGGAGATTGTCGAATCGACAGCGTCGCCAAAGTGATCGCGGTCACGTTCGCGCTGCCGGTCGAAAGTGCAGGTCTTCGCCGGTTGCTGCGCGACAGCAGCCGTCAACGCTGCGGCGACACAGAAGTCGTCCACGGCAGGATCGACAATCGCACGATCGAGCTTTTGCACACCGGCGTTGGCGAAAAAATCTGTCGCCGCCGACTGGCAATCTTTTTGCAAGATCGACAATTCGAGTTGTTGATTAGCGCCGGTTTTGCCGGCGCGCTCGATGATCGGCTCAAACCCGGCGACCTGTTGCTGGCGACAAATTTTTCCTCGCCTAAAACTGAGCAGGCGCAGTCGCTGCTCTCCGGGCTGCGCTTTCACGCAGGCGATCTGCTCACGATCGACCGGGTGATTGATTCGCGCCAGGAGCGCGCGCAGCTCGCGCGAGAGACGGGCGCCGCCGCCGTCGATATGGAAACGGATTTCATCGCGCGCATTTGCGCCGAGCACGCGCTGCCAATGCTCGCCCTGCGCGCGATCAGCGATACTCCCGCTCGACCGCTGCCGCTTCCGCCTCGAGTTTTGTTCGATCTCGATCGCCAGAAAACCGAAACCGCCAGACTTTCGGTTTATCTTTTGATGCATCCGAACCGATTGCCGCGACTAATTGAATTTGTCCGGCAGGTGCGAACCGTTCGTCGCGCTCTTACCGACGCCTTGCAAATGCTTCTGCGCAGTCCCGATTTTTAGGAGCGCGCTTTCATCGACGCCGGCTCGACGTGGACGAGCACATCGGCGATCCGCGGATCGACCTGCTGGATTGCCCGTTTGACCACATGCGCAATGTGATGGCCTTCGCGCACGGGAATGTTTGCGTCCACGCCGATGTGAAGATCGGCGTAGAAACTGAGTCCCATTTTGCGAACGAGACATTTGTCCACCTCGAGAACGCCGGGCGCGGAGGCCGCAGCGCGAGAGACAAGATCGACAATCTCGCCACGCGGGGCGGTGTCCATGATCTCGTGCAGGGCCGGCCGCAAGAGCCGGGCGCCGTTGGTCGCGATTAGTCCGCACGCAAAAAGCGCCGCCCAATCATCCGCGCTCTGCCACGCTTCGCCGCCGAGCAGCGAAATGGTGATGCCAACAAACGCTGCGATCGAGGTGAGCGCATCGGTGCGATGGTGCCACGCGTCGGTTTGCACGGCCGTGCTCTCGGCGGTGCGACCGAATCGAACAACGCGACGATACCAAAGTTCTTTCACTACGATTGCGGCGACGAGAACTACAAGTGTGAACGCCGCCGGCGCGTGGTGCGGCAGGAAAAGCTCGCGCACACTTTGTACGGCCAACGCGAGCGCAGCTGCCAGCACCCCGATGGCCACCGCAACCGCTGCGAGCGGTTCCGCTTTGCCGTGGCCATAGGGATGCGTCGCGTCTGGCGGGCGCGCCGCGAATTTCAATCCTCCCCAAATCACAATAGAACCGGCAATATCGAAGGCAGACTCGATTCCGTCGGCAATTAGCACGTAGGCGTTGCCGACGACGCCTGCGATGAGCTTGGCCGCCGCGAGCGCCATGTTAATCGTGAGCCCGAGCAGCGCGACGCGCGCGCCGGTTTGCAGATTGGCAACCGCTGCCGGAGGATGGGTGGCGGCACTCATCGATGAATCGAACTATAAAAGCGGCCGTTTACGAAACACACGGAAATCCGGCGGAAGTTCTGCGTGTCGAAACGCGCCCCCAACCGCAACCGGCGGCCGATGAAGCGTTGGTGGAGATGCGCGCGGCGCCGATCAACCCGGCCGATCTCAACGCGATCCAAGGCAAATATCCCGCGCGCCCGGAGCTGCCGGCGACGCCCGGATTTGAAGGCGCGGGAGTGATTGTCGATCTTGGCTCCGACGTCCAGGGCATCACCAGGGGCGCAGTCGTGATTCTGCCGCACAACGTCGGCACATGGCGGGAAGCGGTCGCGATAAAAGCGAGCGAACTCGTTGCCGTGCCGCCCGAAATCGACCCGATGCACGCGGCGATGCTCAAGATCAATCCAATGACCGCGTGGCGTTTGCTGCACGATTATGTCGATCTTAAAAAAGGCGACTGGCTGATCCAAAACGCGGCCAATTCGGCAGCCGGCCGCGCGGTGATTCAAATCGCACATGAGCTTGGCTACAAAACTGTGAATGTTGTTCGCCGGGCCGAATTGATCGAGGAATTGCGAGCCGAAGGCGGCGACGCCGTGCTGGTGGATGGCGAGAATCTTCGGGACGAAGTGAAGAACGCGACCGCGGTCGCGGACATTCGGCTCGGTCTCAACGCGGTTGGCGGCGAGAGCGCATTGCGTCTGGCCAATTGCCTCGCGCCCGGGGGAACACTCGTCACGTTCGGCGCGATGAGTTTGCAGCCGCTCAAGATTCCGAATGGGCTGCTCATTTTCAAAGACCTGCGTTTCCGCGGCATCTGGATCAACAAATGGTATGACAACGCCACCATGTCCGAGCGGATGGAAGCGTTTCGAGCGCTGTTTGAAATGGCGAGACGCGGATTGCTAAAAACGAAAGTGGAAAAAGCCTATTCCCTCGACGAAGCAAAAGCCGCCGTCACCCATGCCGGGCAGGGAAAACGCAGCGGCAAAATCGTCTTCGAATTTGCGGCCGGAGCGTCGGGCACGTAGCCTCAAGCATGCTTCAATCCTGTTGTCGGCCCGCATTTCTTCTCGTCGGATTGGTCAGTGTTTTCGCGATCAGCGAGTCCAAATGCGCAACAGCTCCCGAACCGGGCGATTTGCGCGGCGCGGGCAAGGTCGAGTTTCCGATCTCGTGCGCGCCTGGAGTTCAAGCCGAATTCGCTCGTGGCGTGGCATTGCTGCACTCGTTCTTTTACGAAGAGGCGCGCCGGGTCTTCACGTCGGTAGCTGAACGCGACCCGAAATGCGCGATGGCTCAATGGGGAATTGCTATGACGTGGTGGCACCCGATCTGGACGCCGCCGACTCCTGACGAAATGAAGGCGGGCAAAACGGCCATCGAAAAAGCAAAGGCGATGAACGCCGGCACAGACCGCGAGCGCGGATTCATCACTGCGCTCAACGTCTATTACAATACGCCCGATAGCTCGACCACCGCCCCGGTTGGCCAATCGTGCCACGGACCTGTCGGACCGCGCGATCGCGTGCTCGGCTATGAAAAAGCAATGCGCCAGCTCAGCGAAAAGTACCCGGACGATTTCGAAGTGCAAACCTTCCATGCGTTTGCGGTCCTGGCTGTGGGTTACGCGACGCCGACCGACACGACACTTTCCAAGCAACTGGAGGCAGCCGCGATCCTGGAAAAACTTTGGAAACAAAACGCCAAGCATCCCGGAGTCGTTCATTACCTGATCCATTGCTACGATTATCCCCAGCTCGCGCAGCGCGGACTGGCCGCGGCGCAAAGTTATGATTCGATCGCGCCCTGGGTTCCCCACGCGCTGCACATGCCCTCGCACATCTTCACACGTTTAGGCATGTGGGAAGAATCCATCGCTGCGAATCGAGCTTCGGCCGAAGCTTCCCGCGCTTACGCGGCCATGCGCCATCGCGACGCTGCCGAAGCCGAAGAGTTACACGCCCTCGATTACATGGCCTACTCCTATTTGCAGCAAGCCCAGGACGTCGAGGCGAAGAAGATTGTCGATCTTGCCGCAAAAGTGCGGAAGACGAATCCGGAGTTGGAATTCAGCGCGGCTTACGCCCTCGCCGCCATTCCCACGCGTTACGCGTTCGAGCGAAATGATTGGGCCGCGGCGGCGGCATTGACCATTCCGAATGTTCCCCACTGGTCTTCGTTTCCGTTTATGGAAGCGCTGATCGAATACGGTCACGCGCTCGGACGCGCGCACACCGGCGATCTCGATGGTGCGCGGAAAGCGATCGCGCGAATGCAACAACTGCGCGACGCCACGAAAGAGCCGAAGTTCGATTATTTTAAGAGTCATCTCGACCTGCAGATGCAGGCGGCATCGGCGTGGCTAGCAGCAGGCGAAGGCAAAAAGGCCGAAGCGCTCCAAATGTTGCGCAAAGCCGCCGATGCCGAAGACATCCTGGGCAAGCACCCCGTTTCGCCCGGCGCGTTTGTTCCGATTCGCGAACAACTCGGGACTCTGCTGCTTGAAGGCGGCCAGGCGAAGGAGGCGCAGAAGGAATTTGAAGCTGCGCTCAAAATTTACCCGGGACGGTTCAGAGGGTTGTATGGAGCGGCGCGAGCAGCCGAGCAGACCGGCGACAGAGAAAATGCAACCCGCTACTACGCGAAGCTCGCCGCGCAAACTGCGAAGGCTGGCGGCTCACGAGAGGAATTGAATCACGTCCGTGAATTCCAAGCCAGGGTGTCAGCAGACTCAAATCTCGTTGCCAACGCGCACGAGTAGGACACGGGCCAGCGCGTCAAAAACGCATGGCCCACGCGAGCGGTCACGCCAGCAGCAAAATCATCTTCGAGTTTAACGCGTGAGAATTATCGTCGTCGGTGCGGGAATCAACGGCGTCACGGCTGCGATCGAATTAAAGAAACGCGGGCACTACGTCGTTCTTGTCGATCCTGGCCCACTCCCTCACCCGCTCGCCGCCTCCACCGACATCAGCAAAGCAGTGCGCGCGGCGTATGGGCGCGATGAAGATTACACCGAGCTGGCCGAGCGCTGCATCCCGATCTGGCGAAAATGGAACGAGGAATTCGGCATCGAGTTATATCACGAGACCGGCGTCGTGTTTCTCCGGCACCAGCCGATGCAGTCCGGCGATTTCGAATATGAAAGCTGCAGGGTGCTCGAAAAACGCGGGCATAAGTTTGAGCGGCTCGATTCGGCAAAAATCCGTGCGCGTTTTCCGGCATTTGCCCCGGATCGTTTTCACGATGGTTTCTTTGATCCCGATGCCGGTTACGCTGAGAGCGGACGCGTCGTTGCGACGCTGGTTGAGCGCGCGAAATCGCTCGGGGCGGAATTGCGTGAAGGTGTCAAGCTCGCCGGCTTTGTCGAACATGGCGACGGAGTTAAAGGAGTGATTCTGGAAGATCGACAACGTCTCGAGGGTGACGCCGTTGTGGTTGCCGTTGGGGCGTGGACGCCTTATCTGCTCCCGTTCACGCGGAATTTTTTTTGTGCAACCGGTCATCCGGTATTTCATCTCAGGCCGGCCGACCCGGAGCTTTTCCTGCCGGAACGTTTCCCGTTTTTCGGCGCCGACATCACGGCGACCGGCTACTACGGTTTCCCGATCAATCAAGGCTTGGTGAAGATCGCGAACCACGGTCCCGGTCGTGAGATATCACCCGACTCAACCGAGCGAGTCGTTACGCATGAAGAAGAAGATGACATGCGCAAGTTTTTAAGACCAACAATCCCACCGCTGGCCGACGCGCCGATTGTTTCCACGCGCATCTGCATGTACTGCGACACGCACGACGGCGATTTCTGGATCGCGCCCGATCCGGAGCGGCCGGGATTGATTTTGGCCACCGGAGATTGCGGCCACGGCTTTAAATTCGCGCCGGTGCTCGGGGAAATGATCGCGGACGCGGTCGAAGGAAAATCAAATCGGTGGCTGGAAAAATTTCGGTGGCGACCGGAAGTGCGACCAGGCGAACAAAAAGAAGCGGCGCGGTTTCAGGGCGAACTGTAGGTGTCGCCGTGTGGGCAACGCAATGCCGCGCATTGCAAACAGCTCAGCGTCGCGCTTCCCAGGGAAGCGGCTACAGCAGCGCGCTATTCCTTTTGCGCGGCTTCTTTTTTTGGCTGGCGTTTTAGCAGCGTGATTTGCTTGATGCGCGCGGAATCCGACGGGCTCCAGGTGGCAACGTCGGGATCGTCCTTGAACGCGTTGTGGACGATCCGGCGCTCATAGGAATTCATTGGCTCGAGCTGGAGCGAACGACCGGTGACGCGGACGCGCTCGGCCAATTCGCGCACGCGCTGCACGATCCGATCCTCGCGCATCGAGCGATAATGCTCGCAATCGACCACCACCTTGGGCGCGTCTTTGTCTTTGGCCTGGAGCAGCCGATTGAGCAGAAATGCGATCGCTTCCAGCGTTTCGCCCTCGCGGCCAATCAGGCGCGCGCTTTCCTCGGTATAAATTTGCAGAACGAGATTGTCGGCCTCGTTGCGCGACTCCTCGATCTGGACGACGAACCCGAGGTAACCCAGCATCGTGTCGAGCAGCTCCTTCGGTGTCATCATCGCTTACGTTTTCCGGGCGGTAGTTTCTTTTCGAGTGTGGGCGGCGGCTGGCGTTTGTTTTGGTAAAATTGCAGGATGCTAAAGAGGTTTTGCGTTGTGTAATACAATGCCAAAGCTGCGGCAAAATTGTAGCAGATAAATAGGAAGATCAGCGGGGTAAACATCATCACCCGCCGCTGGGTTGCGTCGCCGGTCTTTGGGGTCATGGCCATGAGCCAGATCTGGGTCGCCGCCATGCAAAGCGGAATGATATTGATCGGCCACCCGAGGGCGGGCAAATGCGCCACGGTATCGGGCTGAGAAAGGTCGCGCACCCACAGGAACCTGGCGTTGCGCAGTTCCACCGCCTGGCCAAGCATTTTGAAGAGGCCGAAAAAGATGGGGATCTGGATGAGCATGGGCAAACAGCCCCCGACCGGATTGATGCCGTAATCTTTGTAGAGCTTCATCACCTCTTGGTTCATCCGGGTCGGATCGTCCTTATATTTCT
>JBHEMD010000031.1:0-4152 GCA_046262735.1 Chthoniobacterales bacterium | reverse complement strand
CGGCTCGTGGGAAGAAGTTTGTGGCGAAGCCCAGCGCTCGCTGAAACCTGCTGAGCTCGGTGATTCGCTTTTCAGCGAAATGGAAATGCGCGGAGGCGCGGAAACGGCCAAACATTTCCATTTTCTCGTCGGGACAAACTTCTCCGAGCAAGCCGAGGCAATCACGCGGCAATGCGTTCGTTATCTGGCCGATGAAAAGTGCACTCGCCTCGGCGTGATTTTTCCGGGCAGCGGCGCGTTGCCGCGTCTGGTCGCAAGCTTGCTGGCGCGAATTGAAATTCCGCACAATGACGGATTCGCGCACATTGTCCCCGGCGTTTTCGAATCGGCGGAATGGCAGGCGTGGATCGAATTGCAACGCGCGCCGCGGCTCAATTCCTTTCTGGCTTTCCTGAATGCGCTGCCCGACCCGTCCGACTTGTCGCCCAAGCTTAGCCGGCCAATTTTCGAAAAAGTCCTGCGCGAAAGTTACAAGGAAGTGTTGCTGGACGACCTGGAGCTCCTGCGCGAATTCTGTGCCGCGCGCAGCGACGAAAAGTTTGAGTCGGCGGCTGAAGCGCTGCGCGCGTTGCCGTTTCTTCCGCGGCGCGCCAGCCTCGCCCAGTTTCTCGAGAAAACTCAGGCCGCCTTTACCTACCTTGGCTGGCAGCAACAGGCGCTCGAAATTATCAGCGTCACGCGCGGTTGGCCGCAGCGTCTCGACGCCGAATTCTCTCGCGGGCTTTTCCTGCGCTGGCTTCAAGAAATAGCTGGGACGTCGCGCGCGGCCCGCGCAGAAGCAGGCGATCATCCCTACGCGCGCGTCCAATTGCTCAGTGTGGCGCAGGCGCAAAATCAGGATTGGTCGCATCTGATTTTCGCCGGCTGGAACGAAGGCGCCTGGCCACCGGCGGCCGGCGCCGAATTCGCGCGCGCGGAAGAAATTCGCGCCTTCAACCGCAGCGTGCAGCAGCTCAACAAGCGGGCCGCGCGCCAGGGGAGCCAGGGCGAAGGCCACACCAGCGTGCGGGAAAATCATTCGCTCTATCTCGGCCCGGCCGAGCAACGCGCGATCGCGTTGCGGCAATTCGATGCGCTGCTCGAATCGGCGAGCGAAGGGGTCACGCTTGCGGCCAGTCTTTTGCAGGAAGACGCGCCGGAGCGTTTCTGGAATCCGAGCGAATCTTTTACCGAGCTTTATCTCAAGACCCGGCATGAACCGCTGACTCAAACGACGCTGAAAGATTTGCACCGCGCGACCGCGCTGTTGCCCAAGGCTGGGCCGAGCGCGACCGATGTGCAGCAAACCCTTCGGGCTTTCAACGCGCGCCGGGACAGTTCCAAGCCCGCGGGCGAATTCGATTTTGCCTTGCGACCTAACGACTCGTATCGGCCGCTCCCGACCTTGAGCGTCAGCGATCTCGAACGCATGGTTTCGTCGCCGGCCACTGTCTGGATGAAACGCTACCTCGGCGTTGAAGCGCCGGAGGACGTGACGAACCCGTGGGCGGCGACGACTGGCAAATGGGTGCATCAATGGCTGGCGACCATTGCCGAAACACCGGAGGGCAGGATTTTCTCGACGTTTCCGCCCTTAACAAAGATCGATAATCGTATTCGTCTTGCCGCAGACGAACGCTGTGCGGCTCTTCGGCGTCTTTGCGATTTGTCAGGCAAAGTTGTTCCCGATTGGTGGAACTCGGGTTGGTTGAACGCGCGTTATCTCGCCCGGCATCTGGGCGGCAAAATCGGAAACGCCAAAGACTGGGACTGGATCGCGGCGGAATTGGTGATCGGACACGGAGGCCCGGTCAAGGTAGCGGATCAGGTGGAGCTTCAGTTGCATGGACAGGTCGATCTTGTGCTGGCGCAAAACGACTCCGCCAGTTTTGCCGGGCAAAAAATCTGGATTGTCGATTACAAGACCGGTTCGACCAAAGAACTGAAGAGCTCCGATCTGCACGACAATCTGGTCAAAGGCACAACGTTGCAGCTCGGCCTCTACGCTTTGGCCATGCGCGAGCTCGGCGCTGCGGAAGTGAGCGTGAGCATTATCTCGCTCGCGGTAAAAAACGTCACGCCGCAATTGTCCGTTGTCGATCTTGCACCGCACACCAATGTCTTCGCCGATCTCGCGGAGATGCAGCGCACCGGCGTCTTCGGGATGAAAGGTGAGATCCGCCCGGCGTTCGGTTACAGCCCGCCCTACCCGCTCGCAACGTTGCCGATCGACAACGACATCCTGGAAGATAAATGGGCACTGACCCATCCGGCGCTCGTCCTGGAAAAAGAGGAGTGGGAGACATGGTGACCCCACGCGACGAATCTGCTCGCGCTCGTTTCGCCACCGAGCTCGACCGCAATTTTTCCGTCGTCGCGTCGGCCGGGTCGGGCAAGACCACCGCGATCACACAACGAATCTTGTCGATCGCGCGTTCGGCCAACGCCGCGGAAATCCTGCCGCGGCTCGTGGTGGTCACCTTCACCAACCGCGCGGCCGACGAAATGCAGCAGCGCACGCGACAAGCTTTGCTCCAGGAAAATTTACACCCGGACGTGCAGACCGCATTCAATCGCGCCTTCTTCGGCACGATCCATTCGTTCTGCATGAAATTGCTGACTGACTTCGGTCATTATCTTGGTTTGCCGGCACCGCTCGAGTTGGTAAGCGAAGATGACGACAACCTCTGGCAGGAATTCGCGCAAAACCAGACCCGCATTGGCCGTTCGTTAAGCGAGAAAGATCGCGCCATCCTTTTGCGCTTTGTGCAGGCGCGCGATCTGATGGAGCTGGCCCGGCGCGCCGGCTCGGCGGTTTTGTGTGTTCCGTCAGTCTCGCCCTGTCCGCCGCTCGATTTCGCCGGGGTTTATGCCCAACCGGACAAGGGCAACGACAACATCAGCAAGTCGCAGGCGGAATTGCGCGAATGGGAAAACCGTTATGCCGGCGATTGGGAATATTTGCGCTGGCCGGCTTGTTTTACGGCGGGAAACGCCCGGTTCACTCAGCTGTGGCAGGAGAAATTTGCGCCGCTGCGAAAATGGGTCTGCGACGCCGCCACTTGTGTGGCCGCGGAAGTGCAACGCGATTATCTGGATTTTCGACTCGACCACGGACTCGTTACCTACGGAGATCAAATCGCGCTCGCGAAGCAGTTACTGCAACATCCGGTCGCCGCTTGGCGGATTCGTGAAGAAAATTTTCGAGTCATTCTGGACGAGGCTCAGGACACCGAGCCGTCGCAATTTTCCGTGTTGCTGGAAGTGACGCGCCCGCCGGACGCGAGCGGCCTTTGGCTGCAAGATCAAGAGACGGCCCGCAGGGCCGTGGCTACAGAGTCAGAGGCGCCACCGCAGCCCGGGCACTTCTGCATGGTCGGCGATTTCCAGCAATCGATTTACTGGCAACGCGCAGACTTGAAGTATTACCAAGCTGTTCATGAAGCGCTGATCGCGGATGCGCATGGCGAAAGCGTGGAGTTTGCCGTCACGTTTCGGCTCGACCAGAAACAACTCGATTTCGTCAATGAAACGTTCCGCGAAATTCTGAATGAAGACGCCGGGCAGGTGCGCTTTGTCGAATTGCAGCCGCGCCCGAACATTCTTCCCGGCACAGTCATTCGCGTGCCGCTGAACGGGAAGGAATTGCTGCCCGCGGGAAAGAAACTGAAAGATTATCAGAAGGCGCGGATCGAAGCGGAATATCTTGCGCGCTGGATCAAGACCGCCGGGCTAAGACAACTCTCGGCTGATTCCTGGCGCGAGGTGGCGATCCTTTGTCCGCGCAAAGCCTGGCTGCAAACGATGGCCGCGGCGTTACGCCGCGTCGATCTTCTTGTAACGATCCAATCGGAGCGCGATGTCAAAGGCGATAGCCCGGCCTACGCGTGGCTGACCGCGCTGCTCACGATCATGGCCGATTCGCTCAACGCCTACGAAATCGTCGGTGTGCTCCGCGAAATTTTCGGAGTGTCCGACCACGATCTCGCCGTCTTTTCGGAAGGAGAAAAAACGCGATTCCGGATCGACCAGGTTTTGTCGGCTGCCGGCAAAATCTCGTCGCACCTGAGGACCCTGGCGGAAGTTCGCCAACGCGTGGAAGGCCTGGCGCTGTTCGATGCAGCCGAGTTGATTGTCGATCAAACGCAGCTGCGCGAACGTTTGCTTTTGTTG
>JBHEMD010000030.1:0-5024 GCA_046262735.1 Chthoniobacterales bacterium | reverse complement strand
GGCATAAACCAAATCGCCGCGCTCATTTCGCTTCCGGCGCGCGAATCATGGGCGTATGGCAGCAAAAAAGACGATGCACCCGCGCCGCTCGCTCCGACCGCAATCGCCGCCGTCGCGGCCGGGCGAAAACATTCAGATCGGCGGAACCAAAGTCGGAATGAAAAGCGGCGCGCGCAAATCCGACACTACTCGAGCGCGTCGGCGTTCGGCCGGTGTGAGGTAATCCTGTAATCGTGTTCGGTGACCCTGGCTGCCGCGATCACCGTCGCGGCTACAGGTTTGTCTTGAGCGCGTCGATGAATTGGCGCGGCGTTTCGGCTTGGAGCAGCGCGGTGCGTGTGACTTCGTCGGCGACGGTGCGGGCCAGCGTGCCGACGCAAATCAAGTAATCATTGATCAGCTGTTGCGGCGCGGCGATCACGAAAACGAGGTTGGCGCGCCTGCCGTCGGCGAACGGAATGCCGGCGCAGCTGCGTCCGATTCCAATTACGATTTGCTCGACCAGATCGGTGCGGGCGTGGGTGAAAACAACGCCGTAATCGACCGTGCTCGGCTTTTTCGTTTCCCGCGCCAGCACTTGCTCGAGAAACTTTTGCGCATTGTCGATCTTGCCGGTGGCGCCGACCAACTGAACGATCTCGCGCAGCGCGCTGGCCGGTTTCCGTGCGCGCAGTTGTAACGCGACGTGTCGTTCATCGAGAAGCTCAGCTAACGCGACGGCCATAAACGAGCGCGAGATTTATTGGAATTGTCGAGGCAAAGCAGTTATCCAGTTAAGCAAAGAGCCGTGGCAACTGAAAACATCGCGCGGGGCACAAACCAGGAGACGACGGTGTCGCTGCAGCGCAGCATTTACGACCCCGGTTACGTCAATGCGATGTCGCATTTTTATCGCGGCGAGATGGGGCGGATCATGGTCTGGCGGCAGCGCCTCGACGTGACGACAAACTGGGCCATTACCAGCAGCACTGCCATTATCACGATCGCGTTCTCCAGTCGCGAAGTGCCGCACATCATTTTCTTTTTCAATCTCGCGATCGTCTGGAGCCTGCTCTGGATCGAGGCGCGCCGGTATCGGTTTTACGACGCCTTCCGCGCGCGCATCCGCATGCTGGAAGCGCATTTTCTCGTGCCGATGGTGATGGAGAATCGCGACCTGCTACAGGGCGAATGGAAAAAGCTGGTCTGCGAAGATCTGATTTTGCCTTGTTTCAAGATCAGCAAACTGGAAGCAGTCGGCCGCCGATTGAAACGCAATTACGTCTTCATTTTCATTCTCATCATGATGGCGTGGGTGACGAAAATCTTTCTCCACGCGCCGACGCCGGTGGAAGGCGTCCATGGTTTTTACCACGCGCTGCGGGTTGGACATATTCCATCGTGGCTGGTCGCGTTCATCTTCGTCGGCACGCTTGCCAGCGTGATCGCGATAACGATTTACGTCGGCAAAAAGACCACCGGTGAGATTTCCGAGTTCGGGACCCATCGGTCGCTCTGGCGGATTTAGTCATTCCGAGCGGAAGTCGAGGAATCCCGTGATGGACCTGAAGATAACGCAACGGGCTGTCTCGACTCCGCTACGCTTGGCTCGACATGACGGCGTTTGAAAAACTTTGCGAAATCGTCGCAAAGCTTCGCGCACCCGGCGGTTGCCCGTGGGACCGGGAGCAGACACAGGAATCGCTTTTGCCGGCGCTGATCGAGGAAGCTTATGAAGTCGCAGGCGCGGCGCGGGCGAAGGACATGGCGAATTTTCGCGAAGAGCTGGGCGATCTGTTGTTGCTGATCGTGATGCACGCCGAGATCGCGCGCGAGGCCGGTTCCTTCAACATCGACAACGTCGTGCGCGAGGTGACGGAAAAACTCGTTCGGCGCCATCCGCACGTTTTGGGACGAGTGATGCTCGCGATGCCGGCGCGGTTCTGAAGCAATGGGAATCGATCAAGCGCGAGGAAAAAACCGCGCAGCACTATCTCGACGGCCTGCCATCGGCGCTCCCGGCTTTGATGCGCGCGCAAAAAGCGCAAAGCAAAGCCGCGCGCGTCAATTTTGATTGGGCGGAAGTGCGCGATGTCATGGCGAAGGTCGAAGAAGAAATTATGGAATTAAAGGAGGCCATTACTTCCGAAGATCGACAATCGGTCGAGGCCGAACTCGGTGATTTGCTTTTTGCCGTCGCCAATCTCGCGCGCAAATCGAGGTTCGACGCTGAAACCGCTTTGCAGGCGGCCACGAGCAAGTTTGTCGCGCGTTTCAATCGTTTGGAGGACGAGCTGCAGTCGCGCGGCAAAAAGCTCGGCGATGTCGATCTTGAGGAGATGGATGCGATCTGGAACGAGATCAAGATGACGAAGCACGAATGACGAATGCCGGAGGAATGATGAAGCCCGAAACATCAACCGTTTAGCGCCTCCTATTTCGTCATTTGTCATTCGTCATTTGGCCAGTCATATTCCCCGTCCCGATGTCGATCCTAATCAACGTGCTTTTGGCGATCTGGGTTTTGGTCGCGCTGCTCATGGTACTGGTGATTTTGATGCAGCGGCCGAAAAGCGAAGGGCTCGGCGCGGCGTTCGGCGCCGGGGTGACGGAAAACATTTTTGGTGCGCAGACCACCAATGTGCTGGTGAAATTTACCGCCTGGCTGGCCGGGATTTTTTTCGCGCTCACCTTCGCATTGTCGATCTTGTATGCGCACAAGGGCGCCGGGAACAGCGCGCTGCGGCGCGAACTGCTCAAGCAACAAACGGCCACGCAACCCTCGCCGGGCGCGACGGTTGGTCAGGTATCGCCCGCAGCTCAATCACCGACGACCACGACATCGCCAGCGACGACTGCATTACCTGCGAGTTCACCAGCGCCTGATTCCGGTGCCGGCGTTTTGCCGCCCGGCAAAACGACGCCGGCGGGTTCGCCATCGCCGACGGAGCAACAAAAACCGTAGCTGGCGCCCGCAGCCTTTAGCCGCTTCGCTGTGCGAAGCGCGGCGCTGGCGCAAAAACACGTAGGCGCGCGTCGCATCGCACATAGGCCGACGACTACTGCAACGTCACGCGATTGTTACTTCTTCGACATTTGTCTGTCACAATCATTCTCTAGGTTCCCTGCGTCTGGGAAAATCCAAACCCAACCGAAAATTTGATTCATAAAAGGAGAAAACGATGTCGATCAAGAATCTCACTTTGCCGGCCGCAGCGTTAGTCGCCGTGGTGGTCATCTTCGCACCTCAAATGGCCCGCGGTCAGGCCAGTTCCGAATCCGAGCGGATCGAAAAACTCGAGCGCGCGGTTGAGCAGTTGCAGCAACGCAACGCCGAATTGGAGCAGGAAATCCGCGGTTTGAAAAAATCGACTCCATTTGCGCCATTATTTGGACCGGAAGGCAAAACCAAAGCCAAAGTGACTGCGGACGGAAAGTCGTACGTGGAAAAAGCCGTCGTCGCGGAGGAAAGACCGAAGGTTTATGCCGAAGCGCGCGGGCCGGAAATCAAGCTCGTGCTCGGCGGATTTATCCAGGCGAACTTCGAGGATGGAGACGTTTCCGCGTTCGAGGGGCGCTTCGGGTTAACGACGCTGAAGGACCGGTTCCGTCTGCGCCGGTCGCGGATCAATCTGACCGGCGACTTCGCCGAGAACTTCGACTTCAAAATCGAAGGCGACTTTAGCCAGAGCGATGGACTCAACTCGAACCGGACTGGTTTCTCCGGGACCGACATTTTCGTCAACTGGCATCAGTTCTCCGAGGCGCAGATCAAGCTCGGTCAATGGAAAGCGCCGTTTGGTTTGGAACAGCTCACCCCGGACACCTCTCTGTTTATGATCGAGCGTAGTTTGCCGACCGGCGCGCTTACGCCCGAGCGGCAAATCGGTGTTCAACTGTGGGGAAAACCATTTACGAACGTCTGGCCCGAACAAAAAGATCTGCTCACCTACTACGCGGGAATCTTCAATGGGAACGGGCGCAACGTCAGCACGAATGACAATAACAATTTCATGTATGTCGGCCGGCTGGAGGCGATGCCGTTCAAAGGAAGAGTGTTTGGTCAGGAATCGAGCTTGAAATTCGGCGGCGACCTTCTGAATAGCCGCGATGATGCTGGCACGAACATCTCGCCGGCCCTAAATCTAAAGGTGAACGCGGATGGGTCGCTCTCGTCGTTTACGCTGCCGGGCCCGGATGAACGCACTGCGTGGAGCGCGGATGCGTGGCTGAACATCGGACCGTTCGATTTGATCGGCGAATATCTTGTGGAGGAGGTGAATGGCCGCACCGTCAACGGCGCGCCACCCGGCTTCGCGGATTTCGAGCCGAGCGGTTGGTACGTTCAGGGCAGCTATTTCATTCTTCCGAAAAAACTCCAAGCAGCAGTGCGATTCGAGGATCTTAATCCCGGCCAGGTGGGTCGCGACGGCATCCGTTCCATCACCGGCGGACTCAATTATTACATCCATGCCGACGCGATTAAACTGATGGTCAACTATATTCATACCTGGTCAGACTTCCGCGAAGCCCATCCGGAGTTCGGCGCCGATCAATTCGATGAAGTGATCGGGCGTATCCAGGTCATGTTTTAGCTTGTCTCACACGACGGTGGCCGTCGGATGATTTCCGTCGGCCACATTTGGCCGTGCGAGTTTACCGACAAACAGGAAATGGCAAGCTTACGTGGGTGACGCCGGTTACCAGTTTTTGCTCTCGCTCAATCCGGCGATCAATTTCGTGCGCCGCCGCTTCGGGCTCGGTTACTGGTCGCTTAGCGCTTACGCGAAAAAGCGCGTAAAGGACGCGGTCAATTTCATCGGCGAATTCGAAAAAGCGATCGTTCGCTATGCTGAGAAGTTTTGCGTGGACGCCGTCTTGTGCGGCCACATTCATTCCGCCGCGATCCATCAGATCGGCGTCGTCACGTATTACAATTGCGGCGATTGGGTCGAGAGCTGCACCGCGCTGGTTGAACACCACGATGGCAAGCTCGAGCTGGTCACTATCCCGCTTTCCCGCGATCTTCTGCCGGTGGAACCACC
>JBHEMD010000029.1:0-12259 GCA_046262735.1 Chthoniobacterales bacterium | reverse complement strand
GAGATTGAAACGCTTGTGACGGCGAACAATCGCCGGCAATTGGAAGATTTGCTCAAACAAGCAAGCGGTCGCGACTGGAGTTTGAAATTCACGACGCGAGAAGGTCTTTCTCGGAAAAAAACGTCCGCCGGCGCCGGCGATTACAAAGACGATCCCCTCATCCAGGAAGCACTCGAAATGTTTAAAGGCGAGATCAAAACGTAATGTTTCTGATGTCATGTTGAGCGGCGCGAAACATCTCCGACTGTTGTTTTGCTCGGCTGTTGATCCAAAATGATCAGAGATTCTTCGCTTCGCTCAGAATGACAATCGTTGGTTGCCTATGAACCTGAACAAGTTGATGCAGCAGGCGCAGAAGATGCAGGAGCAAATGGCCAAGACACAGGCCGAGCTGGAAGAGAAGACAATCGAAGTGGAAGCAGGCGGCGGCAAAGTGAAAGTGGTGGCGAACGGCGCCGGCGAGATCGTGTCGATCAAGATCGACAAGGGGATTGTCGACCCGAATGACGTTGAGTTTCTCGAGCAGATGATTTTGAGCGGCGTGCAACAGGCGATCAACCAGGGTAAGGCGCTCGCGCAATCGGAGATGAGCAAGCTTACCGGCGGGTTGGGCCTTTAGCTGCGGTCGCGTTTTGTGTCATTCCGAGCGGAGTCGAGGAATTTCTAACTGTTTCGCTTCGGTCGCGAGGCAGAGCAAGAGTAAGAGACGTCTCGATTTCGCTCGACATGACAAGGAGCGGGTAGCGCTGGAGCGGCGGTCTATGACCGTCGCATTATTTCGTCCGGCGCTCATAGAGCGCCGCTACAGAAGAGCGTGCACTTCGCGTTTGTGTTTTTCGTAAACGCAAACCTCGCGCAGGCTCAGGATCGACATCTTCTCGGCGAGGCGATCGAAATCTTCCGCGAGTTGCACGTGCGAATGCGCGTCGGACGCGGTGGTGAATGAAATTCCCTTTTTGATTGCGAGCCGAATGATGTCGTCGCCCGGATAAAGCTCGTTCACCGGTTTACGCCAGCCGGCGGTGGAAAGTTCTATCGCGAGATTGCGGGAACGAATGAAATCCAGTGTTTCATTCAAGATCCAGCGCACATCACCGCAGGGACGATGGCCATGTATTTTGATTAGATCAAGATGGGCGAGGCAATCGATCAGACCTGTCCCGGCGATCTCGCGCACCCTGCGAAAATAGTCTTCGTAGATCTCGTCGATGTTGCGTCCGACGAATTGCCCGGCGCCGTCAGGCACACTGTCGAACATCTGCGCGGGATCGTCGAGGTAATGGACCGAACCGAGGACGAAATCGAGCCGGTCCCAGTTTTGTTCGATCCATCTGCGCCCGGCCGACGAAGTAGCGGGATCGTTGTCGAGCTCGATGCCGGCGCGAATTTTCAGGCCGGGATTTTTATCGCGCACCCGTTCGATCTCATCAAAGTCGATGCCGGCATGAAACCGATCGTGATCGGTAAAGGCAATATCGGTGAGCCCGCGGGCGCGCGCACTATCGATCCACGTCTGCAGCAGATCGCGAGTGTAACGCTGCACCCGATGACCTTGTGGATGGTTGTGGTAGTCCGAGAAGAGCTTCACAACAAGAAGAATGAGAAGTGATTGGCGATAAGTGAGAAGTCAAAAGCTGCGATTACGGTCCACTTCTCACCCGTCACTTCTCAGTTCTGCTGCGGCGTCACGGCTGGCTCATGAACTTCTGCCGGATGCGCAGCTCGGGATATTGCGGGAAGAACACCTCGATGGTGAACACTTTGTTCGGCGCGAGATCGCGGGTGGCGATGGTCTCGTTGTATTCGACGTGCTCCTGGGGGTTGATCAGCACGGTGGCGAGCTTTTCGTTGATTGCGTGGTTGTCGCTCCACTTGGTCAAAATGGTTTCGGCGGCGTTGCGCAGATAAATTTCAATTCGCTGATCCGTCGCGAAATCGAGTGTGACCGCGCGTTTGCCGAGATTGGTGACGATGAGTTTGACCTGAAGCTGCCGCATCTCGGAAAGTTTGACGATTTGCGGCGTGACGAGCAGATCGAGGGTAACACCGCGCAGCCGCGGGTCCTTGTATTCGGGAACGGTGGTGGAGGAAAAAGGATGGAAAATGCGGCTGAACCAACCGCGTCTTTTGAGCGTGGTGGTAGGCGTGGCCTCCTGGGCGAACGCGTCTACCGCCAGCGCGAGCAGGCAAAGGAGGAGCGCAGCCCTCGGATTCATGAGCGGGTTAAACACCAAACGTTGCAAATCCTGTCAAACCCTTTATCAATCGCCCAATGAAGCGGCTGTGGTTGAGCGCATTTTTGGTTTGCCTGGCGCTCGCATCCGCCGACGCAAAACGGCGCCATTGCATTTTTCGCGTGCACGTCGAAGCCAACCCGCAGGACACTGCGATCTTCTCCAACTCGGTGCGGGCGCAATTCTCCGGTAAACCCATCGCGATTGAGAAGTTGCCGCGCATCAGCGAGTGGGACGTTGTTGCGTTCATGCCTTACGAAGTTAGTAAAGGCAATTACGGCGCGCTTTTCCAGCTCGACGACCACGGCCGACTCGCTCTCGATGTACTGAGTGTCGAGCGGCGCGGTGGTTTGTTGTTCATCTTCATCAACGGCCGGCCAATCACCGAGTTCCAAATCGACAAGCACGTGTCGGACGGCCGAATCTATGTCGCTTCCGGGCTGACGGCCGCTGATATCGAATTGATGAAGAAGGATTGGCGACTGATCGGCCAGCGTAAACGGTGATGCGCTGGGTGGTCGCATCCGCGATAGGCGCGATTATCATTCTCGGACTGCGCGAGCCGATTCCTGCTGTTGAAAGCGGTGCAGCAGCGCCACACTCCAAAACGGACGTTGTCGATCTTGCGTTGCCGACCGATAACGACGCGCTGTTTCGCGGCGACGGCCCGGAATTTTACCAATACATCGAGCGCGATTATCACGGGGTGAAATCGACGCCATGGGAAGGCGGGCAATACGGTTTCGTGCGCGATCCGATGCAAACCGCGACCGGTTTGGTTTATACGCGCTTTCACGAAGGTATCGACATTCGCCCAGTGCAACGCGACCAGAACGGCGAGCCGCTCGATGAAGTCCGCGCGATCGCGACGGGCAAAGTCGTTTATGTCAATCGTGTGCCGGGCCATTCCAATTACGGCAACTACGTTGTGATCCAGCATCGCTGGGGCAGCTGCGATTACTACAGTTTGTACGCCCACTTGAACGCGGCCGCGGTGAAGCCCGGACAAAGCGTGGCGCGGGGCGAACGCATCGGCCGGCTCGGTTATACCGGCAAGGGAATCAATTTCGCCCGGGCGCATTTGCATTTGGAATTGAATCTCATGCTTAGCCGGCAGTTTGAGTCGTGGTATGACACCTTTACCAAAGACGAGCCGAACTATCACGGCATCTACAACGGGATTAATCTCAAGGGCCTGGATATCGCGCGGCTCTATCTCGCGTTGCGACGCGATCCGTCGCTCACCATCCCGGACTTTCTCGGCGACGAAGAAGTTTTTTATAAGGTGCTCCTGCCGAAATCGGCGCACTTCGAGCTGCCCAGGCTTTATCCCTGGCTGGTGCGCGCCAGCTCGACGCATAGCACGCAATCGTGGGAGGTCTCATTCGCCCGCTCCGGACTTCCTCTGCGGATCGAACCGAGCACGCGGCGGGTGGCGAAACCGCAATTGAATTATTTGGAAAAATATTCAGTCGATGTTTCCAGTCTCACTCAGGGCCAGATCATTGGCCGCGGCGTCAAAGCGCATCTCAGCAAAGAAGGCGAAGAATTCATGCGCCTGTTAATCTGGCCCGATTAAACGCCCTTTGTCATGTCGAGCGGAGTCGAGACATCTCTTACTTGAAACAGACGCGGGGATATTAGCAGTGAGAGATTCCTCGATTGCGCTCGGAATGACCGGCAAGAGTAACTGACAACTCTTGGATGTATTGAGATTCGTCGGCTCGACAGAGTCTCGCCCCACTGGCCAAATGTTCACACTTTCCGACCAAACTTTTTCTCCAGTTCAGCCAACGAGATTTGAATCATGGTGGGCCGACCGTGGGGGCAGCAGTAGGGCAGGTCGCACTCGAGCAAATCCTGGACGAGCTTTTCCACTTCGAGATAGCGCAGTGGGTCGTTCGCTTTGACGGCGTGGCGGCACACGGTTTTAGCGATCGTTTCTTCGCCCAGCCGCATCGGCGAACTGCGCTCGCTTGCACTTTTCAGATCGTCGATCACGCGCTGCATGAAACTAACGGGATCGGAAGTTTTCAGAAACGCCGGGAGACTGTCGATCTTGAATGTGGTCGGTCCGAAGCTTTCGATGCCGATGCCCATTTTCTGCAAGATCGACATGTTCCGCTCGACCCATTCGGCGTCGCGCGGCGGCAGATCGAAGGTCGGGGCGAGGAGCAGTTTTTGCGAGGGAACGCCTTGTTCCTCCATGCGGCGGCGCAATTCCTCGAAGAGGATGCGCTCGTGCGCGGCGTGCTGATCGACCAACACCAAGCCATCGGCGTTTTCCATCAGTACATAAAGTTTGTTGAGCACGCCGATGATTTGAAATTGCTGAGCGGGAGGCCGCTCGGCACGCAATTGCGTGGCAAGCGCATCGCTTGCTGAATCCAAGTGCGTTGTAGATGAGCGCAGCGCCTGCCCTACAACAGGCAATTCGAGATGCGACGCTTCGGGAACGACGACTTGTGGCCGCAGGGTAAGATCGACAACTGGTTGTTGCGGAGCAACGTGACCGGGATCAGCGACCCCGGCTACAGCAGGCGCCTGGAATTTTTTCTGCCAATCACGCCGGCCGGATTCGAGCGTTTGCCGAATGGCGTTGACGACGGCCTCGCGCACGCCGTTTGGATCGCGGAAACGCACTTCGCGTTTGGCCGGATGCACGTTCACATCCACCGCAGCCGGATCGAGATTGAGAAACAAAAACGTGACCGGGAATTGTCCTTTCATGAGCGCGGTGTGATAACCTTCGCGCAACGCCGCGGCAACGACCGGGCTTTCGACCGCGCGACCATTGACAAAGACAAGCTGTTGGGCGCGGGTTTGCCGGCTCAAACCGGCCTGGCCAATGAAACCGGTTATCTCCGGCGCGGTGCGAGCTGAATTGGCATCCGGCGGGCGCGCCCTACCGCCGCTGTTTAGTTCAAGGAGCCGCTCGAGCAAATCGCTTCCGTATAAGTCGCGAATGCGATCGCGCAGACTGGCGGCGATCGGCAGTTGAAAGACCGTTTGATCGTTGCGCACGAGCGTGAACGCGATCTGCGGGTGACCGATGGATTGGAGATGCAGTTGATGCTCGATGTTGCGGCTTTCGGTGTTTTCGGAGCGGAGAAATTTCCGGCGCGCGGGCAGATTGTAGAAAAGCGAGCGCACTTCCACTTGTGTGCCGGGCGCTTCGCCGCCGTCGCGGACGATGTCGATCTTGCCGCCGTTGACGCCGATTTCAGTTCCGGCGACTGCGTTTGGCTCGCGGGTGGTCAAACGAAACCGCGAAACGCTGGCGATACTCGGCAGCGCTTCGCCGCGGAACCCGAGTGTCGCGATGGCGGCGAGATCAGCGGCGCTGCGGATTTTGCTCGTCGCATGGCGTTCGAGCGACAGCAGCGCGTCGTCGCGGTCCATCCCACAGCCGTCGTCGATGACCCGGACAAGCGAGATGCCGCCGCGCCGGATCAGGATGTCGATCTTGCGCGCGCCAGCGTCGATGCTGTTCTCGACAAGCTCTTTGACGACCGAGGCGGGGCGCTCGACGACCTCGCCCGCCGCCACCTGGCTGGCGACTGTCTCAGGCAATAATCGAATCCGGCTCATCTACTGCCAGATTGTAAATTGCAGATACCCGGATTGCGAAACCGATTCGGCGGGGCGGCTGGTTGACTTGCTCGGAGCGGGCCGTACTTTGAAAAACAGATGATTAACGTCACCGACAGTGCGGTGCGTAAGCTTCGTGGCTTGCTCGACGAACAACCGAATGCGACCGGAAAAGGACTGCGGGTGCAGATTGTGAAAGGCGGTTGCTCCGGCCTCCATTACGAAATGGGGCTGGATGAAAAGCACGCCGGCGATGAGATCGTGGAGCGCGACGGCGTTGAGTTTTTCATCGACAACGAAAGCGCCGATTACCTGCGCGGCGCGACTTTGGATTTTCGCGACGGATTAACCAGCGTCGGCTTCCAGATCGTCAATCCAAACGCCGCGCGGACTTGCGGCTGCGGCTCATCTTTCGAAGCCGCGCGACCGAATTGAAAATCCAGTTTCTTTTCGGTTAATGGACTACGGCGGGTACCAGTATGACGAGCCCTACGCGCGTCCGCGGCGCCGGATCAATTATTTTGCCTGGACCGTCGCCATCCTGCTTCTGACCGGGTTTGCCTTTGCCGCGTGGCTGGGCAGTTTTTACATCTTCGATCAACCGGAGCGGCCGGACAGCTACCGGATCCTGCAACGATTACACAAGATCGATCCGCCAAAGCGTTTCGAGTTAACCGCTGCGCCGCCAGGCGAGTTTCTCAATGCGAAACAAATGTTCGATCGCTACGTGGCGATGGGCGCCGCGGAACTGGCGAAAACCAACACCGAGCTGCTGCGCAATTACATCAAGAACTACCAGCACGTCCCCGGCCTGGTGCCGTACGTCACCGGTCGTTACTTGATGGTCGATGCGCGTGAGCTCGGTCCCAACGACGTCTTCACTTCCGGGATGATCGCGCTGACCAATTCGGTCGATCACGCAGAGTTGTTGATGGAACACGTTTACCCGGCGAGCCCGATGATGCTGCCACTGATGAAGCAGACCTTGAACATGGGACTGGAGATCAAACTGGAACGAACGCACGACATTTCCGCAGTCATCCACGCCGAACGGCTGCCGGATGGCCGCATCATGATCACGGCGGTGCCGCTGCTCTATGGCAATTACACGGTTACGAAAGGACCCGGCACCTTTCGGCTCGAGCCGCCGCTTTCGCTCAACCTGGCCGCGGGCTGGCCGTTGTTTAAGGACGAGACACGGACGCGAGCGGAATTACACTACGCCAATTATCGCCGGCAGCAGACCGGGCCTCAAGGTGCTGTGCCGATTGGTTTGCCGGCCGCCGGTACGCCGCCGCCGGCGGAAAATCAGCTCGTGCGAATCGAGCCGGCCAAACCGGTCGTAAGTCCACCGCCGGCAACGGCGCAGACGAACAAGTTTGCCAAGCTTACCCCAACCCCAAAGGGCGGGAAGTTTGCCAAGAAACAAAAGGGCGCGCCCTCGCCTGCCGCGTCTGAAACGGCCGTCCCGCCGCCGCGCGCGATCGCTGTGGCAACGCCAGCCGCAGCGGTGACACCCACGCCTATGGCACTCGCAGCGCTCTCGCCCTCGCCGAAACCAATTCCGACCGCGCTCCCGCTAAGTTCGCCGCCGCCGCAAATCGCCGCGGCGTCGCCCACGCCCGCGCCCACTGCTCAGCCCGCAGTGCCTGCTCAATCCCCACCGACCGATACCTCGGGAATCGCGCTCGCTTCGACTGCCGGCGGCGGCAATTGGAAAACATATCCGGCTGGCAAGATGCCGATTGGCCGGCTCATCGGCACGGGCGACTTGCGCGACATGGCCGACCGCGGTCTGGCCGGCGAGCGCATTTATTTGCGCGGCCAGTTCGTGGTCAATTTTGCCGATGCCAACCGCGCCGTGCTGCGGCCGCGGACGAAATTGACCGACAAAGTGCTGCACTTCGGGGCGGGGTCGAACACGCGTATCATTGTCGAATTTCCCGCTGGTCGAACGCCGCCGGCGCAAGGCTCGGTCATCAGCCGCGACGAAGCGCGCCCTTACGAGATCACCGAGATTCGCAAACAAGAGGACGGCCAGCTCAACATTTTCGCGCGCGAAATCATGGAGTGATTTCGCCTTTGGTTTGCAGGATCACCCGGCCGCCCTCAATTTCGAACCGCTCGAGATTCCTATCTCGCGACCAACTCTCGATGTAACCGCGCACCGACCACGAGCTATATTGCCAGCGCAACACATCATCGGCCACCGGGCGGCCGTTCACTGTGATCGCAGTGATCCGCGCCGCGTCAGGATCTCCTCCGGGGCCAGATTGCACTGTGCACTCGGCATTCAAATAATGGCCGCGCAACCAGCGGAACCCATCGAGCGGCATGCTCACTCGTAAATGGCCGACATTGCCGTCCACCGTCACATCGGCTTTGCCCCGCAATTCCGGCTCCGACGCGATGAGCGCGTTCATGTCGTCGGCGGTCAATTCGATTCGCGCCGGCTGATGCGCGCGCGCCGCGCGTTCAAACGCGTCCCAGCGGACGCGCGCGTCCTGCTGCGCCTGTTGAGTGGGAACAGCAGACGGCAATGTCGCGCGCGTCTTCGGCAAATAATCGGAGCGCAAATAACGCACCGCCAGATAAGTCCCGCCCACGAACGCGATCACGAGCAGAACAACAAACGCAATCAGGATAAGACAGCCTTTCGCGAAACAGCCCATCCCCTTTTGCGGCGGCGGCGGTTGAATCCAGGTTTGGTTCGTCATCGCGCTTTCTCCATGTTTGCCCCGCCGTAGCCTGGCGAAGGCGCGTCGATCTTCGATTGCGCCGCGATCAATTTGTCATACAGCGCGCGCAATCCATCAGAAAGCGCGCGGGTCCCCGCGATCATCGGCATGAAGTTGGTGTCCCCGCTCCAGCGCGGCACGATGTGGATGTGCAAATGATCGGTCACACCCGCCCCGGCGGATTCACCGAGATTCAGCCCAATGTTGAACCCGTGCGCTTTCGTTGCCGCGCGTAAAAGTTTTTGCCCGTGCACAACCAGGCTCCACAGCTCCATGACTTCGTTCTCGCCCAAATCGGCCAGTTCGCCCGTCTTGCGATACGGGACCGCCATCAGATGACCGACCGCATAAGGATAACGGTTCATCATCAGGAACGCCGTCTTGCGCCGCGTGACGATCAGATGCGCCGCGTCATCGCTCGCTTGCGCCGCCTCGGAGAGAAAATTCCGGTTGCGCGGTTCCTTTTCGAAATACTCGACCCGCCACGGACACCAAAGCGTCTCGATTTCCTTTTTTGGAAACTGCTCCATCGCCATTCCTTCTGTAGCGGCGGTCTATGACCGTCGCAATACTTTCCAAGACCTCGTGCCGACCGCACAAAAGTAAATCAGCGCGTGATCAATACGTAGCCCATCCCCGGCTCGTCCTTAGGCGGCTCGGAGTGCAGTTGCGAAAGTGCGGCGTCGTGCAGCTGGCGCATCAGGTCGGGCGCTTCTTCGATGGGCGCGACAAGGGCATCGATTTGCGCGCGGTTCCATTGGGCCACCGCGTCCTCAGGCCAGACGAAATGCGGTCGTTCAAGATAAAGAAGCAAGCCTTCATCGGGGGCGCGCACGGCTTCGAGACGCCAATGGCGTCCCGCTGCCTGCTTGCGGACTTCGCGTCCAAACACGACCAGCGCGTTCCGATGTGCGCGATGTCCAGAGATCACTTTGAAAAGCGCATAGCCGCCACTGAATAAGATCGACAACAGCAACGCAATTGCGCTCCAACGGTAAAGGCGCTCGCGCCATTCTTCCTCGCCCGCAGCGTGACTGATCTGCGCCGCGAGTAGTAAACACATCGGCGGAACCACGGGAAAGATCCTATCCACTCGCTTCGATGGAATCAGCGACATCACCAGCAATCCGCCAAAGGTCCAGCAAATCAGCCACAACGTCTCCGGCGCGATCTCGCGCAGGATCCCGCGCAGTTTCCATTGCCGCGTGCGAAGATCGACAATCACTAAGGCAATCATCAGCACGCTCCAGGGAAAAAATTTGTGAAGCAGATGGGGCAGATAAAAGAAGAACTGTTTCGGTTGATGGACACTGGTGCCGAAGCGGCCGACGAATTCGCGCATGATCACCTGATCGAAAAAGCCCGGCTGGAAAATGATTCCGCCGGTCACCCAGAGCAGAAATACACCGAGCGAGGCAATCCACGGCCACAAGCCGCACCCGCGCGCCGATTTCAGTGCAGTGCCTCGGTTGCGCGCGACCCAAACAAAAGCGATCACACCCGGCAAAATAAATGCGTAGACGATCGGGCCTTTGATCAGCATCGCGCCAGTTAGAAGAAAAAAGAGCCAGCGGCGGTCGCGCGTAGTCCAGCCGCCTTGCTCGCGCGCGTGTGTCCAGATTTGGAGACCGATCAGAAAGATGATGAGAGCGAGTGGCATATCGGTGCGGACGAGCATGGCCAGCCGCGGAGTCAGCAGATTGAAAGCGAATGCGCTCAGCGCGATCAGAGCGACGACCGCGCCGTAAGCCAATTTCGCGGCGCGAAAGAGCAAGATCGACAACGCGATGACGGCAAGAAACGACGGTAGCCGCCACGCCAAATCCCAGGAGCGCGTCGCTGCGAAAAGCCCAGCCGAGATCCAACCGACCAGCGGCGGCTTGGTCGCGACGCGTTCGTGGGGCGTTTGCTGATAAAACCAGCGGCCCTCCTTCACCATCTGAAACGAAGTGAACGCCTGCTTGGCCTGATCGTAGTTGTCGAGCTGCCAGGGCAAGTTGGTGACGAGAAAAAGGACGAGGATCAGCGCACCGATGGCCCAGGGCGTTCGCTGGCTCTGAAGCAAGCCTCCTGTCGTGTCGAGCGCAGTCGAGACATCTCTCATTGCTAACAGTTAGAGATTCCTCGACTTCGCTTGGAATGACAACGATGGAGGACTTCGCGCAGTGTTTAGATTAACTCGTCGAGGATCGCTTTTGCTGCGCGCTCGCTCGCGCCGCCTTCGCCGAGGCTGGCAATGACCGCGGCAAAGTCGGAAGTCATCCGCTTACGGGCAACATCATCATTCAACAGACGCGACAGAGCATGCGCAATCGCGCGTGGTCGGGCGCGGTGTTGAATAAATTCCGGCACGACCTCTTTGCCGGCAAGCACGTTGGGCATGCCGAGATATTTTACATCGACGACGAGACGCGCCGCGAGATACGTCGGCGACGCCACCTTGTAAACGAGAACAAATGGCAAACCAAAGTAGGCCGCTTCAAGCGTGGCGCTGCCCGACGCGACGATCCCGACGAACGCGCGCTGCATGATCGAGAAAGTTTCGCCGAGCTTGATCGTGACAGCGGCATCTTGCCGATGCTCCTCGGCTGGAAGCCGATGCACCATTGCTTTCATTTCCGCGGCCAACTCGGGAGAGGCGGCCGCGACTTCGAAACGCAAATCTGGTTTTTGTTTCCGCAGTTCCCGCGTGGTCTCGATCAGGATCGGAAATATTTTGCGCACCTCGCGCAAACGACTTCCCGGAAAAAGCCCGATCAGATTCGGATCGCGTTCGATGTCGATCTTATGGACGCGCAAGCGATCGATCATGGGGTGCCCGACAAACACCGCGCGCAAACCAGATTGGCTGTAGAGGTCGGCTTCAAACGGAAAGATGCAGAGCATCAGGTCCAGCCAGCGTGCCATCTTTTTGATCCGGCCGCGGTTCCACGCCCAGACTTGCGGGCTAATGTAGTAGATGATTTTTCGCGCCGTTTTTTGTCGATGTAAGACGCGCGCGAGACGCAAATTGAATCCCGGATAGTCGATGAGAACGACGGCGGCGGGTTTGCTCTGCGCGATTTCGCCCAGCGTCTCCGCAAATTGCTTTCGGAAATAACCGTAGTGTTTAATAACTTCCCACAGGCCCAGCACGCCCGACCTTTCGATCCAATTATTAAATTGCGCGCCCGCGATGGTTTTCATCTGCGGACCGCCGCGACCGACGAAGCGAAGATCGGCATCAAGCTGCCGCAGCGATTGCATCAGCGCAGCGCCATGATTGTCGGCGCTCGCTTCGCCGGCGATGAAGTAAAGGGTCATTGCGAATGACGAATGACCAATGACCAATGACGAAACGAATCCGAATGACGAACGCCGAAACAGCGCGGCTGGCGCAAATCAGTCATTCGTAATTCGGGCTTCGTCATTCCTTCGTCATTCGAGCTTCCTCATTAGGAGTGAGTGATGCGCTTTGTAATCTCCACAGCCAATTCGAGCGCCGCTGTGGCTTGAAATCCCGAGACGAGCGGTTGGCGCCCGGTGCTGGCGCATTCGATGAAGGATGTGAGCTGGCTCTTGAGCGGTTCCTCACGCTCGATCGGGACTTTGTCACGCGTGATTTTGCCGCGCTCACGCCGATAAATTTCGCCGCTTTGTTTTTCGTAATCGAGCGACAGATACGCGTCCTCCTGAAAGACGCGAATCTTGCGCATC
>JBHEMD010000028.1:0-16929 GCA_046262735.1 Chthoniobacterales bacterium | reverse complement strand
CGCTACTCATTACTGTGGATCGTCACGGTTGCGCTGCTCGGTGATCCGATCGTGTAACCCGAATCGGGCGATAACGTTACGATGACGGTCTCGTCGGGTTCGGCAATGGTATCGTCAATGGGTTTTACGGGAAGGTTGCCGCTTGGCCTGGTAGCCTTAATGCTGGTCCGACCGCGAAGGCGCTGGTAGTCGGTTTCATTCGTCGCCGTTCCGCTAACCGAATAAAACACGGTGAGCGCGTTGTCGATGCATCCGCCGCTGCGAATGATTCGACATTTGCCATTGTCCAATGGATTCTCGGACGCATTCGGATCGGTGGCGTTAATTGTGACGGTGGGCAGTGTCACGGTGATGGTGAAGCTGACATGAGCGTTGTTCGTAAAAACGATGTTGCCGGTGGTCGCGAGATAATCAGCGGCGTTGTTCGTGCTTAGGGCGGTAGCCGTGCCCGGGAAGAGTAATGCGCTAGTGCAGGTAGCTGAGAGAAGGCCGGGGAACGCCGGGCCGAATTCGCCATCGGCATCGTTCGTCGTGCTGCCGGTGGTTGGTCCGGTATAGGCGGCGCCGCCCCAGCTCAAGCTCCACAAAATCTCGCCCGTGCTGTCGGCTTGCCACACCAGACTGCCGGCGGCGAAATAACTCGACGGGATCAGATTCGCCATCGTGAAGTCGGGCATCGCAGGCGGCGAGGTATGACTTGGAAAATTCGGGCTCGCGATCAGGACCCGATCGCCAGTCGCGCCGTTGGTGACATTGCTCGTGAGGTCAAGCACGGTGATCGGGTTTTGGCCGGCCGCGTCGAAGACAACGAGCTTGCCCTGGCTGACAAAATTCTGACCGGGCGCGCGCATCCGCAGTTGAATGGCTTGCGCGGTCGTGTCGCCACCAACCGAGCCAATGAGTTGTTCAATCTGCATCTCGTGGAACGAGGCTTGGGCCGCGGGTTGAAGCACAACAGCGCCAAGCAGAGTGATCAGGCAGCGAGCGAATGTAGTTTTCATAGGTTTGAAGCTATTTCTAACAGTCGCCGCCCGAGTACGGATAGTGTCGAAGCCGCGCAAAATTTTCAAGCAAACAATTCACGAATCGGCCAACGGCGGATTCAATGTTTCACTCCGGCAAAAAGGCGGTACGTTCTGAAAATGAAAACGATCATCTCCTTAGCGATGCTTTGCGCGCTCGCGGCGTTTGCCTACGGGCAGGAACCGACCAAGGCCACGGCGAAACTGGAGCCGAAATCCGGCAGCAATGTCTCTGGGCTAATCACGTTCACGAAAACCGGGGCCGATGTGCACGTGGTCGGTGACATTGAAAACCTCAAACCGGGCAAACACGGCTTTCACATTCACGAGAAGGGCGATTGCTCGGCGCCGGACGCTTCCTCAGCCGGCGGGCATTTTAATCCCACCCATCAACATCACGGCGGACCGACCACCCCTGAGCGTCACGTCGGCGATCTCGGTAACATTGAACCCGATGCGTCCGGCAAAGTGCACTTCGATTGGACAGGCAAAATGAGTTTGAGCGGCGCCGACTCGATCATCGGCAAATCCGTGGTCGTCCATGAGAAGGCGGACGATTTGAAAACCGATCCGGCTGGAAACTCGGGGGCGCGTGTTGCCTGCGGCGTGATTAAAGCGGCCGACTGAATCGGCCGAGAGTTTTCGCCGTCACACAGCGCGTCAAGGAGCGATCGGACACTGGTTCGTCGAATCTGATACTGCAATTCCCTGCCGCCGTGCATTAAGTTAGCCCGAGCCGGATAAGCGATAAGATCGATATGCAACTGATGACCTTGAGCGAAATCCGCCGTGCCGCGCAGAACGACCCGGTGACGGCGCGGGTGCACGTGCAGGTGGAGAGCGCGGCGCCGAAGCTCACGCGCGAGCAGCAGCCATATTGCGAACTAAATCTGGCCGACGCGTGCGACCGCATGACTTTGCGCGTGTGGAGTGATCATCCTGCTTACAAGGCCTGCAGCGCGCTGACCGACAGCGATTTCATCGAGCTGACAGGCGAATTTCATCAACATTCCCAATATGGCCTGGAAGCGCGCAAATGGACCGTGCGGCCGCTCACCGAGCAGGAGAAAAACGAATTGCTCCAGGGACCGGCCGAGCTGCGCGCCAAACAAACGGCCGATTGGGATTACATCCTTAAGACGCTCGCGTCGGTTGCCGACCCGCGCCTGCGCCTTTTGTCGGAGGCGTTTGTGAAAGATTTCGGCGAGCGCTTCCGGCGCACGGCGGCGGCGCGGAATTATCATCACGCCCGACGCGGTGGTTTGGTCGAGCACACGGCGCAAATGATGCGCACCGCACTGGCGATCGCGTCACTGTATCCCCAGCTGAACGTCGATCTTCTGATTGCCGGCATTTTATTTCACGATTGCGGCAAGCTTTGGGAAAACGCGCTGCCAGAAAACGGGTTCGTCATGAGCTACGACGAGCGCGGCGAGCTGATGGGCCATATCTCGATCGGCCTCGAGTTAGTGAATTCGCTCTGGCGCAAAATTTCGGCGGACAATGCCGACACGTGGCAGAGCCTCGCACCGCCACCAGAAGATGTGCGGTTGCATCTGTTGCATTTGATTGGCGCGCACCACGGCGAGGCGCAATTTGGTTCGCCGGTCAGCCCGAAAACGCCCGAGGCAATGGCGCTCCATTACATCGACAATCTCGATGCGCGCCTGGAAATGTTCGCCGCCGGTTACCTGACGGCCAAACCGCTCGCGGCCCGTATCTTCGATCGCGTTCGGCCCTTACCGGCGAATCTGGTAAAGTCGCTCGACAAATTCCAAGCGAACGAATCGCCGAAAAACGGAACGCTCCTGTAGGGGACGCTGTTAACGTCCCGTGGGAAGCAGACTGCTTCCTCTACAATTTCCCAAGCGAGCGGAACCAGCGCAACGCGATGGCCGTTTGGGCGTCATTCACTTCGTGAGCGCCGTGGAAAGTCC
The DNA here is from genome assembly GCA_046262735.1 of Chthoniobacterales bacterium. Lineage (GTDB taxonomy): Bacteria > Verrucomicrobiota > Verrucomicrobiia > Chthoniobacterales > UBA10450 > AV17. The sequence continues at coordinate 13,970 of JBHEMD010000028.1, read as the reverse complement.
CGATCCGAATTCGACTGAAACCGGTTCGTTTGATTGAACCAACGACGGAGTATTGCTGCTCTTGCGTTGCGATTCGGTCATCGCGTCCGATCGCGACGAAAATTGGTGTGGTAAGAAAATCGGTCCCGGGTTGGAGCCTCGCATATCCCTCGCTTAAGTGGTCCTGATTCACTCCCGTCAGATAAATTCCGGCCACGCGGCAACCGTGCGTCGCGAGCAGCGGCGCGATGAACCCGGCGCGCCGCGCACCACCGGAAAAGCCGGCGCAAGCGATCGGCCATTTTTCCGAAGCGGCGAAACTGCGATGCAGCGCGTCAATCGCGGCGAGAGTCATCGCCGCGCGCCAACCGGCGGTATCGTTACGCGCCGGTTGCGGGCCGTCGCCCGCCAATAGCACCCAGCCTTCGGCGAGCCCCACCCGGCGATAAAACGCGACCAGATCATCGCGGTTTTGACGTTTGAAATCGCTCGTCGAAAAAATGACCAGCACCGGCCACATTTTTGATGGATTAAAATTTGGAGGCGTGGCCAGCACGCCGATCGCACTCTGCGGCATCTCATTGCCGCCTTGGCCGGCGATCGATTTTTCTTCCGCGCTCAACGGCACATTAGCACGCACAGTTGAGCCAGGAGTCAGTGGCACACCGCCGAACGTGAAAGACGAATCGGCTGCCGTCGCAAGGAGCGCGAAGGTGAAATTTAGGGCGACGATGAGCAAGCCTGTCGGTAGGGCGAGACTCTGTCGAGCCGACGAACGAGGGATCAAGTCGGCTCCGCAGAGCGTCGCCCTACCGGGCTTTTTGTCCAGCCAAACGGCGCTTTGCTTCATCAAGATATTCTTCATCGATTTCAAAGCCGATGAATTTTTTCACGCCGCAGCGTTGCGCCGCAATGGCGGAGTTTCCGATGCCGAGAAACGGGTCGAGCATCGTGCGCACACGCGCGATCCCATGCAGTTTGATACACCATTCTGCCAGTTGCACGGGAAACGTCGCCGGATGCGGGCGTTCTTTCGCCCGGCTCTGGATCGTTTCGTAAGGAATAAACCAGGTGTTGCCGCGGCAGCGCAAATCGCTCCCGCGCGTGTGCGCCCAGCGCGCGATGTTGGTCTTGTCCTGATACGGGACTCCGATAGCGAGCCGGTCCAGCTCGACGCGCCCGGTCTTCGTGAAATGAAAAATGTATTCTTGGCAATCGTTGAGGAATCGTTTCGAGCTGATCGGCTTGAAATGGCCGTGCGAGCGAATTGTTGTAGCCGATTCGCTGCGCGAAGCGCGCGCGTCGCTCGCAGGGCGACGGCCACAGTTCTCCACCGCGATGGATTTGATCCAGTGGATCGTGTTTTGCAGAACAAATACCTCGCGCATTTGCATGACGATCTCGTGCGGCAGCATTGGGTTGGAAGGCGCGGCGCCGATGTTGAGAAAGAACGAGCCGCTCGGCTGCAAAATCCGCCGGACTTGCGCGGCCCAGCCGCCGCACCAGCGCAAATAGGATTGTCGATCTTGTCGGTCAGAAAATTTTGCGTAGCGCACGCCGAGATTGTAGGGCGGCGAGGTAATGACAAGATCGACAGACGCATCCGGCAACTTCGCCATGCCTGGGACGCAGTCTTCCCCGTGCAGATCGAACTCAGTCATCCGAAGAAGTTGCCGCAATCCTTCCCGCGCGTACAGCCAAAACTGTCGCCGGCGACGTTGATGCCGGCCCGCGGTCAGCGACCGCGGCTACAACTCGCACGCGGTCAAAAAGCGGATAACTTTTAGACATGGCCGATAAGCCTTCCAAACTAAAGATCGCGGACCGCGAATTCACATCCCGTCTGCTCGTAGGCACGGGGAAGTTCGCGTCGAACGAGCTGATGCGCGACGCGCTAATCGCGAGCGGCACCGAGATTGTCACGGTCGCGTTGCGCCGGGCCGACCTGTCCGGCAAAGGCGATCCTTACGCGAACATTCTCGATTTTATCGATCCAAAACGTTTTTTGCTTTTGCCAAACACGAGCGGCGCGCGCAACGCCACGGAAGCGGTGCGACTGGCGCGACTGGCCGTCGCCGCAGGGTTGCCGAACTGGATCAAGCTCGAGATTCATCCCGACCCGCGTTATCTCCTGCCCGATCCGGTGGAAACATTGGCGGCTGCAGAAATTCTCGTCCGCGAAGGGTTCACAGTTTTGCCTTACATCAACGCCGACCCGGTGCTGGCAAAACGGTTGCAGGACATCGGCACCGCCACGGTAATGCCGCTCGGTTCGCCAATTGGAAGCAATCGCGGGATCGAAACGCGCCCACAAATCGAGATCATCCTCGAGCAAGCCACAGTGCCGGTGGTAGTCGACGCCGGTTTGGGCGCGCCGAGTCAGGCAACGGAAGCAATGGAGATGGGCGCGGATGCCGTGCTCGTGAACACGGCGATTGCAATCGCCGCCGACCCGGTGCGGATGGCACAAGCGTTTCGCAAAGCGATCGAAGCGGGCCGCGAAGCGCGCGAGATCGGCTTGGCAGAAAAACTGACGACTGCCTCCGCCACGAGTCCGCTGACAGGATTTTTCAGAAGCGAGGCGTCGTCTTAAACCCTCACCTGGCGCTGCCGCGTCCTCTCTCCCTGAGGGAGAGGATTGAGGTGAGGACGGTGGGAATTTTGGCTGCCACCGCGTGGAATTATTCGTCGGCTCGACAGAGTCTCGCCCCCACCGCATTCCGGCACGCGTTCCCGGAGGGAAGCGGCTACTGCGCGTGGGTGCTGGCGTCGTTGTAGAATTCGATTTGATGACCGCCGAGGCGACGCACGACGCGCCAGCCGTGTTGGGCGGCGAATTGGCGGAGCTGCTCATCGGTCATTGCGCGCAGAACTTTGCGCTCGGCCGGATGGGTGATGAAGATCTGCGGCTTATTCGCGAGCGTGGCCGCGATCTTGGTTGTGACCGCGACTAAATCGTCATCGCTCATTTTGAGCGAGAGTGTTCCGCCGAAACGGGCGGGCTTTATCCAGCGACTTTGCCGGCAACGGCGGGGCCGGTTTAAATTTCCGGTTCAAATTTTCGCGCAGCGCGAGGTGCGCTTTTCGGCTCGGCGACGGACCACGGACGTTCGGTTTCTTCATAGCTTGCCCGCCCTCAGGCGGATCGATTTTGTCATTGTCGACCTATCGGCGGCGCGGTGCAATTGGCGCGGCCGATTTCATCGACTAGCTTCTGCTAATGGTTTCCGAGACGATTGAATTACGCGGGCACATCATCGACTCGCTCATCCTCCCCAAGGTGCTGGATGAGATTCTTCGCGCCGGCGCCACGTTCAAGATCGAGCAGATCAAGATCGGCCAGAAACGCGCCGATCAGAGCCGCGCTCGCATCGAAGTCTCCGCTCCTTCTCACGAGACGCTGGATGAATTGGTTTTGCGCTTGCGCCAGCACGGCGCCGAAGTGACGAAGCACGCTGACGCGCAACTGGCAAAAGCTCCGGCGGCGGGAGTGTTTCCGGTCGATTTTTATGTGACCACAAATCAGCAGACGTTTGTTCGCCTCGATAGCAAAGAGATCGAAGTGCTTCCGGTGATGATGGACAGCGCAATTGCGGTGGATCGGAAAACTTCAACTGCCCGCGCGGTCAAATTCTTCGACGTGCAGCAGGGCGACGACATCGTCGTTGGTCACCAGGGGATTCGCGTGGTGCCGGTGCAGCGTTCCACATCGCACACGGATATTTTTCAGTTCATCAATGCGAGCATTTCGGCAGACGAGCCGAAATCGGCGATAATCCGGGAGCTGGCCAGCGAACTGCGCCGCGCGCGCGCCGCGGCGGGCAAGATCGCCGTGGTTGCCGGGCCAGCGATTGTGCGCACCGGCGCGGGCGAACATCTCGAGCGCCTGATCGAAATGGGCTACGTCGATCGTCTCTTTGCCGGAAACGCGTTCGTCGTTTTCGATGTCGAGCGCGTCCTATTCGGAACATCATTGGGGGTGAGTCCGGAACGCGCTTTCGCAGCCGGCGGACACGAAAATCACATGCGCGCGATCAATATTCTTCGCGAGTCGGGCGGAGTCGCGGGCGCGGTTAAGAAAAAAATCGTGACTGGCGGGGTGATGCACGCTTCTATCCGGCACAAAGTGGACATCGTTTTGACCGGATCAATCCGCGATGAAGGACCGATCCCCGGCGTCACTACAGACGTGGTCGAGGCGCAGAAAATTATGCGCGACAAGCTTGCCGACGTCACCCACGTGTTGCTTTTGAGCACCCTGGAACATTCGCTTGCCGTTGCCGCCATGCTTGCGCCAACGGTGAAAATTGTCTCTGTCGATATCGATTCGGTGGCAGTGGACAGAGCCGTCGAGCATCAGCCGCTCCAATCGATTGGCTTGGTGACAGATATCGAGCCGTTCCTGCGCGAATTGACCCGTTGCCTCGCCAAGGCCGGGGATGAGACGTCGTCCAAAATGGTTCGTGCGTAATTGTCGATCTTATGCGCGAGCTGCTGCTTTGCCCGCCGGATTTTTACGGCATCGAATACGAGATCAACCCGTGGATGAGCCGCGCCCGAGGCGCGGAAGCTTCGGTCGCGCAAAAACAGTGGAAAAATTTGCATGGCACGCTCTCGAAACTCGATTGCAAAATTAGTCTGGTAACTCCGCAGCCGAAATTGCCGGACATGGTTTTCACCGCCAATGCCGGTCTGACGATAGGGAAAAGATTTATCCCGAGCAATTTCCGACACCAGGAGCGCGCCGGTGAAGCGCCGCATTTTGCCAAGTGGATGGAGGAACACGGTTATGACCTCGCGTGGCTGCCGAAGGATTATTATTTCGAAGGCGAAGGCGACGCGCTCTTCGTCGGTAGTGAAACGCTTTTCTGCGGCTACAAATTCCGCTCCGACATCAAGTCGCACCGCGCGGTCGCGGAAATGCTCGGTTGCCTCGCCATCTCAGTCGAGCTGGTCGATCCGCGCTTTTATCATCTCGACACCTGTTTTTGTCCGCTGCCCGATGGCGGAGCGGTTTGGTTTCCGGCGGCGTTCGATGAATACGGCCAGCGCACCATTCGCGATCATCTGCCCGAGCTCATCGACGTTCTCCCTGAGGAAGCGATGCATTTTTCCTGCAACGCGGTCGTGCTCGAGCGGGACATTGTTTTGCCGGAAGGCGCGCCGACGCTCGCCGCGACCCTGCGCGAGCGCGATTACCGCTGTCACGAATTGCCGATGAGCGAATTCATCAAAGCCGGCGGCGCGTGCAAATGCCTCACCATGTTCATGCCGCAGCGTGCTTCGATCAGTGAGAAGTGATTAGTGAGAAGTGAGATGTTCTGCCCGACTTCTCACTTCTTACTTCTCACCTGCGCTTCACGCTTCGCCCGCAGCGCGTGCTCGATCTTCCCCAGCGGGAGGCAGTTCATCACATCATCCTTCGTCAGCCAGCCTTTGCGGGCGATGCCGATTCCGAACCACAGGTCTTGGAGTCGCTCGACGCGGTGGGCGTCGGGATCGATGACGCATTTGACTCCTTTTTCTTTCGCGCCCGGCCACCAGCGCCAGTCGAGATCGAGCCGCTTGGGCGCGGCATTGAGCTCGATCCATGTGCCGGTGCGCGCGCCGGCATCAATGATGGCGGCAAGATCGATTTGGTAAGGCTCGCGTTTCAATAGGAGTCGCCCCGTCGGATGCCCCAGGATCGTGACGAACGGATTTTCCATCGCGGTGATAACGCGCTTCGTCATGTCTGCTTCGCTCAAATTGAAAACGGAATGAACGGAAGCGACGACGAAATCGAGCTCGGCCAAAACGTCGTCGCTGAAATCGAGCGTGCCGTCGCGGAGAATGTCGCACTCGACACCGGCGAAGAGACGAAAACCATCGAATTTTTTGTTTAACTTGCGGATGGTGCCGACCTGGGCGCGCAGTTTGGCTTCATCGACGCCGTGTGCCTGGATCGAGCTTTTGCTGTGCTCGGCAACACCGAGGTATTCGAGGCCCAGCTCCTGCGCCGCCGCCGCCATTTCCTCAAGGGTGTTATGCCCGTCACTCGCGACCGTGTGGCAATGAAATGTGCCGCGTAGATTCTCCTTCTCGATCAACCGCGGCAGCGTGTGTCTTTCTGCCGCCTCGAACTCGCCGCATTTCTCGCGCAGCTCCGGCGGTACATAATCAAGTCCGAATGCGTGATAGAGCTCGGCCTCGTCGCGCACATTGGGAATTTTTGCCGGCGGACTTTTCTTTTTCGATTTGGGCTCGGTCGGCACGGGCGCGAGCCGATACTCATTCAGCGTCCAACCGCGCTGCAGCGCGCGGCTGCGCATCTCGATATTGTGCTCCTTGCTTCCCGTAAAATAATTGAGCGCGAACGGGTATTCGGCCGAGGTGACGACGCGCAGATCGCACTGGATGCCGGGACGCAGTCGCACCGACGTCTTCGTCGGCCCTTGGGCAATAATCGATTCGACCAGCGGATGCTTGACGAAAAATTGCGTGATCGCGTCCGGGTTTTTTGTCGCCACGACCAGATCGAGATCGCGAACGATTTCCCGGCGGCGCCGATAGCTACCGGCAACATCGACATGCAACGCATCGGGGTGTGCGGCGAAATCGCTCTTCAACGTTTCCGCTTCGGCTGCGATCTGGCCGAATTGAAATGAGCCGACATGCCGCGCAAGCCGCTCGATCGCCTCACAAAGTTTTTCCTGGGTGGTTTCGCCAAACCCCGGCAATTTGGCGACGCGCCCGGACTCGCACGCCGCGCGCAGTTCCTCGATTGAGCTGATGTGAAGTTGCTCGTGGAGCGCCTTGATTTTTTTTGCGCCGAGCCCCGGAATGCCGAACAGCTCGAGGATGGCGGCAGGAAATTGCGCGCGGAGTTCCTCGAGGTATTTGATCGACCCGGCCGTCACCAGCTCTTTGATTTTCTCGGCGATGCTTTTGCCGATTCCCGGAATTTTGGCGAGCGCTTCCTCATCTTGCAGATCGGGAACGTTTCCACCAAACGTTTCGATCGAGCGCGCGGCGTTCGCGTAGGCGCGGATCTTGAATGGATTTTCGTCCTTCAATTCCATCAGCGTCGCAATTTCCTGCAACGCTTCGGCGACCTGGGTTTTCGTCATCAGCCTCACAATCAACGAAGAATCGCGCGTTGAAAATAGTCTGGCGAACCTGGCGAATGAGCAGCACCTTACCCTCACCGGCGGCTTCGCCGTCCGCCTCTCCAGGGAGAGGATTGAGGTGAGGGCCAGTGCCTCGACGCGCCACAGGCGCTTGGCTACAGTCACCGCAATGGCCGGCGAAACGGTTAAACTGGTCGAATGTCCGCGGGACGCGTGGCAGGGATTGAAAGGGCAGATCCCGACCGCGCTGAAGGTGCGTTACCTGCGCGCGCTCATCGATGCCGGCTTCAAACACATCGACGCGGTCAGCTTCGTCTCGCCCAAGGCCGTGCCGCAAACGTTCGACAGCGAAGAGGTGCTGAAGCAACCCGATATTCCCGACGATGTCGAGATCATCGGCATCGTGGTGAACGAAAAAGGCGCCGAGCGCGCGATCGCAACGCAGCGCGTGACTACGATCGGTTATCCCTGCTCCATTTCAGAAACTTTCCTGCGCAAAAACCAAAACCAATCGCCCGAGGAAAACTGGAAAGTGCTCGAGTCCATCAAACGCCGCGCCGACGCTGCGAAGATCGACATCGTCGTTTACATCTCGATGGCGTTCGGCAATCCCTACGGCGATCCGTGGAGCGCAGATGAACTAAACACGGCTGTAAGACGGATTGTCGATCTTGGGATCCACGCGATCTCAATCGCGGACACCGTCGGCATCGCAACGCCAGAGTTGATCAGCGACGTCGTGAGCGCCGTCGGAAACAGTCGCCGCGAATGGGACTTCGGCGTCCATCTCCACAGCACGCCGGTGGATGCAAGCGCGAAAGTGCTCGCCGCTTATGATGCGGGCTGTCGCCGATTCGATTCGGCCATCGGCGGGCTCGGCGGTTGTCCGTTCGCGCAAGACGCGCTCGTTGGAAACATTGCGACCGAGCGCGTGATGGAAGCGCTGCAAAAACGCAGCGTCGATCTGCCGATTAGCGGGTCGCTCGAAAACGTCATCGCGATGAGCGCGGAAATTGGCAGCCGATTTGCATGACTAGGGTATTGGAGTGGTGGAGTAATGGAGTAACAGGTTTCAGCACTTCCATCACTCCAATAGTCGGTTACTCCCGCGGATTGCCCGGTCACATTCGGCCGCGGCGTTTGTAGAAATCGTAACGGCGGATGATTGATTCGACGTAGCTGCGAGTGGCGGGGAAATCGATCCGGCGGAGGAATTCTTTTTTCGAGACAGGCGCGGCTTCGTTGGGGCCGATCCAGCGCTGGACGCGGCTGGCGCCGGCGTTGTATTCGGCGAGCGCGAATGGGAGCGGGTCGGGCTGAGTGCGCCAACGTTCGAGCGCGCGATGCAAATACCAGGCGCCGGCTTGCAGATTAATTAGCGGATCGAAGAGATCGTCGACCTGGAAATTTTCGACCCGGTTTTCGCGCGCCCACTCATTGGCCGCTTTCTCGGTCACCTGCATGAGGCCGCGCTCCTGGTGAGTGCCGAATTTTTGCGCGTCGAACCGACTCTCCCGCCAGACGACCGCTTTCACCAGCATCGGATCGAGATGATGCTGGCCGGCGGCGGTGCGGATGAGTTTGTCGTAGCGTTGGAACCGCGCCGGGCTGATCCATTCGTAGCCGGTGTAAAGCGCGTCGCCGGAACGGATGGCGAGGTAAGCGAACCCGGCTCCGAGCGCGAGGAGGAAACAAAGGATCAGCTTGAAAAGAAAACGCGTCATTCGTCTTTCGTGCGCATGCTCGTGATCGAGGAAATTTCGTGAGATTAAATTCGATTATGAGCAGGAGCACGAGCACGATTACGAGGCGAAACCGATGATGAAACCGGCTTACATTCGCGTCGTGATCGACCGCGCGATTCAGCGCGAGCTCGATTACGCGGTGCCTGAATCGTTGGCGGAACGAATCGGTGTCGGCTCGCGCGTCCGGGTGCCGTTTCGCGATAAATCGGCGCTGGCGACCGTCGTCGCAACGCTTGATGAAAGCGACGCGGAAGGGATTCGTCTGATCGAAGCGATTGTCGGCGAGGGGCCGATCGTGAGCGAACCGCTGCTCGAGCTGGCCAAATGGATGAGCGATTATTACTGCTGCCCGCTCGAAACGGTGATGCGCAGCCTGTTGCCGCAGGTCATTCGCAAAGCGGAAGTCGGCTGGAAGAAGCAATTGTCCGTCCAGCCCGGGCGCAAGATCGACAATGATGCCTGGGAAAAACTGCGAAAACGCGCGCCGCGTCAGGCCGAGTTGCTCGAAGCGATCAGCGAACTGAAGGCGCCGATGCCGGCGGCGAAATTATTGCGCAAGGTGTCGCTCGACAGCCAGACGTTACGCGCGCTGGTGAAGCGCGGGCTGGTCGAGCTGCGCGAGGAAGCAGTCGAACGCGATCCGCACGGGGACGAGCAGTTCGTGGCGACAGCGAACTTGGAAATGAATGCCGAACAAAGTGTTGCCCTGGGCAAAATCACAGACGCGCTTGCGTCGCCGGAAAGCGCGCGGCCGATTTTGGTGCACGGTGTGACGGGCAGCGGCAAGACGGAAATCTATCTGCAAGCGATCTCGGCTACGCTCGAGCGCGGACGCAGCGCGATTGTGCTCGTTCCGGAAATTTCGCTGACGCCGCAGACGGTCGAGCGTTTCAAAGGGCGATTTGCCGAGGCGCACGACGCCGTCGCGGTGCTGCACAGTCATTTGTCGGAAGGCGAGCGGCACGATGAATGGCACAAGATCCATTCCGGCCGGGCCCGGATCGTGATCGGGGCGCGCAGCGCCGTGTTCGCGCCCCCGAAAAATCTCGGGCTGATCATTGTCGATGAGGAACACGAGACGACTTACAAACAGGAGGAAGCGCCGCGATACCACGCCCGCGACGTCGCGGTGGTGCGCGCGAAGATTGAGAAATGCGCGGTCGTGCTCGGTAGCGCGACGCCGTCGCTCGAAAGTTATTACAACGCGACGATCGGCAAATATGAGCTCGTAACCCTCACACAGCGGGTGGACGAACGCCAGATGCCGCTGATGCGGATTGTCGATCTTCGCCAGGAACGGCGGAAGGAGAAGACATTGTCGATCTTGTCGGAAAAATTGAGCCAGGCGATCGCCGATCGTCTCGAGAAACGCGAGCAGACGATTTTATTTTTGAATCGGCGCGGGTTTTCGACTTCGCTGCTCTGCAGCAATTGCGGCGAAGCGCGCGATTGCCCGAATTGCAGCGTAGCGCTCACGTTTCATCGGCATATGGCGCGCTTGAGCTGTCATTTGTGCGGCCACACCGCGGCGGTGCCGAAGAAATGTCCGGCCTGTGGAAAAGATGCGCTGATTTATGCCGGGTTCGGAACCGAGAAAGTGGAAGCGACGGTCTCGCATTTTTATCCAAAGGCGACGGTGCGGCGGATGGACGCCGACTCGATGACACGCAAGGAAGCATATCGCGAGACGCTGCGAAATTTTCGGGCAGGCAAGATCGACATCCTGGTCGGCACGCAAATGATCGCGAAGGGTCTGCATTTTCCGAACGTGACGCTGGTCGGGATCATTAACGCCGATCTGGCGCTGCATTTGCCGGATTTCCGCGCCGGCGAACGAACGTTTCAGTTACTGACGCAAGTGGCCGGGCGAGCCGGTCGCGGTGAAACGCCGGGTGAGGTTTTCGTGCAAACTTACACGCCGTTTTCGCCGTCGATCCAATTCGCGCGCCATCACGAATTCCCCGGCTACTTCGAGCCGGAGCTCGCGTTTCGTTAGCGCTCCGATTTCCCGTCGTTCAAGCATGCGATCTTGGTCACGGTGCGCTCGGCGCATGAGGCGCGCGCGAAATTTTCCGCCGAGACATTGACGCGGCGGTTAAAGGAGGCGCTCGGCGCCGAGTTCCTGTTGAGTGACGCCACGCCAGCGCCGCTCGAAAAGTTGCAGGGACAATTTCGTTTTCACATTTTGCTCCGGGGCGAAGCGATCATGCGTCTGAGCCGCCTGGTGCGCGAGACGCTGGACAGATTACCCATGCCTGAGGACGTGGCGGTGGCGGTGGATGTCGATCCTTACCAGCTGCTTTAAAGGCTGACAGCCGCCTGGCTTTTTTGCTAAACGGCGATTGATGAGGAGGTCACTTGGATTAGCACTGTGCCTCGCCGCGGCCGCGGAGGCGGTGGCGCAATCACAGCAGCGCGGCACGTTGTTGGGCCTACTTGCCGGCCAGGGCCTGGCGGGCGCGAAACTGGAGCGACGATTTGGCAATCACCTCTTTGTGCCCGTCGGGATCAATAACAGGCGCGCGGCACTGATGATCGACACCGGTGCGCCCATGACGCTGATTGATAAGAATAGCGCGAACACGTTTGGTCTGAAGATCGAAGACACAGCTGTGAATGTCGGCGGATTGTTCGGCAAGAAATGGGAACATTACGGTCAGGCGATGGCGAAAACGATCGCGCTGGGCAATTGCACGCTGACCAATGTGCGGGTGGCATTAGCGGACGAATCAAGCATGAACCCGGACACGAGCACGATGACCGAAACCGGATCCCACCTTGGACCACGAATGGGGCACATGGCACACCTGAATGGGCTGCTCGGTGCGCATGAGATGCGCGAGTTCGGTATGATCATCGATTGCACCCGCCAGATGCTTTACGTGAACCCGAACGGTCCGACAGCTTCAGTCAGTCAAAAAGTGGCGGAATTTCTCGGGAGCCGCGGGTTCACCCGTGTGCCGATTCGGCGAACAGCCAACGGCCACTTCGATGTGCCCGCCGCGTTGAACAGTCATGCGATGCGATTGATTCTCGACACCGGTTCAGGCGTCACAACGATCGACAAGAGAGCAGCCGTCGCCGCAGGAATCGGCGTAGCGGGAACTCAGTTTGCCGCGAGCTCGGCCGGTAAACTCGCTCGGATCGGCAACGCCACCATCAAAGAGCTAAAGATCGGCGACTTCCCCATTGCCAATGCGCAGGTGGACGTGGTGACGGTGTCGGCACAGGCATCGCAACCGCAAAATGAAGAAGAATCGAATGCTGGCCTGGTGGGAGCGGAATATCTTGGTTTTAACTTTGCCGTGATCGATGCCGGCGGAATGGCGCTGTATCTGCGTCATCCGGAAGGACGCTAGGCGCGTGTGTTCCCAATCAGTTTCGGGACAGCGGCTTTGGCTAGGCTCATGAACGCAGCCACCGCGGTATTCACGGCTGACTCGTTCGGACGCATGAGACCGATCTCGACTCCCAATTTTTTTCCGCGCAACGGAATGGCCTTTAATTTCAAGCCTTCTCGGCCGCGCAAAGTTATCCGCGGCATGACGGCAGCGGCACGCATCGGACCGAGTGAGCGCAACAGTGTTTCGATGGCGCTGATTTCAGCGACACTGCGTGGCCGAATGTGATGGCTCCGACAGATCTCATCGGTCATTCGGCGCATGACGAAACTATCGGTGAGCTGCAGCAATCGCTGCTGGTGCAGTTCAGCAAGTGGGATAGTGCGGCGCTTTGCCCACGGATGCTCTTCGGAAACGATCAACGCAAAATCGTCGGTCGAAAGCCTTTCGTAACGAAGATTGGGAGAATGGCGGGTGACAAAACCAAGTCCGATGTCCATTCGGCCTTCTTCAAGGGCGGTTTCGATTTCAGTCGATGAAATTTCCTCGACCGTGACGCCGATGGCGGGATGATCGGCTGTAAAGAGGCCGAGCAGATCGGGCACGAGCGGCACATTCAGCACCGGGATCACGCCGAGATGCAGCGCACCGCGCAATTGTCCGGGCCGGATTGTCAGTTCGTCGAGGCAAGTTTCGAGCTGACGCAGCATGGCGCGGGCGTGCTCCTCGAAAATCAGGCCGCGCGGGGTGAGCAGAATGCGTTTGCCGCGGCGCTGGAAGAGCGAGACGCGCAAGTTCGCTTCGAGGTCCCGCATCTGCTGGGAGACACTCGGTTGTGAGATTCCGAGGCGGTCAGCCGCGCGGCTGAAACTCTTCGCCTCGGCCACAGCGAGAAAGTAGCGGAGGTGACGAATCTCCAGCGGGTCGGGCGTCATGCGGTCGAACTATCGTCCGGCAAAGGTGCCAGATGCAACGGCGCAAATTTGGAAGACATCGGGCAGAATATCTCGGCTTCAACTTGGCTGCGATCGATGTCGGTGGCGGAGCGCTCTATTTGAGCCGTCCCGATTCTCGCTAAGGCCGCTTGTTCCGGATCAGTTTCGGGACGGTCGCTTTCGCCAAGGCGGTGAACGCCCGCACGGCGCTGTTCGCGTCCGATCCGATGAGGCGCAGCAAGCCGATTTCGACGGAGAGATTTTTGCCCCGCAACGCGATTGCCTTCAGACCATCTGTGCCCCCGAGCGCTGAGCTTGGCAGCAGAGCGCCGGCTTTCAATGGACCAAGTGAGCGGAGCAGCGTTTGGATAGCGCTGAATTCGGCAACGGTGCGCGGGCGGACCTGATGTTTTCGACAGATGTCGTCGGTCATGTGGCGAATGATAAACGCGTGGGTCGGTTGGATGAGCGGCTGTTGGTGCAACTGGGCGAGCGGAACCACGCGGCGGTGCGCCCACGGATGCGTGTCAGCGACGATCAGGACGATTTGATCCCCGCAGAGCCGTTCGTAGCGCAAATTGGGCGAGTGCCGCGTAAGAAACCCCATGCCGACATCCACGCGGCCTTCCTCGAGCGCCGTCTCGATATCGGGCGAGGAAAATTCCTGAACCTCGACCGTGATTCCAGGATACTGGGCGGTAAACAACCCGAGCAGATGCGGCGCTAGAGCCACATCGAGAAACGGGACAATCCCAAGGCGCAGGGCACCGCGTAATTGGCGCGATTCGCTGCTCACTTGGTCGAGCAGAGTTTGCACCTGCCGCAGAATGGCGCGGGCCTGCTCCTGAAATATGGCGCCGG
>JBHEMD010000027.1:0-9352 GCA_046262735.1 Chthoniobacterales bacterium | reverse complement strand
AGCCATCACTGCGGCCATGATCGATTTAGTGGAGGGCAAAAAGAACACGCTCGGTTACGTCACCGGTCACAAGGAACCCCCGATCGCCGAAGCGCTTTCACCCGCGACCTTCGGGCAGACGCAGCCGCGCAGCCCGATTTCCGTGCTCAAGACGTTCATCGAAAACGAGAACATCAAGTTTCAGGAGATCAATCTCTACAACGAGCCGGAGATTCCTTCGGACATCAAAGCGATCATGATCGTAGGACCACAGTATGATTTTTCAGATCGCGAAATGACCCTGCTGCGCGGGTTCTGGGAAAAACAAGGCCGGATCCTGTTGCTGCTCGATCCGACCGCGAAAACTCCAAAGCTCAACGGTTTTCTGAACGAACTCGGCGTAGGGGTGAACGACGACCGGCTGATGGTGTTTTTGCGCACCGGCATCCAGGAGGTCGCCCTCACGCGCGATGTGCAGGCGCACTTTCTCGGCGACAACCCGGTGACGCGGCGGCTGGCCGATGTGCGCGCCCTGTTTTTTGGCGGCACCTCCTCGCTCACGCTGGAACCGGAGCGGGTGGGCGCGGCCAATGTTCGCCTGCAACCGCTGATTCAGGCTGAGAAAGGGTATTTTGCCGAGACCGATTACAACACAAACGATCAGGCGAAATTGCAGGCCGACGCGCAAAAGGAATCGGGCCCGCCGTTAATCATCGGCGCCTTGGTGGACAAGGGCGGCAGCGCCGACGAGCGCGTGCAAGTCAACTCATCGCGCATGGCCGTGGTGACCAACGCCGCCTTCGTTCAGGACCGCGCGCTGACGCAGGACCAGCAGGCGCTCGACTTCGTTTCGGCTTGCGTCAACTGGCTGCTCAGCCGCGAACAGCTCATCGGGATCTCGCCCAAAGTCCCGCAAACACTCATGTTTACCTTGAGCGACACCGGGTTGCGCAGCGTGCGCTGGCTCGTGCTTTTGTTGATACCATTGATCCCGGCGGTATTCGGTACCGTGATTTGGTGGCAACGCCGCGCCTGAGGTTGCGATTCGCCTATGAAGTGGAGGACAACACTCATCCTGCTGGCCATCGTCCTGACCCTCGGCCTTTATATCAAATTCTTCGAAAGTAAGCGCCCGAGCACCGAGGAAGCAAAACGCCAGGCCCAGAATGTCCTTAACTTCAATCGCGACAAGGTTGACGGCATCATCATTCAAAATGGCGACGACAAGATCGACATCCGCCGGCGCGACAATAAATGGCGCCTGGAAACGCCGATCAAGGATCAAGCCGATACCTCCCTCATCTCCAATCTCCTCCTCAATCTGGAGAACTGGCAGAAGGATGCGACCATCTCGGCAAAAGAAATCGATGCCGACAAAAAGAAGCTGAACGAGTTCGGGCTAAGCCGGCCAAAACTGCGCCTGAAGCTGCTCGGCGAGGGCGCACCGCCGGAAATTCTCTTCGGTAAAGACACAGCGTTGGAAGGCAAAATGTATGTCCGCTTCGAAAATTCCCGCGAGACCTATCTCGCGAACCAGTCGATCAAGAAAGATATCGAGAAAAAGGCGGACGATTTCCGCGACCGCAAACTGACGGACCTGATCACGGCCCAGGTCTCACGCGTAGTGTTAAAGACACCGGCCGGCGAAATGGAGTTGGAGAAAAAGGCCGATCACTGGGAGATCGGGAAGCCGTTACGCGCGCGCGGCGACGATCAGCGGATTGGCGACCTGATCGCACAGGTGACCACGGCGCGGATTCAACAATTTGTGGCCAATGATCGGGGTGATCTGCGCCCATTTGGTTTGGCCGAGCCGCGCGGCGCCATTACTCTTTTCGGTCAGGACGACAAACAAGGCCAAACGCTTCAGATTGGCGGCATCCCGGAGAAACAACCGGATCAGGTTTACGCGCGCTTTTCCCCGCGGGCCTTTGTGTATACGCTGCCGAAGAAAACGGAGGCGATCCTCAACACCCATCCGAACGATCTGCGCGATCGTCACCTGGTGCGGATCGACACCAATATGCTCGACCGGATCACGATCGATGCTGCGGGCAAAAGCAAAACCGTCCTGGCGCGTAAACAAGAGAACTGGACCATTGCCAGCCGCAATAACGGGCCCGCCAACGCCAGCCAAGTTCATCGTTTGATCGAGACGCTGCAGAACGAACAGGTGACCGGGTTCGTTGAGGATGTCGCTTCCAATCTGCCCAAGTACGGTCTCGATAAGCCGCAACTCCAAATCACATTCAGTTCCTTTGCTTCCGAGAACACCGCTGAAACCAAAGCGGGCGAGCGCCCTTTCGCTACCATCGCCTTCGGCAGGGTCGAAGGTGAGAATGGTTACGCGCGCCTGGGCGACGAGCCGTTTATCGTTGCGGTGCGCCGCGGCCTCCTTGACCAAATTTATGCTGACCCGCTGCAATGGCAGGAGCTTGCGATCTTCAAATTCAAACCCGAACAAATTCACCGGCTAACCGTTACATCCGATAAGGAATGGTCGCTTGTGCGCGGCGGCAACAACCAATGGACCTGGGCGAAAGGCGCCGGCGAAATCCATCAAACCAATGTGCAATCCCTCTTGAATACTTTGTCGGTGCTACACGCGGTGCGCTGGCTCGGAGCAACGGCTCCGCCGCACGCCTTTGACCAGCCGCAGGTCACGATCGCCTTTACGACGTCGCCCGACGACAAGGAGTCGCATAAGCTCATCGTCGGCGGCGCCGCCGGCGACGGGATGTGGGCAGCGCGCGTTGAAGGACGCGAAGGGGTTTTTGTTCTGAGCACGCCCGATTTAAACGCGTTGAAACTGCCACTCATAGCGCCGCCTTTGCCTTCACCGGCTGCTTCTCCGTCTGTTACTCCAACTCCCGCGCGCTGACTGCAGGCGTCGCCCTTTCAGGTGGCGCAACGCATCAAAACGCAGCCGGTCACGCTTCGCGCAGCGAAGCGGCTACAGCACTGTAGATCGTCACGATCCCGCCGGTAAGCGGTTCGGCCCGAACATCGCTGAACCCACATTGTTCCAACAACTGCAACATCGCCTCGTCGCCGGGGAATTGTTCGATTGAATCGCCAAGATATTGATAGGCGCTGCGCTCGCCGGTGAGGAGCGATCCGATGAAAGGCATTACGCGGTGCAGGTAAAGCCCGTAGATCGCGCGCAAGATCGACAATCGCGGCAGCGAGAATTCGAGCACGAGCAGATGACCGCCGCATCGGAGGACGCGATGCATCTCCTGAAGGCCGCCGCGATAATCCCGCAGGTTGCGCAAGCCGAATGCGATCGTCACGCAATCAAAGGACGCGTTTTGAAATGGCAGTTGCATTGCATCGGCCAGGGTCGTGCGGGGCAAACCTTTCGCGCGCGCGATTGCCAGCATTCGTTCCGAAAAATCCACCCCGATGATCTGCGCATCCGGTAGTTTCTTCATCAGCGCGAGCGCGAGATCGCCCGTCCCGGTGGCAAGATCGACAATCCGCTGCGGGTGCCAGCTCAAAACCATGTCGGCGGCGCGCTTGCGCCAGGAGAAATCCACGCCGCCACTGAGCAGATGATTCGCCAGATCGTAACGGCGCGCGATTGCGCTGAACATCCAGTGGACTCGTTGCGGTTGAATCGCCCCTGAAGACTCACTCACGCCTGCAAGGTGTTACATCGGCGCGACAACGTCCAGTGCGGAGGTAGCAACTGCTTGGTGGACAAAAAGATGTTTGCTATCCCACTCAACTCCGGCTATGGAGACCGCCTATGGACATATCTCTTAGGAATCTTGAAGAAGCCGTTTCGCTCCGTCGGCAAATCGAAAACTTGGAAAGACGTTTCAATTCGCTGATGGGCGGTGGTGGTGCTGCTGCCGGACGAGGCACAGCCAGGACGGGCAGACGCGGCAGAAGAAGAATGTCCGCAGCTACGCGGGCGAAGCTCGCCGCCGCCGCGCGCGCGCGTTGGGCCAGGCAAAGAGCAAGTGGTGGGAGGGCGGGCCGTGCTACAGGTCGGAGGCGCCGAGGGATTACCGCTGCCGGCCGCCGGAGACTTTCACAGCTAATGAAAGCGCGCTGGGCGGCGCGACGAAAAGCAGCCGGTGGTAAGAAGTAGGAGTTAACTACTTTTTCGCTGCTACACGATTAGGGCGCCGAAGTGCGCAGCTAGTCCACGCCCGGCCTTGCCGCACTACCGGCTGCCGGCGGCATGATCGGCTGCTGGCCTTTGGACTTCAATCCTTCGTTCAGGGCGGGAAGGTCCTGCGCGATTAGCTGTTCGAATTCTTTTGTTATGTCCTGAAGCTCGCGTCGCAAGGCCTCGAGGTAGGCGAGGTGGTAACTGCCGGGTTTGCCTTCGTAACTCAGAAGCGCGCCGTAAAGCTGGTCGGTATGTTCGCGCAATCGCTCTTCGCCGGTAATCGCTCCGCCTTCGGTGGTAGCTACAATCTTCTTACGCACGGAGTCGATCTTAGCATCGAAATCGGCGACACTTTTCTTGAGCGGATCGTTTTCGGGCAGATTTGCAGCGATCTTTCCCAGCTCGGCGCGCGTGCCTAACAACCGATCCATTAATGCGCTTTCGTCACCGAAAAGGGCGCGGACTTTCATGGCGGCATCGAACTGAGCTTTGCGATCCGCCTGGCTGAACTTCGCTCGTCGGTCAAGGCCTACGCTCAGCTTGGTATCGTAAACTTTGCCGGCTTTGGTCAGGCGCACCGTGTAAACGCCGGGCAAAAGCCGCGGGCCGCGCGTGCCGGCCCCGGCGATTTGCGCCGCCGGCGGGATACGCGGCGGTTTTTCGCGCATACTCCACGTCACGCGATTAAGCCCGGGGCGCTTACTCGCCGGAACTTCGTCAATGACGCGCCCGGACGGGTCGAGCACTTCGACTTTGAGTTTACCGAAGAGATGTCGGGACTTTTGATAGTAAGTGACCACAGCGACATCGGGCGGATTATTGCCGACGAAGACGGCATCGCCATTGGCCCAGCCCCCGCTGCCTTCGATTCGCTGTTGCACCGGGCGAGTGGAAACGAAGCCGACCTCCTGGTTCAGCAACTCAGGCGTCAAAGCGCGCAGTGGCGTGATGTCGTCGATGATCCAGATGCCGCGCCCATGTGTGGCCAGCACGAGATCGTTATCGCGCGGCTGGATCGCGAGGTCGCGCACGGCGACCGCCGGGAAATGGCTGCCCTTGAATTGGGCCCACGTCTTTCCCTGATCGATTGATACCCAGAGACCGAACTCTGTGCCAAGGAAAAGCAGGTTCGACTTCACCAGATCTTCCTTGATCACGTGCGCATAGCCGCGGACGCCTTTCGTATCGGCCGCAGTAACGAGCGGCATCCAGGTTTTGCCGTAGTCGTTCGTTCGAAAAACATAAGGCGTCATGTCGCCGAAGGTATGTCGATCAAATGTGGCGTAGGCCGTCCCGGCCTCGAAGTTGCTCGCCTGCACCCAGCTGACCCAGGAATTTTTCGGCAAGCCGGGAACATTCGCCACCACGTTGGTCCAGCTCTTACCGGCATCGCGCGTGAGTTGAAGGTTGCCGTCGTCAGTTCCGACCCAGGTCAGCGATTTGTTTTTCGGCGATTCGCTGATCGAATAAATGGTGGTGTGCATCTCAGCGGACGAATTGTCGATTGTGACGCCGCCGGATTGCTCCTGTTTTTGTTTTTCAGGATCATTGGTCGTCAGGTCGGGCGAGATCCGCTCCCAGTTTTGGCCATGATCACGGGAGCGGAAGAGGAATTGCGCGCCGAAGTAAAGAGTCGATTTGTCAGTGGGCGACAGCCCGATCGGCGTGTTCCAATTGTAGCGCAGCTTTTCCTTATAATTGGGAGTCGGCTGAATGACGCGAGCCTCGTGGGTGTAGCGGTTGACCCGCCCGAGGACGCCCCCCTGGTACTCGGCGTAAATGTAATCCGGATCGGAAGGATCGGGAAACATCCAGAAACCATCGCCGTTGTACATGTTTTCCCAGCGCGAGTTGGTAATACCGCCGGGGTATTGCGAATCGCCCACCCACGAGCTGTTGTCCTGTAACCCGCCGTAAACGCGGTAAGGATCGTTGTTGTCCACGCTGACGTGATAGAACTGCGAAACAGGCAGATTATCGGCTTTCCACCATTTGCTCCCGCCGTTGTAGGAATACCAGATGCCGCCGTCATCCCCCGCGATGACGGTTTGCGGATTGGTCGGATCGATCCAGACGTCGTGCACATCGCCATGCGCCCCGACGAATCCGCCGATGGTCGCAAAACTTTTGCCCGCGTCCTCACTTAAAATTAGAGCGCCGTCCGGCTTAAAGACGCGGTCCGGATTTTTTGGATCGACAATCAGGTTGGCAAAATAAAACGGGCGCCACACCATCCAGTTGCTCTTGTCGCGTTTGTCCCAGGTCGCTCCGCCATCATCGGAAACAAAGAGCGCGCTCTCGGGCGACTCAACAAACGCGTATATGCGTTTGCCATTCGACGGCGCGATCGCGATCGCCAGCCGGCCATACGGCTTCTTCGGAAAACCTTTGTTGCCTTCGGGTGTGATCTCGGTCCAGGTCTGGCCGGCGTCGCTCGAGCGAAACAGCCCGCTCGCCGAAGGTTTATCGGGTCCACTGCCGCCAGAGCGATACTCCCAACCTTTGCGCCGGAAATCCCACATCGCCGCGAACATCACGTTCGGATCGTTCGGATCGAGCGCGACCGAAGTGCAACCGGTCGAAAGGTTCGCGCCTTTGAGTATTAGCTGCCAGGTTTTGCCGCCGTCGCTCGTTCGATAAAGCCCCCGGTCCGGCGAGTCGCTCCACAACGCCCCCGGCACCGCCGCATACACCGTGTCGCTGTTTTGTGGGCTGACCGCGATCCGCCCAATCCGCTCGGATTTTTCCAGGCCGGCATGCGTCCACGTCTCCCCGCCGTCAGTCGATTTGTAAATACCGTCGCCAATGGAAACGCTGTTGCGCGTCCAGGTTTCGCCCGTGCCGACCCAGACGTTCTTGCTGTTCTTCGGATCGAGCGCAATCGCGCCGATCGATTGCGCCGATTGCTCATCAAACACTGGCCGGTAACGGGTGCCGCTGTCCTCCGATTTCCAAACGCCGCCGCTGGCCGCGCCGATAAAAAGGGTGATCTTGCCGGTCGGCTCGCGCACTCCCGCGATCGCAGAGATGCGCCCGCTCATCGTGGCCGAGCCAATGTTACGCGCGCCGAGACCGGAAATGGTCGATGAATTAAATGGCGCCTGTTGCGCACGCGCAGTGAGCGCGAAAACGACTGAAGCGACGAGCGGAAAGATCGACAATCGCATAGCCGTCTGAATCATTTTGCCGGAAAGCCAAAGATCGCGTCATCGACCGGCACGTTCGCTTCGGCCTTTTCGACGAACGTCTTTTGTTTGTCGGTGTCGCCTTTGCTGCCGGCTTCGATCGAGAACGGAATAAAGACATTGTCGATCTTCTCGTAGTCGCCGAGATCGACTTCTTCCTCGACCTGAGCGCCATGCTGCATTCGTTGGGTAACGATTCGAATCTCGAGAAAATGGTCCGGATCGAGATAGACAAAGCTCACGTCGCCGTTTTTGCGGACGACCTTCAGTTTGTGCGCAGCGGTGCCCTCCACATCTTCGGTGCCGAGATACTCAACCGTGCTTCCTTTCGCCTGCCAATCCACCAGTGGCCCGTCAATCTCGGCATCTTCCACCAGCGCCTTCACGTCATCGGCCGACATTTTTTCCGGATCTTTCCGGCCTTGGAATGGCGAGATCTTCCAGCCTTCGCTTCCGTCATAGGCCTGCACCGGAGTCATACCCTGCAGGCTCGCCTCGCTCCGGACCTTGTCCGGCCGCTTTCGGATTTCGAGGTAGCGAAGCTCGATCTGCCCCTGTTGAACCAGCAATTTGCCCGTCAGCCGCAACGTTTGGATCGCGTGCAACGCATCCGCCCCACCCTTGGCTTCGATATTTTTGGCGACCAATTGATCAACCGTGGGTTGCTGGGCGAGCGCAGCCGAAGCCACGAAAGCGGCAAAAACGGCAGGCAATAAAGACGCGCGGCGCATGTGAAGAGGGCGCATCGATAGGTTAGGCGCGCTGGAAAAGCAAGCGCTGAAGATGCGCTGAATTTTCAGTGTGCTCGCGAGAGGACTCGAACCTCCACGGGTTTCCCCATACGGTCCTGAGCCGTACGCGTCTGCCGATTCCGCCACGCGAGCGAGGAGGAGCCAAAAATGCGTAAGCCGTTGGCGGACGCAACCGTAATTAATGATGAATGTGGGAACGACCCTTGGCAGGCCGTAGCCTTGCGCGGAGGCTGCTCAGCGTCGCGAAGAACGAGATGATCGGGGCACTGAGGCTTCTCTCACATTGCTGACTTCGCCATTAGTCATTCGCTGTCCGCACAGATTGTCGATCTTGCGCTCAGGCGCCGCGACGCATCTTGCGCGCGCGCGCCTCGAGCTGGTGCGCTTTGCGTGCTTTGCCGAGCGAGCGAAGCAAGTCGGCGTAATTGGAAGCGACGATCTCGTAATCCGCCGGAGGTTTCTCGCTCGCTTCCTCCCAGGCCTTGAGCGATTCGCGATAGAGCTCGCCCGCTTTGGCGTAATCGCCCCGCGAGTGATAAACCACCGCCAGATTGCATTTCGATTGTGCAATATCGGGATGCGTCGGCGGGTGCACCTTCTCGCGAATCGCGAGCGCGCGCAGATGCAGCTTTTCCGCCTCGGCGTAACGGCGCTCGTTCGTGTAAAACACGGCGAGGTTGTTGAGCACGGCCGCGACGTCCTGGTGATCCGGGCCGAGCTGTTTTTCGTAAATCTGGAGCGCGTGGAGATAATACGGCTCGGCCGCTTTTTGCCGGCCTGACTTGCGAAAAATAAGCGCGATGTTGTTCAACATCGTGCCGAGGTCGGAGTAAGGCAGGTCTTCGAGTTGTGTGCCGGCGGCGATCGCTTTCTCGTAGAAACGGATCGCCTCTTCCGCCTGGCTCAGGTTATCGCACAGGAAAGCGAGCCGGCGCGCCGAGCGAAATAGCGCCCGCTGGTCCGGTGGCGTCACTTTTTCTAAAATCGCGTGGGCCTTGAGCAGATATGCCTTGGCCGCGACGCGGTCGGCTTGCTGATCGAGTAGCTGGCCAAGTTTTTCGTAGCTCGAGGCCAGCTGCAATTGGTCCTCAGTAAAAGTGCGTTTGGCCAGATCAAGCGCGGTCTCGGCCACGCGAATCGCTTCCGGGATGCGATTGGTCGCCCGCAGGGTTTCGAGTTTATCGTTGAGAATCGACCAAAGCCGTTCCTCGCCTTTCATCAGCGCATCACCAGCCTTCGCTCAATTGCGCGACCAGATTGGTGGCCAGCTGTTCGGTGGCCAACGGGAGCGCCTGGCGCTCGTCGGTCGTCGG
>JBHEMD010000026.1:0-5487 GCA_046262735.1 Chthoniobacterales bacterium | reverse complement strand
GGTTGCGCAGTTGCAACGCTTCAACGCTTCGGCGATTTAACAATTTACCGGTTCGTCTATGGCTTCGCCCAAAGTTCTAATTGCCGACGCAATTTCTCAGCGCGGAGTCGACGAGCTTTCCCGCGACGGCGAGCTCGATGTTTCGGTCCAGACCAAGCTTAGCCCGGAGAAGCTGATCGAAATTATTCCTGAATTCGCGGCTGTGATCGTCCGCAGCGAAACAAAAATTACCGGCGAAGCGCTCAACGCCGCCAAAAAGCTGCGTGTGGTCGGGCGCGCCGGTGTTGGGGTCGACAATGTCGATGTTGAAACGGCGACCCGTCGCGGCGTGCTCGTGCTCAATGCTCCCGGTGGCAACACGGTTTCCACCGCCGAACACGCGTTCTCGCTTTTGCTTTGCGTCGCCCGAAAAATTCCACAGGCGGATGCGAGTCTGCGCGGCAAAAAATGGAGCCGGAAAGATTTCGAAGGCGTCGAGCTTTACAACAAGACGCTCGGCGTGATCGGCATGGGCCGGATTGGGAGTGAGTTGAGCCGCCGCGCCATTGCCTTCGGCATGCGCGTGGTCGCTTACGATCCCTATCTCTCCGCGGCGCGAGCGCGCAGTCTGCAAGTGGAGGTCACCGACGAGCTGGAGGACCTGCTCGCAAACGCAGACTTCATTTCGCTGCATACGCCGCTCACCGATGAAACGCGTTACATTCTCGACCCGGCGCGCATTTCGAAAACGAAACGCGGCGTGCGCATCATCAATTGCGCCCGCGGCGGATTGATTGACGAAACGGCGCTCGCCCGCGCCTTGGAAGATCGACATGTGGCGGCGGCGGCGCTCGACGTATTTGAAGTCGAACCTTTGCCGGATGTTTCGCCACTTCGTGCGGCGCCGAATTTAATATTGACGCCGCATCTTGGCGCTTCCACGGCGGAAGCGCAGGAAAGTGTTGGAATCGAAATTGCCCAATCGATCCGGGCCGCGCTCCTTGAAGGAACAATTCGTAACGCGGTCAACATGCCGAACCTCGACGCGAAAACGTTATCGGTGATTGGCCCGCATCTCCGATTCGGCGAAAAACTCGGCCGGTTTCTTTCGCAAGTTGCACCGCGACGCGTGGACGAATTGAAAATTAATTACAGCGGCAAAGTGAACGAGCTCGAGACCGGACCAATCACGCGAGCAGTGTTGAAAGGTTTTCTGCAAAGCGCCGGTGGCGCTGATATTAACCAGGTGAACGCGCCGGCGTTCGCGGAGAGTCTCGGCTTAAAAGTGACAGAGACGCGCTTGAGCGCGGCCGGCGATTACACCGATTTGGTTGAGTTGTCGGCGAATGCGGAAGGAAAAATTGTGTCGGTGGGCGGCGCATTTTTTGGCGCGACTCCACGCATAGTCAGCGTCAACAGTCGCCCGGTTGAAGCGCGCCCGCACGGCGTCATTCTTGTTCTCGAAAACACTGACCGGCCGGGAATGGTCGGTCGGATTGGCACATTGCTCGGCACGCACAACGTTAACATCGCCACCATGTCGTTAAGCCGAAATCAGGCCGGCGGCACCGCACTGACAATTTTGAATTTGGACAACGCGCCGGACGAGCAGCTGCTCCAGGAAATCCGCGCCAGCGGCGATATCCATTCGGCTCAAGTTATTCAATTGTGAGCGAGGTCAATCCGACCACGAATCAACACGAATCTCAGAGCAGTTCAGTTTTATTTGTGTCCATTGGTGTTCATTGGTGGTTAATCCGATGTCGATCTTAGACGGAAGGGACTTGAAACCGTGGGTGGGCGCTAGTGTGGTCGCGGCCGCTGTTGGAATTTTATATCTCCTGACGGCCGCGCGCGACATTATCGTCGGCGATTCACCCGAATTGATCACCGCGGCGGTGACTTTGGGCGTAGCGCATGCGCCGGGTTATCCGCTGTTCACGATGCTCGGGCATCTTTTCAGCCTGGTCCCGTTCGGCCCGCTGCCGTTTCGCGTGAATTTACTCTCGGTCGTATGCGACGCATTCACCGTTGGCGTCGTTTATTTCAGCGCTTTCCGTCTCAGCCGATCGCAACTCGCGGCCGCGATTGCGGCTTTGCTTCTCGCCGTTAATCCAACGTTCTGGGAATGGTCGCTCGCGGCCGAGGTTTTCCCGCTCAACAATTTGCTCGCGGCGATTCTGGTTCTGTTCCTGATAACGTGGCACGAACAACCGGAACGCAGCGTGTTCTTGATCGCTGCATTTTTTGTCGCGGGACTCGCGCTCACCAATCATCAAACAATCGTGCTCCTGGCCCCGGCATTTGCTTTCGTTTTGTGGCAAGGCCGATCTAGTTTGCGCGTTCGTCTTTTCGCGCTCGGCCTGATCGCGTTCGTCATCGGACTTTTGCCGTACGCTTACATCCCCTGGGCAGCCGCTCATCATCCGGTCCACAATTGGGGCAACGTCTCGTCGTTTCATGATTTCGCCGCTCTCATTACTCGACGCAGTTATGGATCGACTCGACTCATCTCCACGCCAGGCTACACCGGCGGGTCGCCCTGGATGAGACTCGCCGCGCTTGGCGTTTCCTTCGGACTGGTCAACGGACTGCTTATTATATTAGGAGCGATCCGCGTTTTTCAGCAGGTGCGCTGGTATTTTTGGTTCAGCTTGGCCGCTTTTATTTTTGCCGGTCCGTTTTTTGTTTGGATCACCGGTCTCAATCTCGCGACTGCGCCGTCGGCATTGTTCGTATTGCAACGGTTCTTTCTCCTGTCGGATGTGGCGCTGGCGCCTTTGGTCGCTTTTGGTGTCGTCGCGCTCGCCCAATTTGTTGCACGATCGGTCAGTTTAGCGCAGCCGTGCGCGTTGCGAGTCGTTACCGCAACGTGTGTGACTGCGGTCGTGATTAATATAGCAACAAATTATCGGCGGATCGATCAAAGCCGAAATTTTATCGCTCGTCAATTTGGCGAAGATATATTCAACACGATACGGCCCGGTTCAATCCTCCTCGTCAGTGGAGACGGCCTCGCTTTTCCGCTGATGTATCTCCAAGAAGTTGAGAACGTCGGCAAAGAAACGACTCTCGTTGTCCTTCCCCTTCTGCTCGGCGAGTGGCACGTCCGTCAGTTGCGCGAGCAACATCCCGATCTCATGATTCCGTTCGATCGTTACGATCCTCCGAGCAACAATCTGCAAACCTTCGTGGCCGCTAATCAGGGACGAACCATCGCACTCGCCGGGACGGCGGGGAACGATCACAGCCTCGATACCGACTATTGGCCATATCAACAAGGCTTGCTGGCTTTGATAACGCCGAGGTCGCAGGACGTTCCTTTGGATCTATTGCTCGCGGAGAACGAACAATTGCTCGGTCGTTGTCATCCTCCGGCGCCCGGAACAGTCCGCGCGAATACTTTCGAAGAAGACATCCTCTCCGTTTATGCATATCCGCCGTTCAACCTTGGCGGAATTTGCGAACGGTCCGGCTTGAAAGCGGAAGCCCGGAGTTGGTACAAGCGCGCGCTTGCGATTAATCCGCAGCTTTCAAAAGCGCGCGAGGGCCTGGCGCGACTGGAACATTGAGTCGCATCGAGTAACTGTCATCTGTCATGGCAGTGTCTCGAAAATTCCTGGTCATTAGCGCTTTTGCCGCGCTTTATGTGATCTGGGGCTCGACCTATCTCGGAATTTTATTCGCGATTCAATCGATCCCGCCCTTCCTGATGGCGGGCGCGCGTTTTCTTCTCGCCGGTCTGGTCATGTTCGCGATTGCGCGGATGCAAGGCCCGCTTAGATCGACATCCGCCGAGTGGCGAACGTCGCTCATCGTCGGCGCGTGTTTGTTGTTAGGCGGAAATGGCGGCGTCACGCTCTCGGAAAAGTTTATCGAATCCGGGCTCGCCAGTCTGATTGTTGCGACCGTCCCGATCTACATCATTTTGCTCGGCTGGTTGTTCGGGATGACGCCGCGGCCGGCGCCGATTGTTTGGCTCGGATTGGCCGGCGGATTTCTTGGCGTCGCGGTGCTGCTTGGTCCGGCATTGCAGTTTTCGTCCGGGGGCGGTAGTCATCCCGCCATTGGCATGTCGATCTTGCTAATCGGATCTTTTCTCTGGTCTGCGGGTTCGCTCTATTCCCGAACCGCGAAACACGCCGCGTCACCCTTTCTTGCGACAGCTCAGCAAATGTTTTGCGGCGGCGTTCTTCTGCTTCTGGTCGGAGTCTTCGTCGGTGAACCGAAAAATTTCCATCCGGGAAATATCTCGACGCTGTCGCTGGGCGCGTTCGCTTACCTCGTCTTAATCGGCGCGATCGTTGGCTACACCGCTTACTTTTGGCTGTTGCGCCATTGCGATCCGGCGAAAGTCGCAACTTATGCCTACATCAATCCGATCGTCGCAGTGTTGCTCGGCGCGTTGTTTGCCCACGAAACAATCACATTGCGCACGCTGCTGGCCGCGGCATTGATCATCGGTTCGGTGGCACTCATTATCACGGTGCAACAGCTCAAAACAAAAACGCTGCCGCCAATCACGGCTGCGATCGAAACCGAATGCGCGCGATGAAGACCGAGCCGGACAGGCAGCAAGGAAACCGAGAAGAGACCGTGGAGGTCGTGAAGCGCAATTGGCGCGCCGAAGTCGAGACGGCTCAGGTGTATCGCGAACTCGCTGCGCGCGAGACTGACGAAAAACGTAAAGGCATTCTAAATCGAATGGCGGAAGCGGAGGAGCGCCACGCGCAGCGTTGGGCAGAAAAACTGGCCGACCTCGGCGAACCAATCCCGACAATCCCCGATTCGTTGGGTCGACGGTTGCAGCACTGGCTGAACCGCGCGCTCGGAACGGAAATCGCGATTCGTCGGATGGAAGCAGCTGAAGAAAAACACGAGGCTGCGTTCCGAGATCAGCGCGAGCGTGCTCTCGCCGACGAACACGACGTGAAAGATTTTCTCCGCGAAAGCGCGGTCGAAGAAAAAGCGCACGCCCGCGCGCTCCAGACGATGGTGCCGCAGCTCGGACCGCGCACTGTGCTCGACACGATTCTAAAACGCGAACGCTGGCATGGGCGCGGCGGCAGTTGGGTGGCGGACGCAATTTATGGCGTGAACGACGGACTCGGCGCCGTGTTTGGAATTGTTTCCGGCGTCGCCGGCGCGACCAACAATCAGCAACATTACGTTCTTATCTCCGGGCTTGCCGGAATGCTGGCATCTTCATTGTCGATGGGCGCCGGCGCGTACCTCGCGGTGAAAAGCGAACGCGAAGTGTACGAAGCTGAGATCGCGCGAGAAAAGGCCGAAGTAGAAGAAAATCCCGAGGAAGAGATCGAAGAGATGTCGCTCTTCTACCAGTTGCAGGGATTCAACGCCGACGAAGCGCAGAAGATGGCGGAGCGACTGGCCGAACAACCGGAGCAAATGGTGCAGGCAATGGCGCAAAGCGAGCTTGGACTTTCCCAACAACATTTTGGCAAGCCGTGGACCTCGGCTTTCTCAGCGGCGCTC
Source organism: Chthoniobacterales bacterium (assembly GCA_046262735.1). Classification (GTDB taxonomy): domain Bacteria; phylum Verrucomicrobiota; class Verrucomicrobiia; order Chthoniobacterales; family UBA10450; genus AV17. The sequence continues at coordinate 12 of JBHEMD010000026.1, read as the reverse complement.
TCGACTGCCATC
>JBHEMD010000025.1:0-5169 GCA_046262735.1 Chthoniobacterales bacterium | reverse complement strand
GGCCAATAATGATAATAGCTTTCCTCGCCCGGGACGCGCTGGGTCAGGCGGGACCGCCCGATGCGCCGCATTTCGTGCGCATAGTAGCTGCAAAAGTCGATCGCCTCGCGAATGTCGCCATCAGCCTCAGTCCACGGTTTGCCGACTTCGTAAACTTCGAGCGCGGAGAGCTCGAATCGGCGCCGCTCCATGATTTCGGCGGCCCGTTCCAGCAATTGGCACCGCTCTTCGAATGGTGTCCACCTCCACTTTTCGAATGCCTGACGCGCGGCTTTGACCGCGCGCTCGGCTTCGTCGATTCCGGCCTCGGCGACGTTGCCGACGACCTGGTCGGGCGCACTCGGATTGAGCGAAGGGATCGTTTTGCCGGTGAAAACTTTTTCGCCGTTGATGACGAGCGGATAGTCCTTGCCGAAACGCGCGCGGGCGTCGCGCAAAGCTGTGCGCATCTTCTCCAGGTTCTCCGGATAAGCGAAATTGGTCAGGGGCGCATTCTCGTAATTGTCGCTGAGCGGCGTCTCCGGCGAGCTTGCGCGCGTTAGTTGTCGATCTTGCACTGCAGTGGCTGTTGTCATGGTCGTGGTCACGGTTGAATGCGGCGCGCCGTTTCGGCTTTGCCGCAAAACTTCGGTTGGATCGCGCAACAATTCTTCTTCCGAAACATTTTCGGCGAACTTGGCGCGGAGAAATCCTTCATTGGAAGTGTTCTCCAGTAAACGGCGAACAAGATACGACATGCCCGAGAGCAGCTCGCCGACCGGGCAATATTCCCGGACGCGATAACCCATCGCGACGAGCGCGCGTTTGATCGGCGCGGCCATGCCATAGAGCAACTGGAATTCGAACCGGCTGGGCGGCACTTCCAGCTCGTGGGCGATAACCTGCGCCGCAGCGATGGAGCGCACATTGTGCGAGCCGAACGCCGGCGTCACGATCGATTGATTCTCCAGCAGAATCCGGCTGAGCTTTTCAAAATTGGCGTCGCTCTCGGGCTTTTGCTGGAACACTGGAACGGGCCAGCCGTTTCGCGCTGAGCGCAACGTCTCGTAATCCCAATAGGCACCTTTGACCAGCCGGACGCCGAAAGGGGTCCCGCGCGCGCGGCCCCACTCAATCAAATCGCGCAGATCTTTTTCGGACTCGCGCAAATACGCCTGGATGACGATGCCGGCATGCGGCCAGTCGCGAAATTCCGGTTCCGTGAACAGCGTCTTGAAAAGTTTGAGCGTGAGATTCTTTACCGCGAAGCTTTCCATGTCGAAATTCACGAAGCCGCCGAGCTCTTTGGCGCGATGGAGAATCGGCCGCAGCTTCGACGAAAGCTGCGCGATATCGCGCGGAGTGACCTCCGGGGAAAGCGCGGAGACTTTCACGGAGAGGTTAACGACCGGAAACAATTCCGCGCCGTCGCCCAGCGGGTCGCGCCAGGTGCGCGTTTCGCGGGCGAGATTTTCTAGCAATTCCAGGCACCGCGCCGCGTAAACGTCGGCCTCTTTTTCACTCACCACCGCTTCGCCCAACAGATCGACGGTAAAGCCGATCTTATGTTCGTAACGCCGGCGTAATGTCCTGGTGACTTCGTGCGGATTTTTTCCGGCGATGAATTGACGCGCCATTCCGGAAACGTTGCGCCGCAGGACGAAAGCGCTGATCCACGGCGCGACTTTGGCCATGCGCACACCAGTGCGCAAAAGTGAACCGTTGCGCATCGCGGTGAAATATTCGTCGAGGTGCTGGACGATATCGGAGGAACGGCGCAGCGAAGGCAGCACGTCAACAAATCGGAACATTTGGACCTTGAAATCTTCGTCACGCATGGAGAGCTCCATAACCCGCTGATAGAGCCCGGCCCGGCTGAAAAGGGGCTGCGGATGCTGATTGACGAGCTCGAAAATGCGGTGGCCGCGTCGTTCCACTTCCTCCTGAAAAGAGGGCATATCCGACAATAGAGCGCCGTGGTGCGGTCGGCAAAGCCGATTGGGTCACAGGAAAAACTTATCCCCACCACCCACGCACCCGCGGTGCTCTTTCCGAATCAGAGATTGAAAGCGAGGTTAGATGGTGAACCCGGGCGGCAATCGAGAAGAAGGCGACCGACGAGATTTTACCGCTGCGGGTTTGTCCTCCGACTTGGCTTTTCTGCTTTCTACTGCGCGGGTACGCGAAAATTAGGGAGCAAGTAGAGGTGATTTGCCTGGCAGGCGGGCGGAGGCCCAGGGCTCCGGCCTGTCAGGCAATCTCTCTATTACGGAGACGGAGCCGGTGTTGGTATTTGCCGAGCGGTGCCATGTCGATTAGCAAGATCGAGATGGAACCGCCGTCCCGGCGTCACGATTTTGCGAGCGATAATGCCGCCGGAATGTGTCCGGAAGCGTGGGCGATGCTCGACGAGGCCAACGCCGATTGCGAGGCTTCCTACGGTAATGACCGCTGGACGGCACGCGCGCGGGAGCTTGTTCGCGACACCTTCGAGACAAATTGCGAGGTTTACTTCACATTCACGGGCACGGCGGCGAACGCGATCGCGCTCGCACAGATTTGTCAGTCGCATCATAGCGTCATCTGTCACGAACACGCGCACCTGCAGACCGACGAATGCGGCGCGCCGGAATTCTTCACGGGCGGAGCAAAGCTGCTTCTGGCCGGCGGAGCCAATGGCAAGATCGACATCAACGGCGCCGGCGAAATTATCGCGCGCCAGCCGGAGGGGCATTCGCAAAAGCCCCGCGCGCTCAGCATTACGCAAGCGACCGAGCTCGGCACCGTTTACACAACCGACGAACTTCGCGCGTTGAGCGAATTCGCCCGTGAGCGCTCGCTTTTCGTTCACATGGATGGGGCGCGTTTTGCGAATGCGGTGGCGGCGCTCGGGTGTTTGCCGAGGGAGATCACGTGGGAAAGCGGAGTGGATGTTCTTTGCTTTGGTGGAACGAAAAATGGCGCAGCCGTGGGCGAGCTGGTCGTGTTCTTCGAAAAGGAGCTGGCGCGCGAGTTCGAGTACCGGGTCAAGCAAGCCGGCCAACTCGTTTCCAAGATGCGTTTCATCGCCGCTCCGTGGATCGGGCTTTTGACCGGGGACGTCTGGTTGCGCAATGCTCGGCATGCAAATCAAATGGCGTCACGTCTGGCCGAGCGGTTAAAAGCCGACGCGAAGATCGACATCGTGTTTCCGGTGGATGCGAACGCCGTATTTGTCCGCTTAACGCAGCAGCAGGCACGGGCGCTGCGTGAACGCGGCTGGGATTTCTACCAGTTCATCGAACCAGATCTGTTCCGTCTGATGTGCTCGTGGTGCACCAGTGAGCAAGGCATAGACAATTTTTTGAGTGATTTGGTCGCGGCAAACGACTAACCGGGAGAGTTGCGCGCACCAGAGACGTTTGTATAGGAGCACTAGGATGAAGGGGATACGATTCATGTTGTTGGCTGCAACGGCGCTGACCGGCTGTGAGACATCACGGGATGTCGCTTCCACTTCATTTAATGTCGTGACTGCGCCGGTGCGTTTCGTGCATCACCATATTTTCGGCGAAGAAGAGGAACCGCCCCCGCCTCCTGCGCCGGCCGCGACATCCGATGTCGTAACGACTCCGGGTCAGCCGGTTGCCGTCACGTCGCCAACCCCGGCTCGTCGCTCAGTCGCATCGACGCGGACGAAGTCAAAGACCACGACTACATCGCAATCGCAGCCCTCACCATCGGTCCGGACAGCATCCACTGGACAAACAGAGTTCCCAACCGCCAAGCCAGTGCCAGGCCGGCCCGGGTTGGTTTACAATCCATTCGATCCGAACGCCGGCTATATCGACGTGAGCGGTTACGCGCCGGGCAGCAAAGTGAAGGACCCCGATTCGAAAAAGATTTTTATCGTGCCGTAGCACTCGTCAGCCGGCGCTTCTACCGCTCGCGCTCGTTTACTGCGACGTGGCCGACAGCGTCACTCTGCTCAATCCGGTGTTTCACCCAATTGTTTTTTGGTGGCTGCGCGACTTGCTCCGGCTGTTTCTTCGGCGCGACGGATTTGGGGGTATCTTTCTTGAGGATGATGGTGAAGCCAAGCGCCACGATAATAAATAAAGCAAGGATTGAACGCATAATGGTGAAAATGCAGCAACCGCCGAGCCATTTTCGCCGCTGCTTGCACGTTGCCGCGGAAATAGTCGAGTGGTAGGTAGCGGGATGAAGCCAGTGCTGCGCATTGTTTGCCGGCTCGCGATCGCTTTGTCGATTTTCGGCATCGCCTCACGCGCCCACGCGCAAGTTTATCAAGGCAAGCAGCTCGTCCGAGCCGAACTCGTGGCGGATACAAATGCGATTGTTCCGGGCAAAACGTTCACGTTGGGATTGCTCCTTCGCATGGCGCCGGGTTGGCATACGTATTGGAAATTCCCGGGCGACTCCGGATTGCCGACCGAAGTGAATTGGAAACTGCCGCCCGGCTGGAAACAGATCGGCGCGTTGCAATGGCCCATCCCTCTCAAAACAAACGACCCGGGCGATATTCAAACCTACGGCTACGAAGATGAAGTTTTATTGATGCAGGAAATCCAGGCGGCGAGTGGCGCTCAGTCTGAAAAGGTCACGATCTCCGCCGAAGCCAACTGGCTGGTTTGCGAACGAATTTGTATTCCCGGCGGCGCAACTTTGCAGATCGATCTGCCAGTAGCGACCAGCAGCGTGCCGGCTACCGAAGAACTCTTTGCGCGTTACCGACGGTTGCTGCCGCAAAACTGGCCGGACGATAAAATCGCGAAGGCGAGCTGGACTCGAACGGATTCAGACCTGCGGCTGACGGTGACGAGCGCGACGCTGCCGAAATATGCGGCGATTGATTTTTATCCGTTGCCGCCACAGGACGCGGTCATCGGGCATCCGCGAATCGAGGCGCGCAGTGAGAACGACGTCACCTTTCGTGTTCCGGTTGAATCGCCCAAAGACCTTTCATCCATGGGCGGCCTGGTCGTTTTCGCCGATCGCGCGAACGGGAGCGACCGCAGCGCCTGGCAATTGCAACCGCCGGGATCTTCCCGATCCACGGCAAACCTGCACGCACCGCGGCTTGGTATCTCGCTCCTCTTTGGTTTCATCGGCGGCTTCATCCTCAACTTGATGCCCTGTGTTTTGCCCGTGATCTCGCTCAAGATTTTCGGCTTCATTCAGCAGGCGGGC
>JBHEMD010000024.1:0-3014 GCA_046262735.1 Chthoniobacterales bacterium | reverse complement strand
ATGGGCGATCAGTCTGATCGTCTATTGCACGTTTGGATATTTGGGAATGATGCTCGCGATGCGCAGCAATCGCGATGAGTTCTCGCTCATTATTCCTTATGTGCGCTTCGCGCGCGAAGCCACTCAGCACCAGCCGCTCGTGATCGATACCAACGTGATCATTGACGGACGGATCGGGGACCTGTGCGCGACAGGGTTTCTCAGCCGCTCATTGGTCGTACCGCGATTTGTTCTGAGCGAACTGCAAACGCTCGCCGATTCGCGCGACCAGGTAAAGCGCGAACGCGGACGCCGCGGTCTCGAGATATTGAACACCCTGCAACGCTCGCGCGATGTGGAACTGACCATTCACGAGAGCGGCGCCGAGGAGGATGTCGATCTTGGGGTTGATGCGCGGCTGGTCAAGGCGGCGAAAGTGTTGAAGGCGAGCCTGCTCACAAACGATCAGGCGCTGTGTCAGGTCTCGCGCTTGCAACAGGTGCCGGCCTTGAATTTGTCCGATCTCTCACGCGCTCTACGGCCAACTCTCGTCACCGGGGATGAAATCGAGCTTAGCCTCGTCAAAGAAGGCCGCGAGTTGCATCAGGCGGTGGGCTATTTGCCCGACGGCACCATGATCGTGGTCAATCACGCCCGCCCGCATTTGGGTAAAACCCGCACCGTGATTGTCTCAAGCGCGCTCCAGACTTCCGCCGGCCGGCTCATTTTCGCCGAGCTTAAAGACGGCGCGGACAATTTGCCGAAGTCGTAGATGACGGCGGAGCAATTTCGGAAACTGGCGCTGAGCTTGCCGGAAGCGACCGAATCGGCGCACATGAATCATCCGGATTTTCGTGTCGGCGGCAGAATTTTCGCGACGCTCGCGTATCCCAGCGAGGCTTCTGCAGTGGTCAAGCTAACACCAGAGCAGCAAAAGCATTTCGTTTCGCGCGATCCGGCTGCGTTTCGCGTCGTGCACGGCGCATGGGGCCGGCGCGGCTACACGCAAATGCATTTACCCGCAGCTAAGATCGACAAGGTTCGCTCGGCGCTGCTTGCTGCGTGGGGCAACACTGCGCCGAAACGATTGCTCACCGCCGGCGGCGCGAATTGACGTTTGAAACTGACTCGGCAGTAACGCGGCCCCAAGCAACGGCTTGAGCCGTTGCGCTCGACAAAATTGAATCGAGCAACGAGAAATCGGCTCGATGAAAGTTCGACAGTATTATCTCGCTTTGGCTGTAATCGGGCTCCTGCTGCCGTATTGGCAATTCGTACCCTGGGTACTGGCGTATGGCCTGAACCTCTCCTTGTTTTTCCAGGCTCTTTTCGCAAATCGCATCGCGGCTTTCTTCGCCATCGACGTGGTGGTCTCGGTGATTGTGGTTCTGATTTTGGTGTTCGGCGAAGGTCGGCGCCTGCTAATGCGCGGCCTGTGGGTGCCGATTGTGGGCGTTGCGCTGGTGGGCGTGTCTTTCGGGCTGCCGCTCTTTCTCCATATGCGTGAACGCCAGCTCGAGCGGAGCACCGCTCATCTCTAGCGGCGGTCTGAGCGATGGGCCCGAATGGGAAGAATTAAGTGCGACGGTCATAGACCGCCGCTACAGGCCCACGGCGTGGCGGACACGCGTCATGACTTCGGCAGCAATTTCGTTCGCGCGCTTGGCGCCGCGAGCGAGGACGTTGTCGATGTACGATTTGTCGCGCAGGATTTCTTCGCGGCGTTTACGCATGGGAGCGAAGTACTCCCAAAGTTTCTCGAATAGTTCCTTCTTGAAATCGCCGTAACCGGCGCCGCCTTTTTCGAACTTTTCTCGCATTCCGGCGATTTCGTCTTTGGAGGCGAAGAGGGAGTAAAGCTGGAAGATTGTCGATCTTGTCGGGTCCTTCGGCGCTTCGACTGGCATCGAATCGGTCACGATGCTCATGACGCGCTTTCGGGTTTCTTTGTCCTCGCCAAAGATGTCGATGTTGTTGCCGTAACTTTTGCTCATCTTTTGGCCGTCGAGGCCGGGAACAACTTCGGTCGCGGGCTGGATGCGCGGCTCTGGAAGTTTAAACACGTGGCCATAGGTCTCATTGATCTTCACGGCCAGATCGCGGGTGATCTCGATATGTTGCTTTTGATCTTTACCGACCGGCACGACGTCGCTGTCGTAAATCAAAATGTCGGCCGCCATGAGCACCGGATAACTGAACAAGCCGACTGTAGACGACATGCCGCGCGCGAGTTTGTCTTTGTAGGAATGGGCGCGTTCGAGCAATCCCATCGGCGCCAACGTCGATAAAATCCAGGCCAGTTCGGTCACCTGCGGCACGTCCGACTGCCGGAAGAGTGCGGCGCGCTCGGGGTCGAGTCCGCAGGCGAGAAAATCGAGCGCGACGCGGCGGCTGTTCCCGCGGAGCGCTTTGGGATCACGCAGGCTGGTGAGGGCGTGATAATCGGCAATGAAATAAAACGCTTCGCCTTCAGTCTGGAGCGCGATTGCCGGTAGCATCATGCCGAAGTAATTGCCGATATGCAGGACGCCGCTGGGTTGAATGCCGGACAAGATGCGCATGCGAGTTAAATTCTGTAGCGGCGGTCTGCGACCGTCGCATTAACTATTTTTCGGAATTCGAGCGACGGTCATAGACCGCCTCGACAGATGCAACGAGAACGTTTGTTTCTGCTCGCAATTTTTCGCGCAGCCTTTAGATAAATCGGCGCGATGGCGCGGAGAGATTCTCGGCCCGTGTCGGTTGTCACCGGCGGCGCCGGTTTTTTGGGCTCGCATTTGAGCGATCGCCTCCTGGCCGAAGGTCATCGCGTCATCGCGATTGACAATCTCATCACCGGCAACCCAGCCAACATCGGGCACCTCGCCGGAAACGAGAATTACAGATTCATCAAGCATAACGTTTCCAATTTCATCTTTTTGCCGCAGGACAAGATCGACTACGTGTTTCATTTCGCCTCCCCAGCCAGTCCGATTGATTATCTGGAGCTGCCGATCCCGACGTTGAAAGTGGGCGCGCTCGGGACGCACAACACC
>JBHEMD010000023.1:0-6513 GCA_046262735.1 Chthoniobacterales bacterium | reverse complement strand
CTGCGTACACGAGGGAGTTCCCGGCCATTACTTCCAGCTTTGTCTCTCCTGGAAACATGAGGAGCCGATCCGGCGCCACTACTACGCATCGACTGCGAACGAGGGGATCGGGTTTTACGCCGAGGAAATGATGTTGCAGGCCGGATTGTTCGATGACAGCCCGCACACGCGGGAGATCATTTACAATTTCATGCGGCTGCGCGCCCTGCGCGTGGAAGTGGACGTGAAACTCGCGCTCGGCGAGTTTACGCTCGAGCAAGCCGCGAAATACTTGCACGACAAAGTCCCGATGGACTCAGAGACCGCACGGCAGGAGGCGATTGCCTTTGCCACCGGTCCGGGCGGCGCCATCTCGTATCAGATCGGCAAACTCCAGATCGTGAAATTCCTCACCGACGCCCGCCTCCAGCAGGGAAACCACTTCAACCTCCGCGCCTTCCACGATTTCGTCTGGAAGAATGGCAACGTGCCGATCGCGTTGCAACGGTGGGAATATCTTGGGGACGCGAGCGAATTATCCAAATGAATCGCATTCCTGTCTTTCCGAGCGGAGTCGAGGAATGTCACACTGCCGCTGATCCTATGGCTGTGCATTGTCCTCCACTCTCGCTTTGCTTTCCCTCATCCCCTGCAACGCGAGATCCAAGTTTGGATCGAGGGCGAGCGCCTGAGAGAACGCTTCAACTGCGCGGTCGTTCTGATTGAAATGCGCGAGGTAGCGGCCGCGGTTGACCAGCATCATTGTGTAAACGGGGAGCACTTTCTGATTCACGACATCGTGTCGCTCGAAGCGGATCGTGCCGTCCGCCAGACCACGAGTTTGGAGTAGCAGTCGTCCGGGATCGTGAAAATCCGGATCGCGGAAAAGATCAAAAACGAGGCCGCGCGGAACAGCTTGATAGTTTCGATTTAGCCAATTAGTGAAATTCACGTCCGCCCCCTCGTTCGACACGATCAACTCGGCAGTGACATAAACCGGCGCCACGCTCAGTTCGTTCCTCACGATTGATTCCAGCATGGCCTGGAACTTGGAGGCGATCCTTTGCGTCAAGGCCGTGCTTTTCGCGTATGCCTCGGGATCGCGCTCCCAATTTTTGAGCTCAGCGAGATAGTTGTCGATCTTATCGCGCGATCGCTCGACCAGATGAGGGTGGGCGCGTTTGAGGTAATCAAAATACCAGGAGCGCCGCAGCAAGTTTACGTCCACAACCTTTACATCGAGGCGGCGCCGCTCGACCTCGCGCACATACCACATCGGCGAGGCCACTTGCCAGTCCAGCGTCAGGAGTAGCCCGTTCGGCTCAATGCTGCTCAGCATGTTTTCGACGTAATCCTGCGCGATGAAGTAGTGGCGACGGTTGTTGTATGGCCAGTTGCTCGCGAGTGCGATCGCCGGAACGAGGAGAAGAGATGGCGCGAGGATAAAATACCTCGCGGCGCCGCGGAACCGCTCGGACAAAAATTCGACCGCGCGGTCCAGGCCCAAAGCCGCCGCGATCACCACGGCCATAAAAGTCGGCAGATAGTAGGCGTCTTTGTCTTCAGCGATATCGTAATTGAGAACGTAGGCGACGTCGGCCAGCGCGATGACGAGCAGGAAAAAGAACGTTGTTCGGTCACGTCTAAACACCGCAATCAAACCCACGATGGCAAGACAAAGCGTCAAGGGCAGCCACGGCACGCTAAACTCGCGCGACAAAAACCTGCCGAACTGCGGCAACTGATTGGCAATGTTGCCGGGGGAAAAGGAAAAAAAGACGCGATATTGCCAGCCGGTGATGTGCGACCAAATCGCGGAAAGTGAACGCGGATTGCCCCAGTTAAGGATCGGATCGCGGGCTGCGGCCAGCGGGAGATAACTGTAAACCAGCACGAACGTCACCAGCGAAAAAAGCGCCGCATACACAAGCTTTCTGGTCAGAAAAAATTTTCCGCCCTCTGTGCGGAAAACGCTTACCGCCAGCGCTGGTAGCGCGAGCGCGACAGTGACGTGATGGACGCCCAGGGCCAGCCCGAACACAATCGCAGCCAAAGCGAGCAAATAATCGCATTTGGCGGAGGCAATATGCGAAGCTGAACTGGTAGCAAAGCCGCGAGTCTGGAGGACGCACCGGCGCCAGCGGAGAACCAGAAAGATTACGACCAGGATCAGCAGCGAGTTGAGCGTGTAAACCTCGGCGATCGTGGCGTAGGACCAAAGCGTCCGCGAACAGGCAAAAAGCAGACCGGCGGAAGCGCTAGACGCTAAGATCCTCACCTGACCAGACTCGCTCGGCACCGGGAGTGATCGCGAAGCCGACTTTTTTTCCTTGAGCTTTTTCCCAAGTCGCGCCGAAGCGCGGAGAGTTTCACTGATCTGTAATAGCTCCGTCACAACGAGCGTGAGCACAGCGCAAGCAAGCGCCGCGAAAATCGTCGAAGCAAAATTGACGCGCTGCGCCACTGATCCGATCGGCACGAGCGACGTCAAATGCGCGAGCAGGAGATAAAGCGGAAATCCCGGCGGATGCGCCACGCCGAGCGAGTGCGCCGCCACAATCAGCTCGCCGCTATCAACCAACGTGACGGTCGGAGCCAGTGTCCAAGTGTAAAGGAACAGCGCAGCGACGAAGACGAAAGCAGCCGTGAGCGATGTTTTACTGAAGAGTGGTGGTTCAGCGGGGAGCTGCATCACAAGATCGATACACTGCCATCGTGGTGTTAACGAATGCGCGGGCTTCGATCAAAACGAAACTTCGTTCCGGCGATAGGCGGGCGGTGCCGACGGTGATGCGAAAAGCAGCTTCGGAGCGCGCGTCTCTCAGCCCAGCTTACGAAAGACATCGCGGATGGCCAAGTCGAGCGCGGACAGCTTGAACGGCTTGTAGAGCACGGTCGCGTTTACCCGCCGAAAGAAAAACTCGATTGCCGGATGGTTCTTGTGGCCGGTAAAAAAAATGAAGCGCTGACGAGCAGCAAACCGAATCCGGGTTACCGCCCAATAAAACATCTCGCCCCCCATCCGCGGCATCATCATGTCGCAAATGATCAGATCGAAGGGGCGCTTCATGACCTCACGCAAGCCCTCGACACCGCTACGGACTGAAGTCACTTGATAAGAGCAGGCGATTAAGTATTCGCGAAGAACGCTCCGGAAATCCGCGCGATCTTCGAGGAGCAACACGTGGAGCCGCCTACGCCTTGCCTCCTCTTCCACGTCAATGTGGAGACTGACTGCCTGCATGGGATCGGCAATGAGCGGCGGTCGGCGACGCATAGGCGCAAGCCGATTTAGCAAGACCGGTGCCCTCGGCGAATATTGCGAGACGCGCCCTTTTTCGCCGAGGCACAGCACTGGCCGCGGCTACAACTGCTGGTCGATTTTAGTCGACGATTTCGAGGCCCATTTGGCGGGCGGTGCCGGCGATGATTTTGAAGGCGGCTTCGTCGTCCCGCGCGTTGAGATCTTTGCGCTTGGTGTTGACGATGTCCATGACCTGTTTGCGAGAAACTTTGCCGACCTTGGTTTTGTTCGGCTCCTTCGAGCCGGCGGCGATGTTGGCCGCTTTCTTCAACAAGATCGCGGCCGGCGGGCTTTTGGTGATGAAGGTGAACGACTTGTCTTTGTAAACGGTGATCACGACCGGAAGAATGTCGCCGGCTTGTTTCTGGGTGGCGGCGTTAAACTCTTTGCAGAACGCCATGATGTTGATGCCGCGCGGTCCGAGCGCGGTGCCAACCGGCGGCGCGGGATTCGCCTGGCCGGCGGGAATCTGGAGTTTGATCTCTGCTACTTTTTCTTTGGCCATCTGAAATGTTGATAGTTCTTAGTTGATAGTTGAAAAGCGGTGATTGTCGATCTTAGCCGCGCTCGACCTGCCAGTATTCGAGCTCGACGGGTGTTGCGCGGCCGAAGATAGTGACCGAGACGCGAAGTTTGCCGCGTTCGGGATCGATTTCCTCGACGATGCCGGTTTGGTTTTGGAAGGGACCGTCGGCGACCTTCACCGTCTCGCCCACCTCGAAGCTCACTTTCGGTTTCACCTTTTCCTCGCGCTCTTTCATTTGCGCGAGCATTTGTTCCACTTCGGACTGCCGCATCGGGATGGGTTTGTCTTTCGTCCCGGCAAAACCGATCACGCCGGGTGTGTCGCGGACAAAATACCAGGTGCGCCCGACGAGCTGATTGTTCTCATCGAGCAAATGCATGTTGACGATCAGGTAACCGGGATAAAACTTGCGCGTCGTCTCACTTTTTTTGCCCTTCTTAATTTCTGAGACGCGCTCGGTCGGGACAAGCACCTCGTAAATGAGGTCGCCCATTTCCTCGGTCTTGATGCGCTTTTCGATGTTCTCCTTGACCTTGTTCTCCTGGCCGGAGAGCACGTGCACGACGAACCATTGGTCTTTGCCTGCGAGTGTTTGCGCCATAATCAAGGCGGTAGGGCGGGCGCGCTGCGCCGTCCGCGAACGCCGCCGCGCGGTGTCCCTGCCAAATCGGCTGTGAGCACGCTCCTCATTTAATGCAACCGGGTGAAGTAGTGGATGAAGTTGACAAGAACGAAATCAAAGAGAGCGACGTAAGCGCCGAGCAACAACATCGAGATCAGCACAACGCCGGTCGAATCGAATAGTTCCTTGTATTTGCGGAACCCCTTCTCCTTCGGGTCCCACGGCCAGGAAGCTTTTTGCAGCTCGACCTTCACTTCGTTGAAGAACGTTTTTGTCTTCGTGATCATTTAAAAATTCCAAGGCAACATCGAACTCCGAGCTCTCAACATCCAACGCTCAATTGTTTGGTTCTGAATTCGACATTGGCGTTCGGCGTTTTTATGTATTCCGCACGCCAGGAGGGACTCGAACCCCCAACCGACGGTTTTGGAGACCGCTACTCTACCAATTGAGCTACTGGCGTAAGTTTATTTCTGCTCTTGTCTTGCTCCCGCTCCTGTCGATCAAGAGAAAGAGTAAGACAACAATTTAATCCAGAATATCGCTTACGCGACCCGCGCCGACGGTCTTGCCGCCCTCGCGGATCGCGAACCGAATTGTCTTCTCCATCGCAATGGGCTGGCCAAGTTCGACTTCGATCGCGATGTTGTCGCCGGGCATAACCATTTCCACGCCATCCGGCAATTTTACCGCCCCGGTGACATCGGTCGTCCGGAAATAAAATTGTGGCCGATAATTAGTGAAAAACGGCGTGTGCCGGCCGCCTTCCTCCTTGCTCAGCACGTAAACTTCCGCCTTAAACTTTTTGTGGGGCGTGATTGAGCCGGGCTTGGCAATGACCTGGCCGCGCTCGACCTCTTCCTTCTTCAGACCGCGCAAAAGCACACCGACATTATCGCCGGCGCGTGCTTCATCGAGAAGTTTGCGGAACATTTCGATGTCGGTCGCAACAGTTTTGGCCGTAGCCTTGATGCCGACGAGTTCGACTTCTTCCATTTTCTTGAGAACGCCGCGCTCGACACGACCGGTCGCGACGGTGCCGCGGCCTTCAATATTGAACACGTCCTCGATCGGCATGAGGAAGGGTTGATCGACCGGTCGCTCCGGAACCGGGATGTAATCGTCGATCGCTTCGACCAGAGCGAGCACCTGCTTCTCCGCTTCAGCGTCGCCGTTGAGCGCCTTGAGGGCGCTGCCTTTCACAATCGGGATTTTATCGCCCGGAAATTCGTATTGCGTGAGGAGATCGCGCACCTCCATCTCGACAAGATCGAGAAGCTCGGGGTCGTCGACCATGTCGACCTTGTTCAGGAAGACGACAATCGAGGGCACACCGACCTGGCGGGCGAGCAGGATGTGCTCGCGCGTCTGGGGCATGGGGCCGTCGGCCGCGCTCACGACCAGGATCGCGCCGTCCATCTGGGCTGCACCGGTGATCATGTTTTTGACGTAGTCGGCGTGGCCCGGGCAATCGACGTGGGCGTAATGGCGCTTCTCGCTTTGATATTCCACGTGCGCCGTATTGATGGTGATGCCGCGCTCTTTTTCCTCGGGCGCGTTGTCGATCGATTCGTAGGCGCGCACTTCGGCCATGCCTTTTTTCGAGAGCACACTGGTGATCGCAGCCGTGAGCGTGGTCTTGCCATGGTCAACGTGACCAATCGTGCCGACGTTCACGTGCGGTTTATCGCGTTTAAATGCTTCTTTAGCCATTTGGGTTCTCCTTCTTGAAGTAAACTACGTCTTTCAATCCAACTGTCACCCGGCTGCGAGCTCAAACTCGAGCCCATGACCGGGATTGAACCGGTGACCTCGTCCTTACCAAGGACGTGCTCTGCCAACTGAGCTACATGGGCCGCTCTTCGTCATCTCGATGCTCGCCCCGCAGGCGCGGGATGAACCGGTTTCGCTTCCCGCTACAGAACTAAAAGTCCCAGAGCCGCGTCAAATTTGCATTTGAACGACCATGGGACCGCTTCGTTCCCGCAAAAAGCACCGGCAAACTAGCCCTGCGCCCCTGCGTGTCAAAGAAATTTCGCGGCCCTGTAGCCGCCTCGCTCTGTCGAGGCGCTCACTATGCAC